>DATHNI010000506.1:0-21125 GCA_035486135.1 Acetobacteraceae bacterium
CGATCCAGACCGGAGACCAGGTATCCGACGACCTCATCCGCTACTTCCCCGCCACGCTGGAACTGGTGCTGCTGTCGATGGCGTTCTCCGTCGTGGTTGGCGTCCCGCTGGGCATGCTCGCGGCGGTGCGGCGCAACCACCCGTTCGACCACGCCATCCAAGTGCTGGCGGTGTCCGGCGTCGCACTGCCCGCCTTCTGGGCGGCCCTGCTGCTGCAACTCCTGTTCAGTGTCCGGCTCGGCTGGCTGCCGACCAGCGGCCAGCTCTCGGTCGCCACCGCGCCACCGCCGGCGTTCACCGGCATGATCCTGGTCGATGCGCTGCTCGCCGGGCAATGGGACGTGTACACCGAAGCCTTGCAATACGCGATCCTGCCTGCCTTCGTGCTGGCACTGCCGTCGCTCGCCGCCATCCTCCGCGTCAACCGCGCCGAGATGATCGAGGTGCTCGGCTCCGACTACGTCACCGCGGCTCGAGCGCATGGCGTTCCGGCCTGGCGCGTCATCGGCTGGCTGGCGCTGAAGAACGCCATGCTACCGACGCTCGCCATGATCGGCCTGCGCTTCGGCTGGACCCTCGGCAGCACCGTGCTGGTGGAGACGGTGTTCGACTGGCCAGGCCTCGGCCTCTACGCGGTGTCGTCGGCCATCGCCTCGGATTTCAAGCCGGTGATGGGCGTCACGCTGGTCATCGGCGTCACTTTCATGCTGACCAACCTGCTGATCGACCTGGCGTACGGCTGGCTCGATCCCAGGACCAAGTCGGCATGAGCGACATCGCCCTGCCGCGCCCCCAGGAAGGCAGCCCCGCCCTGCGCCGGCTGCGCTTCCTGGTCTGGACGTTCCGCGGCAGCCCGTCAGCCTTGCTCGGCCTGGCGCTAGTGGCGGCGTTCCTTCTCCTGGCCGCGATCGGCCCCTGGCTGGTGCCCGATCCGGCCGACGCCACCGGTGCCATGCACCTGGCCCAGCGCCTCCAGCCGCCGTCCGCGCTGCACTGGTTCGGCACCGACGAGATGGGCGACGACATCTGCACCCGGGTCATCATCGGCACCCGCACCAGCCTCTGGGTCGGGCTGACCATCACCGGCGTCGCCGCGCTGATCGGTGTGCCGCTGGGCGTCGTCTCCGGCTACCGAGGCGGCATCCTGCGCGCTCTGATCATGCGCGTAACGGACGTGTTCCTGGCGGTGCCGGGCCTGGTGCTGGCGCTCGCCATCGTCGCCGCGCTCGGACCCAGCACGCTGCACGGAGTGGTGGCGCTGTCGCTGGTGTGGTGGCCCGGCTACGTCCGGCTGATCGAGGCGAAGGCGCTGACCCTGCGCGGCGAGCCCTACGTGGAAGCCGCCCGCACCATGGGCGCCGGCCACACCTGGATCCTGACGCGCCACATCCTGCCGAACTGTTTTTCCCCGTTCGTGGTGAAGGCCAGCATGGACATGGGCCTGGCCGTCCTGGCGGCCGCCTCGCTCGGCTTCATCGGCCTGGGGGCGAAGCCGCCGGCGCCGGAATGGGGCGCGATGATCTCCGTCGCCCGCAGCTACATGCCGGACCAGTGGTGGTACAGCTTCTTCCCCGGCTTGTTCATCTTCCTCACCGTGCTCGGCTTCAGCCTGTTCGGCGACGGCCTGCGCGACATCCTCGATCCGCGGAGTGCGCGCGGATGAGCCTGCTGGAGGTGCGCGACTACCGCCTCGCCTTCGACGGCTACGAAGGCACCGCGCAAGTGCTCAACGGCATCGACCTCGCCATCGCGGAAGGCGAGGCGGTCGGCATCGTCGGCGAAACCGGCTGCGGCAAGTCCGTCCTCGCTCGCAGTCTGCTGCGCCTCAACCCCGAGCCACCCGCCCGCATCGTCTCCGGCAGCATCCGGTTCGCTGGCGAGGACGTGCTGCGCATGCAGGGCCCGGCGCTGCGCCGGCTGCGCGGCACCGGCATCGGCATGGTGTTCCAGGACCCCGCCACCTACCTGAACCCGGTCTTCACCATCGGCCACCAGATGGCGGACGTGCTGCGCGCCCACGGCCATCGGCGTGGCATCGCGGACCGCAGCGTGGCCCTGCTGGAATCCGTGCAACTGCGCGCCGCCGCCGCCCTGTTGCCCCGCTACCCGCACGAGCTGTCCGGCGGGATGCGCCAGCGCGTGCTGATCGCCCAGGCACTGGCCGGCAATCCCCGCCTGCTGGTGGCCGACGAGCCGACCACCGCGCTGGACGTCACCGTGCAACGCCAGGTGCTGGCGCTGATCGCCGACCTTGTGACCCGCCTCCGCCTGACCCTGCTCCTGATCAGCCACGACCTGGGCGTGATCGGCGCGCTGTGCCGCCGCGTGGTGGTGATGTATGCCGGCAGCATCATCGAGGACGCTCCGACCGCCGATTTGCTCTCCAACCCACGCCATCCCTACACACGCGGTTTGCTCGCCGCCGTGCCGGACCTCGACCGCCCCGACCGTCTCCCGCGCGGCATTCCCGGCAGCATTCCGTCGCTGCGCAACCCGCCGCCCGGCTGCCGCTTCCACCCCCGCTGTCCGCTGGCGATGCCGGTCTGCCGCAATGAGCCGCCGCGCCTCTGCGGTGACCGCGCGGGAGATCCCGCCGGCAATTGCAGCGGCGATCGCGCCGGCGCCGCCTCAGGCGATCGCCGTGGCGAGCAGCATCGCGTCGCCTGCTACGCCGCATGACCCGCTTGCTCGCCGCTGAAAACGTGGTTGTGCGCTTCGGCGCCCATCGCGCCGTGGACGGCGTCGACCTGGCACTGCACGAGGGCGAGGCGCTCGGCCTCGTGGGAGAATCCGGGTCCGGCAAGACCACCATGCTGCGCCTGTTCCTGCGCCTGGTGGATGCATCGGAGGGCCGGGTCTTGTTCCTCGGCGCCGACATCACGTACGGCCGCGACATGGCGCTGCGTGCGCTGCGCCGGCAGGTGCAGGTGGTGTTCCAGAACCCGCACGCCGCGCTCGATCCGCGCATGAGCGTGTTCGCCGCGGTCGCCGAACCGTTGCGCGTGCTCCGCGGCCACAGCCGAGCCGCCTTGCGCGACCGGGTCGCCGCGCTGCTGGCGGATGTCGGGTTGGGCGCGGAATTCATGGCGCGCTATCCGCACGAATTGTCCGGTGGGCAGAAGCAGCGCGTCTGCATCGCCCGTGCCCTGGCACCGCAACCGCGGGCACTGCTGCTGGACGAGCCGACCTCGGCGCTGGACGTGTCGGTGCAGGCGCAGATTATCGAGCTGCTGGCGGCGCTGCGGGTGCGGCACGGGCTGGCCTACCTGTTCGTGTCGCACAACCTGGCCGTGGTCCGGCTGCTATGCGAGCGCGCCGCGGTGATGCAGAACGGCCGCATCGTCGAACAGGGCGCCGCCGCGCAGGTGCTGGCCGAACCGCGGCACCCCTACACCAAGGCCTTGCTCGACAGCGTGCTGCGGGTGGGGCAGAGCCAATACTCCCCCTCCCCTTGAGGGCTTGGGCCGCGAAGCGGACCAAGGGCGGCGGGAGGGGGAGTATCTTTCCAACCCTCAGCCCATAACCTGCACCGCCATCGGCTCGATCTCGTACATGATCCGCACATCGCCCGGCTGCGAAAACGGATACTTGTCCTTGCCGAGATACTTCTTTGCCAGCGAGTCGATATGCGCCTCGGCGCCTTGTTCGGTCGCGCTCAGCACCTGCCCGCGGATTTGCAGGTAGCGATACGGATTGTCGGGGTCCAGGATCGCCATCGCGACGTGCGCGCCCTCGCGCAGGGTACGCGACTTCACGCGACCCTTGGCGGTATTCACCCGCACGTGCCCGTTGGTGTAATCGAACCACACCGGCGTCACTTGCGGCGACCCATCCTTCAGCACCGTAGCCAGGTTCGCGAAAGCCTTCTTCTGCTGCAGCAGGTCCATAAAGGCGGCTGGTATCTCGGTCATCGCTCGCTGTCTCCCTTGCCAACCCTGAGCATATGGTGCGCCGCAAGCGCAGTCCCACCCAGCCTTGCGAGGTCCGGCCGCACTTGACCCGGCGCCCGGCATCGGATCATCCATGTGCCAGCCGCCGGGTCCACCCCGGTTCGCTCAAAATCACGTGGAGGGAACGATCATGCAACGGCGCACATTCCTGGCGGGCGCCGCCGCGGCGCTGGCTACGCCACTCGCGTGCCCGGCCGTCGCGGCCAACACGAAAACCCTGAGCTTCGTGCCGCAAGCCAACCTGACCAGCCTCGATCCGGTGTGGACCACCGCCACTGTCACCCGCAATTTCTCGCTGATGGTGTATGAGACACTCTATGGTCGCGACGAGAAATTCAATCCGCAGCCGTTGATGGTCGAGGGCCACGTCATCGACGACGACGGCAAGCGCTGGACCATGAAGCTGCGCGACGGCCTGCTGTTCCATGACGGCACGCCGGTGCTGGCGCGCGACTGCGTCGCCTCCCTGCAACGCTGGCTGAAACGCGACGCCGTCAGCGTAACGATCAACGCGAGGGTGGACGCGATCGAGGCCAAGGACGATCGCACGATTGTCTGGCGATTGAAAAAGCCGTTTCCCCTGCTGGCACATTTCCTGTCCAAAGTGCAGCCGCAGCCGGTGATGGTGCCGGAGCGCCTCGCCGCCACCGATCCGTTCAAGCAACTCACCGAGATCGTTGGCTGCGGTCCGTTCCGTTTCCTGCCGGATGAATACGTCTCCGGCATCCACGCCTCGTTCGCGCGCTTCGACAAATACGTGCCGCGCCAGGAACCTGCGTCGTACAATGCCGGCGGCCACAAGGTATTGCTCGATCGTGTGGAGTGGCGCGTGATCCCGGACCCGGCCACCGCGGCGAATGCGTTGACTGCTGGCGAGGTGGATTGGGTGGAACTGCCGCAGCCGGACCTGATTCCGATGCTGGCAAAGCAGCAAGGCGTAATCACGGGATTGCTCGACATCTACGGCACCGTGGCGATCCTGCGGCCGAACAGTATCGTCGGCCCCACCGCCAATGTTGGCGTGCGCCGCGCCATGATGGCGGCGATCGACCCGCAGGAGGCGATGATCGCCGCGATGGGTGAGGACCGCTCCACCTGGCATGCGCCGATGGGCTTTTTCCTGCCCGACTCGCCATGCGCTAACAATGCCGGCATGGACTTCCGCCGCAAGCGCTGGACCACCGGCGAGGTGAAAGCGATGCTGGACAAGGCGGGCTACGACGGCAGTCCCGTCGTGCTGATGCATCCGACGGACCAGCTTATCTATAACGCGACGACCCTGGTGGCGGCGGAGGCGTTCCGCAAGGTCGGTATCAAGCTCGACGAACAAATGACAGACTGGGGCACGATCGTGCAGCGGCGGACATCCAAGGCGCCGCTCGACAAGGGCGGCTGGTCGATGTTCCCCGCCGGCGCGCCTGGTCCGGAATATGTCGATCCCTTGCTTGCCAACACGCTGCGCAGCAATGGCGCGAAGGCGTGGTTCGGCTGGCCCGACGATCCGAAACTCGAAGCCGCTTACGAGTCATGGATCGACGCGCCAACCGAAACGGAACGCCACAAGTACGAAGCGGATTTTCAGTTGGCGGCGTTCACGTCGGTGCCGACCATTCCGCTCGGCCAATATCTGCCCAAGGCGGCGTGGCGATCGAATGTCACAGGATTGCTCAAGGGGTCGGCGCCGGTGTTCTGGGGCGTGGACAAGACATAAGTTGTGGCCGCCACCGCTGGCGGCCATAGTCCGCTGCTCGCCGCCAAGGAGTTCTGCCGCATGACGTCGTCCCTTCCATCGCACCCGGAACCCTGGCCGGGCGCGACACCAGCCGACGCGGGATTTGATGTCGCCATGCTGGACGAGGCCGTGCGCTTCGCAGCGGCGCATGAAACGCCATGGCCGCGCGATCTGCGCGCGCATATCGAAGCCGGGTTCTTCGAGCCCCCGCCGTTCAACGAAATCCTCGGGCCGATCCGCGCACGTGGTGCACCGAACGGCTTGATCCTGCGCCATGGCGCCGTGGTGGCGTCCTGGGGCGACACGCGTCAGGTCGATTTCACCTTCTCTGTCGCCAAGAGCTATCTGAGCCTGCTTGCAGGCGTTGCTGTCGCCGACGGGCTGATTGCCGAATTGGACGACCCCGTGGCGGCCTCGGTGGATGATGGCGGATTCGACGGACCGCATAACGGTGCGATCACCTGGCGCCATCTCTTGCAGCAAACCTCCGAATGGGAGGGCACGCTGTTCGGCAAGTCCGACGTGATCGACCGCAACCGCAACCTCGCGATGGAGGGCAAGGGCCGCAAGGGCGACGCCCGTCTGCTGCGGCCGCCGGGCATGTTCTGGGAATATAACGATGTCCGGGTGAACCGCCTTGCCCTGGCTCTGCTGCGCCGCTTCCGCCGGCCGTTGCCGGAGGTGTTCGCGGAACACATCATGAAGCCGATTGGTGCGTCGTCCGACTGGCGCTGGCACGGCTACCGCACGTCATCGGTGGAAATCGACGGCCGCATGATCGAATCGGTATCGGGTGGCAGCCACTGGGGCGGCGGCGTCGAAATCCACGCCGAGGACCAGGCGCGCATCGGCCAATTGATGCTGCAACGAGGCGAATGGGGCGGCGCGCGGATACTGTCGGAAGACTGGGTCACGGAATCTCTGAAACCGTGCGCGCTGAACCCGAATTACGGTTTCCTGTGGTGGCTGAATACAGCGCAGACACGCTATCCCAGCGCGTCGCGGGACAGCTTTGCCGCGGTCGGCGCCGGCGGTAACCTGACCTGGATCGATCCGGGGCACGACATCGTCGCTGTGCTGCGCTGGACCGATCCGGCGTCTGTCGATCAATTCCTGCGACTGCTGATGGCGGCCATCACATGACAGACCTCACAACACTGAAGCTCGAGGAACCGCAACCGAACACGAAGCTGGTGACGCTGCATCGTCCGGAAGCGGCGAATGCGATGAACACGCGAATGGGCATCGAACTGCTGTCGGTGTTCGACAGCTTCAACGCCTCGCCGGGTGCACAACGTTGCATCGTGATCACTGGTGCCGGGCCGCGCATCTTCTGTGCCGGCGGTGACCTGAAAGAGCGCAACGGCATGACCGACCAGCAATGGCAGGATCAGCACCTGATCTTCGAACGCGCCATCCGCGCGATCATCCAGTGCCCGGTGCCGGTCATCGCCGCGGTGAACGGGGCCGCGTTCGCCGGCGGGATGGAGATCGCGCTGTGCGCCGATTTCATCTATGCGGCAGAGCACGCGCGGTTTGCACTGACCGAGGTCACGCTGGGTATCATGCCCGGCGCCGGCGGCACGCAGACCCTGCCGCGCGCGGTGGGGCCCCGGCGCGCGAAGGAAATTCTGCTGACCGGGCGGCCATTTTCCGCGCAACAGGCGTTCGAGTGGGGCATGGTAAACCGCATCTGCGCCGCCGACGCGCTGTTGCCCGAGGCGCTGGAGACCGCAGCGACGATCGCCAACAACGCGCCGATTTCGACGCGGCAGATCAAGCAATCCGTGAACATCGGACTGAACATGGACCTGCCAAGCGGCATGATGTTCGAGATCGAGGCGTATAACCGCATGGTGCCGACCGAAGATCGCCGCGAGGGCATTCGCGCCTTCAACGAAAAGCGCAAGCCGGTGTTCCAGGGCAAATAACCTCTCCCGCGGGAGCGGGAGAGGCATGCCTCCGGGCGCTTGACCCGGGGGTCAAGACGCGAAGCGTCGAGGGTGAGGGTGATCGGGTCGGCACATTCTATCGCTTTGCCACGCGCCGGCCCGATGACCCTCACCGCGTGTCGCGCCCCCTCTCCCACCTTCGACAGGCGAGGTACAGGATACCCGATATGACCGACATCGCTCCCCAGAACCTCACCCGATTGTGCCCTGATCCTGCAAGCGTTCCGCCTATGCAAATGTCGTAAAAATCTCCTCCAATGCCTTGAGCTGATTCCCGGCCGCCGATGACGGCACGATCACCGGTGTGCGCACGCCGGCAGCCTGCCACGCCTCGACGCCCTCCCGCACGCGGCTCGCCGAACCGAACAGCGTGTTGTCCGCCAGCCACTTGTCGCTGAAGTATTTCGTCACATCGTCGTTTCGGCCTTCCGCGATCGCTTGCTCGATCGCCGTCATTTCCTCGACGTAGCCGGCTTCCTTCCAGTAGTTGCGATAGTTCGGCAAAAACGCATAGTGGGTCAGCGAGCGGCGGTTGACCGCCTTTGCCGCCTCCACATCGTCGCTGATACAGGTCGGCAGCATGTTGCCGATGAAGAAATCCGGATCGTTGCGTTTGGCGGACGGCAGCGCCAACAGCGAGTCTGCCATGTGCGACAGCGAGGCATTGGCGAACACCACGCCCTCGCTGATTTCCCCAGCCAGCGCCACCATCTTCTTGCGCAGCGCGGCGATGATGATCGGCGGCAGCGCGCCCAGCCCTTCCTGCGCGCGGAACCGCTCCACGAAGCTGCGCGTGTCGCCGAGCGGCTTGCCCGGCGTGATGCCCATGCGCACATGCGACGGCCCGTGTGCCACGCCGATGCCGAGGCGGAACCGGCCGCCGGAAACTTCGTGCATGAATGCGGCACTCTGCGCGAAGTCGCCAACGGTGCGGGCATAGATCGGCGCGATCGCCGTCCCGAACGGCATGCGTTCCGTGTTCCACGCCAGCGCCTCGCACAGCGACATGTTGCCGAACATCGACGGCGAGAAAATGCCGGCGAAGCCACGGCGCTCGATCTCGCGCGCGAGGTCGATGGTGAGACGGCGGCGGCCCGGAACGGCAACCAGGCTGATGGCGGGCAGGGACATGGCGAATCCTTACGTGTTTCGATGGTGAACGGCGTGATCAATACGACCGGGGCATCCCCAGCACATGCTGGCCGACATACGCCAGAATCAGGTTTGTCGAGATCGGCGCGATCTGGTAGATCCGCGTCTCCCGCCACTTCCGTTCGATCTCGTATTCCCGCGCATAGGAGAATCCGCCGAACGTCTGCATCGCTGTCTCCGCCGCCTTCCAGCATGCCTCGCTGGCCAGCAGCTTGGCGATATTCGCATCGGCCCCGCAGTCCTGTCCGGAATCGAACAACGCCGCGGCGCGCCGGCAGATCATGTCGGCGGCCTCCAACTCGGCCCAGGCACGCGCGATCGGAAACTGCACCGCCTGGTTCTTGCCGATCGGGGCACCGAATACCACGCGATCCTTCGCATACTGGGTCGCCTTGTTCACAAACCAGCGGCCGTCGCCGACAGCCTCGCTCGCCACCAGGATGCGCTCGGCGTTCATGCCATCGAGGATGTAGCGGAAGCCGCGGCCTTCCTCGCCGATCAGGCTGTCCCTTGGAATGCGGAAATTATCGAAGAACACCTCGGTCGTGTTGTGGTTGATCATCGCCTTGATCGGGCGAATCTCCAGTCCCTTGCCCTGATTCTTCTCGCTCAGGTCCACCAGGAAGACCGACAGCCCATCGCTGCGCCGCTTCGCCTGGTCCACCGGCGTGGTGCGCGCCAGCAGCAGCATCATGTCGGAATACAGCGCGCGCGAGGTCCACACTTTCTGCCCCGTCACCAGATAGAAATCGCCATCACGCACCGCGCGAGTCTTCAACTGCGTGGTGTCCGATCCGGTGGTCGGCTCGGTGACCCCGAACGCCTGCAAGCGTATCCGTCCCGCGGCGATCCCCGGAAGATAGCGGCGCTTTTGCTCTTCGCTGCCGTGCCGCAGCAGGGTACCCATGATGTACATCTGCGCGTGGCCCTGGCTGGCAGTGCAGCCGCTCGCGTTGATCTCTTCCAGGATCACCGCGGCAGCGCGTATCGGCAGACCGGAGCCGCCGTATTCCTCCGGGATCAGCGCGCCGAGGAAGCCCGCCTGCGTCAGTTCGGTGACGAACGCGGTCGGATATGCTTCCTTGTCTTCCAGTCCCTGCCAGTATGTGCCGGGATAGCGCGCGCAGATTCGCCGCACGGAATCACGCAGTTCCGGATAATCCTCGCCGGCCGGGACCATGGTGATGTCGGACATGGCGCGCGCTCCAATTTCTATCCACGCCGCACGCTGCCGAAGCGACCGCGCCTCGTCAAACCGGACGCTCGCGCAACATCGCATCGGCTGCTAATCACCGTTGCGATGCGCATCCTGTTCATCACATCGAATCGACTGGGCGACGCCGTGCTGTCCACCGGCTTGCTCGATCATCTGCTGCGCGTCCATCCCGACGCGCGCTTTACCGTCGTGTGCGGACCAGTGGCCGAGGGCGTCTTCGCACGCATGCCGAACCGCGAGCGCACCATCGTGCTGGACAAGCGTCCCTACCGGCTGCACTGGCCGGGTCTGTGGTTCGCCGCCGCCACGACGCTGTGGGATCTGGTGGTGGACATTCGAGGTTCGGCCTTCGCGTGGATGGTGCCAACGCGGCGCCGCGCGGTGATGCGCCGTCGCCCGGGTCACAAGATTGCGCAGCTTGCTGCGATACTGCGGCTCGATCCGCCGCCACTGCCGGTCGTGTGGACAGCGCCGCAGGATCACGCCCGTGCCGCTGCGTTGCTCTCCACCGGCCGGCCCATAGTGGCGCTGGCGCCGACCGCCAACTGGCAGCCGAAAATATGGCCGGCGGAACGATTCGCCGCGCTGTTCGACGCGCTGCGCGACGGTCCGTTGCCGGACGCGATCCCCGCTATCTTCGCCGGCCCCGGCCAAGCGGAACGCGAAATGGCCGCGCCCCTGCTGCACAGTTTGCCAGACGCTATCGACCTTACGGGCCGCGTCAGCATACCGGAAGCCGCTGCGTGCCTGGCTCGCACTTCGTTGTTCGTAGGGAACGACTCCGGCCTGATGCATCTGGCGGCCGCTACCGGGGGTCCGACGCTCGGCTTGTTCGGTCCGACCGATCCAGCCGAGTATGCCCCGTCCGGCCGGCGCGCCGCGGCTACAGCCGCCACAACACGGCAGATGCAGGATCTGACCGTGGCACAGGTGCTGGCGGCCGCGACGGCGCTGCTTGCGAACCAATCGAAGTAGGCTACATCAGGAACACGCCCTTGCCGTCGCTTTGCTTGTCGAACAACTTGTACGCCTCTTCGGCCTGGTCCAGCTTCCAGCGGTGGGTGAACAGCTTATCCACGTCGATCTTGCGCTCGACACAGAAGCGCGCGCACTCCGCCTGGATGATGTTGGAGAACGTCCAGGACGCGATCAGCGTCATCTGCCGCCGCAAGAGATGCGGACTCACATCGATCTTCACGTCGCCACCTTCGCCGACGAAGCACATCGTGCCCCACACTTTCGTGCTGCGGATAGCGTTCAGCCGCGCTTCCGGGTTCGACGAGGTGTCCAGCGCCAGGTCGGCGTAGCGGCCGTGCGTGAGATCCTTGATGGCAGCGACCGGATCGTTCGAGCCCGGGTTCACAACCTCGTCGGCGCCGAATTCCTTCGCCCGCTCCAGCCGCTGCGGATTGACGTCGAGCGCAATCACCCGAGCGCCCATCGCCTTGGCGAATTGCGTGCCGGCCAGGCCGACCGGCCCCTGGCCGAAGATCGCAATCGTGTCGTTGCCGGACAGGTTCATCCGCCGCAACGCGCTATAGGCGGTGCCTGAACCGCAGGCGATGGCTGCACCCGCGGAGAAGCTCAATTCGTCGGGCAGCGGCACCATGGTATTAGCCGGCACGCACAGATATTTCGCGTGGCCACCATGTGAATTGCTGCCGTACACCTTCACCGGCACTTCCTGGCAAAGCTGCTGCCAGCCGGAGCGGCAGTGATTGCACTGCGTGCAGCCTTGATAGTGATGCACCATCACGCGCTCGCCGGCGCGTGCCTCCTTCGCGTTCACGCCGGGTCCGACGGCAACAATAACGCCGCACGGTTCATGCCCGGCGATCACGGGATTGGGATTGGCCGGCAGGCCTGTCGCGTTGGCGCCGCCGCTGGTCTTTGGCCGCCGGTACTGGTGCAGGTCACTGCCGCACATGCCGGACGCCTTCATCTCGACCACCACCTCGTCGGGTCCGGGTGTGGGATCGGGAAACTCCATCAATTCCAAATCGCGACCACCGGTGAAAACGACACCGCGCATGCTTCCCTCCCACGTTGCGATTCAAGTCAGGAGGGCAAGCTAGCGCGGATCGTCGCTGTCGTCATGGGTGGTGCGGCGGTCACCCGTTAACCACCGATCCGCCGTTCGGATGCAGGATCTGCCCCGACATGTACGACGCATCCTCCGACGCAAGAAAGATGTAGCATGGCGCTACCTCGTCCGGTTGCCCGGGTCGTCCCATCGGCGCTTTGGTGCCGTGCTGCGCCGACTTCTCCGGCGGGTAACTTGCCGGAATCAGCGGTGTCCAGATCGGCCCCGGCGCGACGCCGTTGACCCTTATGCCGCGCTGCAGCAATTGGTTGGAGAGCGCACGCGTGAACGCCACGATAGCGCCCTTGGTCGCGGAATAATCCAGCAGGCCAGGATTTCCCTGATACGCCGTCACCGACGTGGTGTTCACGATCGCGCCGCCCTCCGGCATGTGCGGCAGCACGGCCCGCGTCAGAAAGAACTGGCTGAAGACGTTGGTACGAAATGTCCGTTCAAGTTGCTCGTCGCTCAGATCTTCAAGTTTCTCCACCAGATGCTGTTCGCCGGCGTTGTTCACCAGAATGTCGATGCGGCCGAACATCGCCACCGTCTGCCGCGCGACCTCGCGACAGAAATCCGAGTTGCCGACATCACCCGCGATCAGCAGGCCGCGCCGGCCTTCCGCCTCGATCAGGCGCAGCGTTTCGGACGCGTCGTCGTGTTCGTCCAGATAGACGATTGCGACGTTCGCGCCTTCTTTCGCAAAACCTATTGCCACAGAACGGCCAATTCCCGAATCGCCTCCCGATATCAGCGCAACCTTGCCGTGCAATTTGTTCGCGGAGCGGTAATTCTCCATCACAGATTCGGGCTGCGGGCGCATGTCGCTTTCCTGCCCGGGCTGGCGCGTCTGTTGCTGTGGCGGCAGCGTCGTCTCGTTCATTGATCTCTCCTGCGACTGCTAGTGCGGCGATGCATCCCAGACGACCCGGTCGTAACCCATTGATCGGGCCATTTGCTCGACCCAGATCTTCACATCGGCGAGGCTTGTACCCAGATGAAAGTCTGGAAGTTCCCGCTCATCCGGGTCCGTTGGATCGAGTTTGCCACGGTATTCCGCGCGGAAAACGCCGGGTTCCACCTCGCGAATTGCGGCGTGGAACTCGCGGTGGCTCGTGTTCGGTCCGTCAGACATAGGGGGCCATCCTCCGCATTCGCGCGTTACATCAAAAACGCGGCGCGGGTGCGGTGGTTTACAAGCGGAAAGGCAACCGCCCCCGCGGCGCTTTCGTTTTCAGACAGGTCGTGAAGAGGAAAACAGCTATGTCAGAAACGCGAATCATCACCAATCGCGGCAACTTCGCGCTCGATCGCGAGAAGGCGGTGCGTGCGGGACATGTCGGCGGACAGAAGAGTTCGGGCAATTTTGCCAATAATCGGGCGCGTGCCGTGGAAGCCGGACGTAAGGGCGGTGAGCGCAGCCACGGTGGTGGCGGAGCGCCGAACAACCGGGGCAATTTCGCGCAGGATCGTGAACGTGCATCGGAAGCCGGGCGCAAAGGCGGGCACCATAGTCACAGTGAGCAGCAGGGACTTTCATGAGCGCGCAGGTTCGGAAAGAGGCGGATCGGCGCGCTGACCGTGTGGAGCAACGCGTGCGCGACAGCCGGGACAGTCTTCCCGGTGAACGCGATGCATTGCCGCCCGGGACCCTGCCCGGGCCGAATCAGGAGCCGCACGGCGACGAAAACCGCGAGCCGATCAAGCCGCCGATGCCGCCTCCGTGACAGCGCGCATATCGCGGCAGCATGACGCGCCGGCGGTCGACTGATTGCATCTCGTAACGGGGTTGCAGCCCGGGACTTGCCGTCGACCCTGCGTGGTCGACGGTGGCCCCGATTGCGCGCGCCGCTCAGGTTACGTGGAGTTCATGGGAGTGAATGACAATGGCAAACCAGGCACGGACTGCGACGAAGGGGCCGGCGATCGGCGAATTGCATGAGGTACGCGGCGTCTTCGCAAGTTCCGAACAGATGCAGGAGGCAGTCCAGCGTCTGTCCGCATCGGGCTTCGATCGCGCGGATCTCTCGGTGCCGGACGCCGGCGCACCAGTAACGCGATCGACACCGGAATCCGGCGCGATGCCGGCCGATACAGAGGATGATGCACGCCAGGCACGCACATTGCAGACCAGCACTGCCGCGGCGGTAGCAGCGCTCGCCGGTGCGGGCGTGACGGTCGCGACCGGTGGTGCTGCTGCGCCGGCTGTCGCTGCCGCGGTGGCGGCCGGCGCGGCCGCCGGCGGCGCGACATATGCCGTCAGCAGCGCGGCGAATGACCAGGAGCAAGCGGAACTGGACCTGCGAGCTTCGGTGGGCCGGCTTATCCTCTCGGTGCGCGCACCCACCGCCGCCAAGCGTTCCGCAGCCGAGGCGATCTTGCGCGGTTCGGGAGCGGCTGATCTACAGATATCTTGAATTGCCGTGCATTGCCGTTGCCTGCGTAGATCACACGGGTTTTTGCGTGCGGCAGCGTTGAACGACTCAAGGGAGGACAGCGCTTAGCGCATTGCCATTCCAGGCAAAACGGCAACCAAGAACGAGGGACGACAATGGCAACCACCAAGGGCATGAACGAACTTTTGCTCACCTTTATGCAGGATATCTATTACGCTGAGCGACAGATTCTCAAGGCCTTACCGAAGATGGCGAAGGCTGCCCAGAACGAGAAATTGCAGCAGGCGCTGATGCATCATCGTGAAGAGACGCAGGGGCAGGTCGATCGGCTGCAGAAGGCGTTCGAGGCACTGGGCAAGCGTGCCCGCACGCAGACCTGCGAGGCGATCAACGGCATCATCGAGGAAGGCGATGAAGTCATCGAGGAGTTCGACGCCGGTCCCGTCCGCGATGCTGGCATCCTGGCCAATGCCCAGGCGGTCGAACACTACGAGATGGCGCGCTACGGCACGATCATCGCGTGGGCCCGGGGCTGCGGCCAGAACGATGTCGTGAAGCTGATGGAAGAGACGCTGGAGGAAGAGAAGAAGGCAGACAAGTTGCTGAACGACATCGCCTTGAAGGACATCAATCAGCAGGCGATGAAGCACGCCGCCTAGCGGTGTCTCGGGGCGGGTGCGATGACATCGCGCCCGCCTCGACCCGTCATAGCGAGGTCCGAGTCAACCGCGTGCGACGCGGAGGGTCGCTTGGCGCGCGCGAATTAGTGCCGAACGAAACAGCGGCGCGGCACGTTTTCTACCGAACGGCACTGGGCAAGGAGAGAATGCGATGACTACGCGGAGGACGCGCGACGAAGCGGCGGATCGTCGTCACGATACGACGATCGAGGACAGCTTTCCGGCCAGCGATCCGCCCGCCAATTCGGGCATCGTAGGTCCGCGCGTGAGGCATGCGGCTACTGGGGCGCGCCCCCCGTCACACCAGCGCGACGACGCGGACCGCCCGAAGGGAACGCCCACCGACAAACGGCACGCCACAGAGACGGCGCATGCCTGGGAAGACGAGGCGCATTCGCATCATCGCCGCTAAGCGCGACGACGCGCCGGTGCCTTGCGCTTGGCTGCGGCCTTGCGCTGAGCTGGCGCTGGCGTCGCCTGCTTGGCCGGCGCGGCCTTGCGACGATCCGGCGCCTTGGCCTCGGCCCGTTCGCCGCCCCCCAGGCTGGCCTTCAACGCCGCCATCAGGTCGATCACGTTGTCGCGCGGCGGCGCTTCGGTTTCGGCCGGCGTGATGCCCTCGCCCTTGAGCTTGGCTGCGATGACCTCGCGCAGGCGTGCTTCGTAATGATCCTCGGAATCCGCAGGCGCAAACTTGCCTTCCTGACGCTCGATGAGTTGCGTCGCCAGCTTGACCATCTCAGCGTCCGGCTTTTCGTCGGAGATCGACTCGAACAGTGGCTTGGAGTCGTACAGGTCGCGCGGCTCATGCAGGGTGTGACACACCATCCCCTTGCCCATCGGCAAGATCGCCACCGCACGCTCCCGCCGCGCGATCACCACCCGCGACAAGGCCGCCCGTCCGGTGTGCGCGATCGCGTCGCGCAGCACGACATAAACGTCCTGTCCCGCCTCACCATCCGGCACGACATAGTAGCTGGTGTCGAAGTAGATCGGGTCGATTTCGCCGCGTTCGACGAACTTGTCCACGGTCAGGGTTGCTGACGATTCGATCTTCGCTTGTTCGAAGTCGTCGTCGTCCAGCAGGACGTAGCGGTCTTTTTCAAATTCGTAGCCCTTCACAAGATCGCGCCGGGACACTTCGTCGTCCGTCTCGGCGTCCATGGTGACCATTCGCACCCGGTTGCCAGTCTTGGGATTGATATAATGGAAATGCAGATCGCCGCTGGCACGCACCACGCTGTGCAGTGCGATCGGGCAGGTGACAAGCGCCAGGCGCAAATGTCCGCGCCAGATCGGTCGGGAGGCCATTGTTCATCTCCATGCGGCGGCAACAGGCGGAACGCGACTCGGTCAGGTCTCGTTGCCCCGGCGATTGTCAACGTGACGTCGTTCACGATTCCGTGCGACGCAAAAACACCGCACGGACCGTTGCGCCTTCACACTTTCGCGCTGATGCAACGCCGCAACGGCTCGCCGCGTTCGATGGCCTACTCTGCCCACGGAAGGGAATCCCAAGATATGTCAAAACATGCGATCGGACCGATGATCCTGGCGGCGTCGATTCTCGCCGTCCCCGTGCTCGCGGCGACGCAATCCAATGAAGCCCCGAACAACAGCCCGGCGGCGGCGTCCTCGGCGGCCAGCAGCAACACCGGCAGCAACATGGGCGCGGGCATGACGGCCACGCGCTCGAACCAGGCCAATTCGACTGCAGGAGCGCCGGCGAACGAGTCCACCACCCCGCGCTACGTCACGGCTGACGGCCAGATGCGGCTTGGCAAGATCGTTGGTGCCAGCGTCTACAACGACCAGAACCAGTCTGTCGGATCGATCGACGACGTGCTGATGAGCCACAATAACAAAGCCACCATGGCGGTGATCTCGGTTGGTGGCTTTTTGGGCATGGGCAGCAAGCTGGTATCTGTGCCGTTCGATCAGCTCAAGGTCCAGAATGACCGGATTGTCATGCCGGGTGCCACCAAGGCGTCGCTGAACGGCATGCCCGAGTTCAAATACAATAACGCGTGACCGATGCCTCGCGCGCCATGGCGCGTCCGGGTCAGACCTGGCGGGCGTGCATTGCCGGTTGACGGTTTCGACCACGTCCGCCGAGGGTGCCGTACCGCTGGCTTGGGTGGGCGACGCGAGTCGCCCACCCTTTGTGTCTGCTGACCCTCTCCCTGCACCTTCCGAGCAGCGAGGCGGCCTGCCATACTGGAGCCGCATACCGCACGCCGTCTAACCGTTCGACCCCGGGAGCCATGGGCATGGACGTTGCTGCCTTTCGCGTGGATGAGCAGGCCGGCAGCCAGAGGAGGGCGGCGCGATACGCGGCCATTCGAGGCTATACAGAACAGCTTGCCGCGGCGCTCACCGCCGAGGACCAATGTATCCAGTCGATGCCGGATGCCAGCCCGGCGAAGTGGCATCGTGCGCACACCACGTGGTTTTTCGAGCAATTCGTGTTGCGCACCTTCGCGCCCGAATACCAGGTGTTCGACCCGGTGTTCGGCTTCCTGTTCAACTCCTACTACGAAGCGGTCGGCGCGCGTCATCCGCGGCCGATGCGTGGTTTGCTCACCCGGCCACCAGCAGAGCACGTGGCCAGGTATCGCGCGCATGTCGATGCGGCGATGGCGCGGCTGATACCCGAAGCAGGTGAGGACGCCGCGTACCTGACGGAGCTGGGTCTGCAACATGAGCAACAGCACCAGGAATTGTTGTTGACCGACATGCTGCACGCGTTCGCCCAGAACCCGCTGGCGCCCGCGGTCCTGCCGGACTGGCAAGAGCCGCCCGGGGCGGCCGCGCCCACAAAGTTCGTGCATTTCACCGGTGGCGTTGCGCGCATTGGCTGGCAGGACGACGGGTTCTGCTTCGACAACGAGACTCCGGCGCACGACGTGTTGTTGCCGGATTACGCATTGGCGTCGCGCCTGGTACGCGCGGGTGAGTGGCTCGACTTCATGCGTGACGGCGGTTATCGCACGCCGACATTGTGGATGTCGGATGGATGGGCCCAGGTGCAGGCGCAAGGCTGGTCGGCGCCGTTGTATTGGCAGGAGCGTGATGGTGCCTGGTGGCAGATGGGGCCAGCGGGACTTGCATTACTCGACCCGAACACCCCGGTGCGCCATATCAGTTGGTACGAAGCGGATGCGTTCGCCCGCTGGGCCGATGCCCGTTTGCCGACCGAGGCGGAATGGGAAACGGCCCATTGCCATCCGGATATTTATGAGTCGACCGGGCACGTGTGGCAGTGGACATCCAGTGCCTATGGCCCATATCCCGGCTATCGGCCGGCCGCGGGAGCGGTGGGTGAGTACAACGGAAAATTCATGGTGAATCAGATGGTGCTGCGCGGCGGCTCGCTTGCCACGCCCCCAACTCACGCCCGCCCGACCTACCGCAATTTCTTCCACCCGGACAAGCGCTGGCAGTTCTCCGGGGTGCGGCTCGCGCGCGACGTCTGACAGAAAGGCCTGGTTGATGCCCAACGATGTCGGTCTGCTTGCCCGGACCATCGATCGCGTCCTGGTGGACGTAGCGTTGTCCGGTTTGTCTCGTCCACAAAAGACTCTGCCGGCCAAACTGTTCTACGACGAAGAAGGCTGCCGGTTATTCTATCAAATTACCGAACTGCCCGAGTATTACCTGACTCGTACCGAGCGCGCATTGCTGCCGGAGGTGGCGCCGCAAGTGCTCGACACGATCCCTGCCGGGTCCGTGCTGGTGGAATATGGCGCCAGCGATGAGGGCAAGGCGGAATTCCTGCTGACCGGGGGCGCGCGCGAAAGCGCTGATGCGATTGCGGCCTATGTGCCGATCGACGTTGCCATGCCGGCGCTGCTGCAGATGCGCGACCGATTGGTTTTGTCGCACCCTCGGCTTGCCGTGCATCCGATCGCGGGCGATTTCATGGATCCGGTCAGGCTGCCGGCGTCTGTGGCAGACATGCCCCGGCTCGGGTTCTTCCCCGGCTCGACGATCGGCAATCTTGATCCAGGTGAGGCCAGCCGGTTCCTTGCATTGGCGCGTGCCACGCTTGGTGCGCGATCGCGCTTCCTCGTCGGCGCCGACCTGCACAAGGATCCGTCCCTGTTGCTGCCAGCCTACGACGACTCGGCCGGGGTCACGGCCGCGTTCAACCGCAACATCCTGGTGCGCTTGAATCGCGAGGCGGGCGCGGACTTCGACGTGGATGCGTTCGTTCATCGCGCTGTCTGGAACGACGAGGAAAGCCGCATCGAGATGCATCTTGTGAGCCGCAGGGACCAGGCGGTGCATGTGGCCGGCCAGCAAATTCGTTTCGAGCGTGGCGAGACCATCCACACTGAGAACAGCTACAAGCACACGCCGGAACGATTCACCGCCATGGCTGCCGATGGCGGCTGGCTCTGCCGCACGATGTGGACCGACCCCGCGCGGCTCTTCGCGCTCTATCTGCTGGAGCCGCGCACGATCGTGTGAAGCTACGCCGCTTTGCTCTGCGGCGGCTCGCCGGTAAGATAGGCGCGAAGTTGCAGGCGGGCGCGATGCACGCGGCTCTTTAGCGTGCCGATGGCGCAACCGGTAACCTCGGCGGCGGCTTCATAGGATTTTTCCTGCAGCACGATCATGAACAACGCCTCGCGCTGGTCTGCCGGCAACCGGTTGAGTGCCCAGCCAAGTTCCCGCAAGGCGGTGCGATCCTCGTGCGCGGCCGGCACCGGCAGGTCCGGCATCGAGTCCATGTCGGTAAATTCCCGACGGTTGCGCACGCTGCTGATGAAGTGATTGATCATGATTCTGTGAACCCAGGCGGAGAAATTGGTGCCGGGAATAAAGCAGTCGCGAGCGACCAGCGCCTTGGTAGCGACATCCTGTGTCAGATCCTCCGCCGCTGCTCGATTTCGAGTGAGGGCCAAGGCCCAAACGCGCATTTTCGGAAGGAAAGCAATCAGTTGGTCCTGAAAATCCTGCGGCATCACGGAACACTCCCAAGGTCGAAAAAGTAGCGCGTGACTTCGCACCTGTGTCGGCCATAGAAGGGGCGCAAGTCGAATGACATGAGGTTGATGGGCCCAGTTCGTAGATCACGTGAAGTTCGTTTTGTAGATGATAGCGGACAAATATGTAATTCTATATTGTGGTTGCCGATTCGCCTATTTCATTCCGTTCATCAGTGACTGTTAGATCGGATTAGCATGGTCGTGCAGTGGCGCGGATTGACTGGAACCGCGGCCGTATTATCTGGGGGACTGGGTCCTGCCGAGCGGCCTGCGGCGACAGCCTGAAAGAGAGGCCGATTTGTTGCGATTCCTGTTCGGTGGTCTGGCTACGGTGGCAGGCCTCGTGCTGTTGTTCATCGCCTCCTTCGGCGACCCGGCGGTGGTGCTGGATCAGTTTGACTGGGTGATTGCGAAGGTCGCACCCGGGCATCCGCCGTCTGCCATTGCCCACAGTGCGGCGGATAACGGCCCCGCCGGCGAGCCTTCCGAGCAAGCGATGGCTGTTGTGCAGCCTAGCCAACCTCCAGCGGCGACGCCGGCTGCGCCGCCACCCGTTGCACAGCCAACGCAGGCCCCGATGCCGCAGCAGGCCCCGATTCTGCACCAAGCGCCGCCGCTGAGCCAGGCTCAGGCATCGCCATCGCCGCCTGCGCCAGCGCTCGCCGACCAAGCCCCGGCAGCCCCATCGTCACAGCAGGCAGGCCCATCGTCACAGCAGATAGAACAGGCTGCGGCACTGCGTGCACAGCGTGAGGCTTTGCAGCAGCAGTTGCTACTGCTGCGGGCGGAGATGGCGCAGGCGTCGCAAAGCGTATCGTCGTTGCACAATCAGGCCGCCCAGGAGCGGCACGATCTCGATGCATTGGCACAGCAGCGGGCGTTGGCAGAAGCCCAGATCCGTCAACTCGACGCCAGCCGGCAGCAGCAGGCGACGCAGACGGCACAAATCACGCAGCCTCCGGCGCCGGAG
>DATHNI010000507.1:0-3374 GCA_035486135.1 Acetobacteraceae bacterium
AACCAATCCGGTCAAGGTCGGTCCGCCGGTGGTCGATTACGCCACCGGCACGATGGGAGCGTTCGCGCTGTCCGCCGCGTTGTTCCAACGCGAGCGCACCGGCGAGGGCCAGCGCATCGACATGGCGATGCTGGACGTCGCGATGATCCTGCAGGCCTCGCACCTCACCGGCTATCTGCGCAACGGCAAGCATCCGAAGCCGCACGGCAACAAGCAGCCGCATGCGACGAACAGCGCGTACCAAACGAAGGACGGCCTGCTGATGATCGGCGCGTCGAATTTGCGCCAGCAGAAGCGGCTGTGGACGGTGCTGGAACATCCCGAGATGATCAAGCGCACCAACGACGAGCGCGATGCCGATCGCGCGCGTGAGGAAGCGCTGCTGGAACAGATCATGCCGACCCGTACCGCGGCGGAATGGGAAGTGTATTTGCAAGAGCGTCACGTGCCGGCAGCGCGGGTGCGCACGATGGGCGAGGCAGTGGCCGATCCGCAGATTCCCTCGCGCGGTGTGCTGCATCGTTTCGATAACGGCGCGCCGGGCGTGGACGGCACCTTCACCGTGCCGCTGGCGGCGTTCAGGTTCGCGCATGACGGGCCGCGCATCGACACGCCACCACCGATGCTAGGGCAGCACAACGACGAGGTCCTGCAGGAGTTGGGCTACAGCGCCGCTGACGTTGCAGGATTTCGCGCGGCGGGAGTGATTTGACTCGCGCAGCGGTGACAAGTCTTCTCGTGTCATGGCCGGCGAAGGCCGGCCACCCACGACTTGCAACGAAACGCGTCGAGCAGTCGTGGGTGGCCGGCCTTCGCCGGCCATGACACAACCTTCCTGCGCTGGCCGCTGGCCGTGACATCGATAGGATCGAGCCCCGCCACGGCGGTAACACGGAGAAGCATCATGCAGATCGGACGTCTCGGCGCCTGGTATTCGACGGACAAACTCGGCGGTCCGCAGCAGATCAGGCAATTCGTCGCCACGGTAGAGCGACTGGGCTACGACGTGCTGTGGTATCCGGAATCGCGCGGCTTCGAATCGCTCTCGGTGGCCGGCTTCATGCTGGCCAATACCACCAGGCTGAAGCTCGGCAGTTCGATCGCCAGCATCTATGCGCGCGATGCCTTCACCTCCCGGCGCGGCATGCTGACGCTGCACGCCCTCTACGGCGAGCGGTTCATCCTCGGGCTCGGCGTCAGCCATCCGCCCATGGTGGAGGGGCTGCGCGGCCACCGTTATGAAAAGCCGGTGCCGGCGATGCGCGCCTATCTCGACGGCATCTGCAAGAATGAGGCAGGGTCTGACGACTGGCCGATCGTTATCGCCGCGCTTGGCCCGTTGATGCTGAAGCTCGCCGCGGAGAAGACGCGCGGTGCGGTGCCATACAACACCAATCCGCGCCACACCGCGGAGGCGGCGAAGATCCTTGGTCCTGGCAAGTGGCTGGCGATCGAGCAAAAGGTGACGCTGGAAACCGACCCGGCGAAGGCGCGAGCACTGGGGCGCAAGGAACTCGCGCGCTATCTGGCGCTCGACAACTATCGTAACAACTTCCTGCGCATCGGCTATACCGAGGCAGATCTGGCGAATGGCGGCTCCGATCGGTTCATCGACGCCATGGTGCTGTGGGGCGACGCGGACAAGGTGAAGCAGGGGCTGCGCGCGCATTTCGACGCCGGCGCGACGCATGTGGCGATCCAGCCGGTGCACCCCGACGGCGATGTCGCGGCGCGCGATGCGATTTTGGCAGCGTTGGCGGATACGTAGTTAGTAGTACACCTCTCCCGATTCACGGGAGAGGTCGAGGTGCGATAGCACCGAGGGTGAGGGTGATCGGGTCGGCTCGGTGCAGGTAGAGCAAGGTGACCCGATCACTGCCAGTATTCGACGATCCCACGCCGAGTACGACAGAGTGCGGATCCGGCGCAGTTGCCTTTCGGCCGACTGGTCGCTATGGCCGCGAAACCGCTCTCGATTGGCGCCTCGCTCAGCAGGGCGCAACAGCAAGACGCACTCCGCCGCGTTGCGGATCGTCCCGCCGGAAGGATCCAAGTTGCCCCCCTCCCCGCGCGCCATCCTGCCGGACGTCATCGAGGCGGTGGAAGCTGCCGGCCGGATGGTCGCGGCCGAATTCTGCCGCCCCGAAGGCCCCCGCTTCTCCGATCACGTCACCGCGCCGGTTGACCACGAAATCGAGCTGTTCCTGCGCGACCGCCTGACCACCCTGCTGCCCGCGCGCTTCGTCGGCGAGGAAGCCGGCGTGCTGGAGGCACCGGATAACGGCTTCTGCTGGGTGGTCGATCCGCACGACGGCACCCGCGCCTTCCTGGAAGGCCGCCGCGGCAGTGCCGTCTCGGTGGCGCTGCTGCGCGGGGAAAAACCGGTGCTTGGCGTGGTGTTCGCGCCGATCAGCCCGGATCGCGGTCCCGACCTGATCGCCTGGGCCGAGGACGCGCCGATCACCCGCAACGGCCGCCCGGTGACGCTCGATCTGAGCAAGCGGGAGCTGGCGGCGGGCGACGTGGTGTTCCTGAACCATGGCGCATGGCAGCGGCCGGTGTGGCACGGGACGGCAGTGTCCCCCGGCCGATTCATGCCGCTGCCGTCGATCGCCTACCGGCTGGCGCGCGTCGCGGTCGGCGACGGCATCGCCACCCTCACGCTGCGGCCGGTGAACGCCCTGGACATCATCGCGGGCCACGCGCTGCTGCTGGCCGCCGGCGGCGTGCTGGTGGCCGAGGATGGCGCCGAGGTCACCTATTCGGCGCTGGGCGCCAGCCGTCCCTCGGCGTGTTTCGGTGGCGCGCCCGCGGCCGTGGCCACGCTGCGCGCGCGCACTTGGCGCGGCAGCACCGAGCCCCGGCGGGAGCCTCGCGTCGCGCTGGCCTGGCCGCGCGCCGCCGAGACCCCGGCGCTGGACCGGGCGATCGGCTGCTTGCTCGGCCAGGTGATCGGCGACGCGCTTGGGTCGCTGGTTGAATTCCAGCCGGCCGCCGCGATCGCGCTGGCCTATCCCGACGGGGTGCGTGACCTGCGCGACGGCGGGACGTGGAACACAATCGCCGGCCAGCCGACCGACGATTCCGAACTGGCGCTGGCCTTGGCCCGAGCGCTCGCCGGGCGGCCATCCTACGATGCGGAGGCGGTCGCCGCGGCCTATGGGCGCTGGTTCGCCTCCGCCCCGTTCGACTGCGGTACCACGACCGCACGAGCGCTGGGCGCCGCGGCGCGCGCCCCGGCGGCGAAAGCCGAGGCCGCCCGCGCGGCCGCCGACCACGCCAGCCAGTCCAACGGCTCATTGATGCGTGTCGCGCCCATCGGCGTCTGGGCCGGCAGCCCGGCGGCGGCGGCGGCGGCGGCCATGGCTGATTCG
>DATHNI010000508.1:0-2320 GCA_035486135.1 Acetobacteraceae bacterium
ATAAAATGGAACAGAAAGCTCACATGTGATCAATTTCACAAACAGCATCTATTTTACATGAAAGTCGGGCGACGCCATTGACTCGCGGCCAACGGAGACTTCGAGACGCACAGAAATGAATTGCGTTAACGTTTGAAAACAACCGCGCCCGAACGGCGGGTTACCGTTTCGCTACACACACGGTTTCCAGCCTGCCGGCGCCGCATTCGCCGGGCCGGCGGACGACAATCCCCCATAGCTGCAACCGGACAGGCGCCACCGCCTCCTGGTTTTACACATAATGCACCGCCCTTGCCCGGTTCGCATGGTGCAAGTTCACCAGGGGAAAATGAGATTTGTTGCAATTTTTGGGATTGATTTGGGATCGGTTTGGCTTTAAACAGATTTCGGGATCGTCAATAAGCTGAGGGCCATGCAGGTGATCACCGCGGAAGACGCGGCTGGGCTGACCGGGCTCATCTATGACGCCGCGTTCGACGAGCGACTCTGGGTGCCGGTGATGAACCGCATGGCCGATGCGGTCGGCGGCGGCGCAACCGCGCTCATCCGCAAGAACCTCTCCACCGGCCAGGGCAGCGGCCTGTTCGGCCGTATCGAGGAAGCGCAGTTCTACGATTACTTCGGCCGCTTCGCCCGTGCCAATCCGCTGGCCGACGCAATCGCGCCGCTCCCCGCCGGCGCCTTCCTGATCGACTGGCAGGTCATCCAGAAGCCACGATTGATGCGCTCCGCTTACTATAACGATTTCCTGCTGCGCCGCGACATCCACGGCGTCCTCGGCCTGATGGTCTGGCGGCAGGGCGCCGAGGCAGCGATCATCAATCTCACCCGTCCGCCGGCCAAGGGCGAGTTCCTGCCGGAGCATGCCGATTTGCTCGAACCCTTCATGCCGCATCTCCGGCGGGCCATCGGTCTCGCCGGGCAATTGCCGGCCTGGCGCGACGAGACGGTGGGAATTGACTCGGCGCTCGCGGCGTGGCGCGCCGCCGTCCTGGTGCTCGATTGCTCTGGCCGGGTGCTCTACGCGAACGCCGCCGCCGAACGCATCCTCTCGGCACAGGACGGGCTGCGCGTCAGCTATGGCGTGGTCGGCGCCGCGGACCCCTCAGCGACCCGCCAGCTCGGCGCACTGATCAGCCGGGCCGCGGATGGCGACGCTCCGGCCGGCGGCAGCCTCGCGGTGCCGCGGCCGTCCGGTGGCCGCCCCTACGCCGTGCAAGTCGCGCCCTGCCGCCCGCAGCGCACCGGCCTGTTCCCGTCGCCGGCGCGCGTCGTGCTGACGATCGTCGATCTCGCGGCCGAAAGCGGACCAGACCACGAGACGTTGCGGGCGTTGTTCGGCCTGACCGCGGCACAGGCATCGGTCGCCGGCTTGCTCGCGCGCGGACGCGACCTGCGCGATATCGCCATGACGCTAGGGATCAGCCTCTTCACCGTTCGGCGCCACCTCGCCGACGTCATGGCAAAGACCGATACCAACAGCCAGGCGGCCCTGGTGTATTTGCTCTCGCGCCTGTCGCGGGCGGACGCGCCGGCAGGTTGGGTGCCCGCCCGCCACTGACGTGCCGCGAAGGGAAGGATACTCCCCCTCCCCTTGTCGGAGGGGGCTGGGGAGAGGGGTCGCGCGCCGCACGAAACCCCTCCCCCCAGCCCCCTCCCACAAGGGGAGGGGGGTCGGTTTGTTGGCTGGCGTGCTCTACCGATGGCCACTACCTAGCCGCCGAACGTATCCCGCCAGCGTTCCACCAGCGCCGGCACCCCATCGCGGATTTCCTGCATGGTCGGGCTGACAACCTTCTGCTGATCGAGTGGCGGCTGATCTGCCCTTGGCGGCACGCCGGCATGGATCGGCTCGCTGCCCTGCGCGGCGATCATCCGCGAGTAGTCCTCGCTCAGCAGCCACTCCAGGAACAACTTCGCCGCGTTCGGGTGCGGCGCACCGGCGGGGATGGCGGACGGAAAGGTCATCAGCACCACGCCATCCGCCGGCTGGTCCACACCGATGGGCGCCCCCTTGTCGATCGCCCGGTATGCGCCCGGGGCCCAGGTCGGCCCCACCAGGCATTCCGCCGCACCCAGCAGCGTCACGGTGTCGAGCGTGGAGCGGCCGATGCGGGGATCGTTCTTCGCCAGTGCCTCGAAGAATGCCCAGCCGTGCAGCTTCTGCACGCCCAGCGCCCAGACGCCCGCGCCACCGCTGAACGCCGGATGCGCAACGGAGACGCGCCCCTTCCAGCGCGGATCGAGCAAATCGGTCCAGGCTTTCGGCGCATCGCCGGACGTCACCTTGTCCCGGTTGCGCACCAGCGCCCAGCGCCCA
>DATHNI010000509.1:0-10335 GCA_035486135.1 Acetobacteraceae bacterium
CCAACCCCCTCCCTCAAGGGGAGGGGGAGTGTCTTGCGGCTTTAGATGACAGGCTTCATCCTGCGCCGGCTGCTGGCGGCCGTTGGCGTGTTATGGGCGATGACGCTGGTGATCTTCGCCATCGTCCACATCCTGCCGGGCAACGTCGCCTATGCCATCCTGGGCGAGTATGCGACGCCGGCCGCGGTAGCGGTGCTGGAGCAGAAGCTTCGCCTGAACGATCCGCTGCCGGTGCAGTACTGGCACTGGCTCCGAGCGCTGTTGCACGGCGATTTCGGCCAGTCCCTGGTGATGGAGCGGCCGGCAGCGCCGGTCATCCTGGAGGCGCTGGAACGTTCAGCCGTGCTGGCCGGAATCAGCTTCGTGCTGGTCGCATCCGGCGGCATCCTGTTGGGTATCTATGCCGCGACACATCGTGGGCAATGGCCCGACAAGCTGCTGATGGTCGGACAGTTCCTGTTCATCGCGGTGCCGGATTTCTTCTGGTCGATCCTGGCCATCCTGTTGTTCGCGTCCTGGCTCCACTGGTTGCCGGCCACCGGCTACGCACCTCTGGAGAGCGACGGCGTGCTGGTCTGGGCGGCGCACCTGGTCATGCCCGTTTGTGTGCTGTCGGCCGGGCTGATCGCGCATGTCTGCCGCCTGACGCGATCGTCGATGCTGGAGGTGCTGGAAAGCCGCTACATCCTCGCCGCCCGGGCGAAGGGCCTGCCCGAGCGCCTGGTGCTGCACCGGCATGCGTTGCCCAACGCTCTGCTGCCGACCATCACCATCCTGGCGATCGACGCCGGGCTGCTGATCGGCGGCGTGGTCGTGGTCGAAACGGTGTTCGCCTATCCCGGGCTGGGCCGGCTGCTGGTGTTCGCAATAGAGCACCATGACCTGCCGCTGCTGCAGGCCGGCATGATCGTGCTTACGGCAATCTATGCGCTGGCCAACCTGACAGCCGATGTCGGCTACGCATTGCTCAATCCGCGCATCCGCTACGGACGGCGCGCCGCATGAGCGACCTCGTGGCGACGCCGCTGACCCGCCGAGCGTGGCCGCCGCGCAGCATGATGATCGGTGGTGCAATCGTCCTCGCGCTGGCGATCCTGGCGATGCTCGGACCGTGGATCGCACCGTACGATCCCACGGCGTTCGCGGTGCGGGTGCGGCTCTCGCCGCCGGTCATGGCGCATCCGTTCGGGACGGACGAGTTCGGCCGCGACGTGTTCTCGCGGGTGCTGGTGGGCGCGCGGTTCTCCTTCGCCATGGGATTCGGCGCGACGGCGATCAGCCTGCTGATCGGCATGCCGCTGGGATTGCTCGCGGCGTTCCATCGCGGCGTCGTTGAAGAAATCATTATGCGCACGCTGGATCTGCTTATTTCGCTGCCGCCGATCCTGCTGGGACTGCTGATCCTGGCGGTGACGCCGCCCAGTCTGTGGAAGACAATCGTCGCCGTCGGCATCGTTTATGTGCCGATCCTGGCGCGGCTGACCCGGTCGGTGGCGCTGGGATTGCTGGAGGAAGACTTTGTCATGGCGGCGCGTGCCCGGGCGGAGAGTGCGACGTCGATCCTGCTGCGCGAGATCCTGCCCAACGCGTGGCCACCCATCATCGTCGAATGCGGCTTGCGAATCACCTTCGCGATTCTGCTGGGTTCGTCGCTGTCGTTCCTTGGCCTGGGCCCGCAGCCACCCAGCAGCGAATGGGGGCTGATGATCGCCGAGAGCAGGGAGTTTATTGGCCAGGCGCCGTGGATCGGCCTGGCGCCGGGATTGAGTCTCGGCGTGTTGCTGGTGTCGATCAACGTGTTCGGCGAGGGCCTGCGCGAGTGGCTGGACCCGCGATTGCTGGGGCGTAGCCATGGGTGAGTCCGCCGCGTTGCTGACGCTCGATGCGTTGTCGGTGCGCTATCGCGTGGCGGCGGGCTGGCTGGCGGCGCTGGATGCGGTGTCGCTGTCGGTCGGTTCCGGCGAGGTCGTTGGTCTGGTGGGCGAATCCGGCTCCGGCAAGTCCACCGCCCTGCTGGCGATCCTCGGATTGCTCGGAAGCGCGGGGGTCACCGCCACGCGTGCGACGTTCGCCGGAACCGATTTGCTGCGCGATGCCGCCAGCCTGCGCGGACGGCGCATCGGCATGGTGTTCCAGGATCCAGCGGCGGCGTTGAACCCGGCCTTGCCGGTCGGTCTTCAGGTCGCCGAACCGATGCTCGTGCATCTCAGCCTGAAGCGGCAAGACGCGCTGGCGCGCGCGACCGCGCTGTTGGCGGAGGTGGGGATCGCGCGGGCGGCAGAGGTGATACGCGCTTATCCGCATCAGCTTTCCGGCGGGATGAAGCAGCGGGTGATGCTGGCGATGGCACTGGCACCGGAACCGGCGCTTCTGCTGCTGGACGAGCCGACCACCGCGCTGGACGTGACCGTGGAAGCGCAGATCCTCGATCTGCTGGAGGGTCTGCGGCACCGGCGGTCGCTATCGATGCTGCTGGTGAGCCACAATCTCGGCATTGTCGATCGCATCTGCGACCGGGTAACGGTGCTGTATGCCGGCCGCACGGTGGAGTCCGGGCCGACCTCGGCGGTGCTGGGCACATCCGGCCACCCCTACACGCGCGGATTGCTCGGCGCCCTGCCGTTGCCCGATCGTTTGCATCGCGGACGGCTGCTGCCGATCCCGGGCGGGCTACCGGACATGGTGGTGCCGGACGGGAGTTCAGCCGATCCCGGCTGCAATTTCCGCGCTCGGTGCGGTTTCGCGGTGAACGCATGCGCGCTGCCACAAGAGTTCGCCGTGGCAGGCGAAACGATCGCGCGCTGCCATCGAGTGGATTTCGTACGGCAACAACCGATGTCCGGCGGTGCGCCATCGGGCGGACCGGCCGATGCTGTGTCCGGCGGTGGCACACTCTGCACCGCGCTGCCCACCGACGCGCTGCCACGCGATGCCGCGCCGCTGCTGCAAGCGGAGGGTCTGTCGCGCGCGTTTCGCACCGGAGGGTTTCTCAGCCGGATGCCGGCCATCGCACGCACCCTGAACCTGCGCGGCGCGACGTCGGTGCAGGCGGTGGATGACGTGTCGCTGGGCATCAGTGCAGGCGAAGTGCTCGGCCTGGTAGGCGAGTCCGGCTGCGGCAAATCCACGCTCGGCCGTCTCCTGCTGAGGCTGCTGCGGGCCGATGCCGGGCGGCTGCGGTTCGCCGGTGATGATGTGCCGCCGTCACCCGCCATTTCATTCCGGCAGCGGGCGCAGATCGTCTTTCAGAATCCCGACAGCTCGCTCAATCCACGCCATACTGTGGATGCGATCCTGCGCCGCCCACTGGCCCGGTTTGGCATGGCGCACGGTGCGGCAGCGACCCGGGAGGTGGAGCGACTGATGGCTGTGGTGCGGCTGCCGCGCGAATATCGCGCACGCTATCCGCACCAGCTCTCGGGGGGCGAGAAGCAGCGCGTCGGCATTGCCCGCGCTCTGGCGACGCGGCCGAACCTGATGGTCTGCGATGAGGCAGTGTCGGCGCTCGATGTGTCGGTGCAGGCAGCCGTGCTGAATCTGCTGCGCGACCTGCGGCGGGATTTTGGCATCGCCTACCTGTTCATCAGCCACGACATCGGCGTGATCGCCCACATCGCTGACCGGATTGCGGTGATGTATCGCGGTGGGATTGTCGAGGAAGGCCCGGCGGCGGCGGTGCTCGACCCGCCCTGGCATCCGTACACCGAGGCACTGCTGTCCGCGGTGCCGGTCATTGGCGACCGCGGCCGCGCGGCGTCGCGCATCCGCCTGGCCGGCGACCCCGGCGATGCGCCGGCCAGTGCCGGTTGCCGGTTTGCCGCGCGCTGCCCGCGCAAGGTCGGCAGGGTGTGCGATGAGCAGAGTCCGCCGTGGCAGCAGGCGGGAACGGCGCATCGGATTGCCTGCCATATCCCGGCCGCGGAGCTTCGCGCGCTGCCGGGCAGCGCACCGACGCCGCGGCTGGCGTGAGCGGCCCGCGGCGGCGCGGAACCGACTCCAATTGCAATGCGCCGGGTTTGCGCAAGCCGGATCAGTCTGCTGCGCGCGAAGCGTAGTGCCCGGCGAGAAGGGCGAATGCCAATTTCTTCGTCGCCTTGTCCTCGGCAATCAGGCCTTTGCGATTGAAGCCGCGCTGAAAACGGGTCTGCTGGCGTTCCGTGCGGTATTCATCCAGCAGCAAGGAGGCGGACATAGCCCCCGCGAACGAGAATCTTCAGTTGCACGCGGTGGATTTCCGCCTGCGTCTCCTCGGTGAACAGCTCGGTCGGTGGGCCGTGGTGGCCGGCCAGGGCGTTACCGCCGGTCTCCCTGATCACCACCGGCTTGCCGGGGCGGGAGTTCGTCAGAAGCCCTTCGAGCAATGACTTGTCCGGCTCATACCAACCGAAGTACTCGTTCAGCTCAGCGATATCCAGGCGTCGACGAGGTTGCAGTCCAGCTCCTTGGTGTGCGCCACACGGCGTCCCAGATCGGCTTCCGGGGTCCTGGTGCCGCCGCGCTCGCCACACGTCACGACAGACCGACCCTGATGCCGGCCGGCCGGGGGAGCCCGCACACGCTCCGCCAAAGGACTCGCAATTCGCAATCGTCGTCTATGGTTGATTTTGATCGACCACCGGGCCGATTGACAGATAGGGGATTGCCGGACTCGCGAAGCGCGACAGCGGCGCTCACAAGTGTTCTAATTCCGGAACAATATGCCGTCCTGCTGCTATGAATGGTGACGGTGTCGTCAGTCTTTCTTCGTCGGGGGTAAACTATCGAGGTTACGACTAAACAGCCAATGGACGATCAAGGCGACGGCCGATGAAGCGGCAGCTATTTCCGCCCACGTGAATGCGATCGAGTCTCCAAATGTGCCCGGCGGCGGGACACCGGGCTGGACATTTCGTAATGCAGGCAGTCCGAAGATCAGGGACACAGCCATCGGGATTTGAAAGGCAGCCATGTTCCGCCTGCGACTGACGACCTTCAAAACCATGATCACCAGTCCGACGGCCATCGCCGCCATCATCATCATAGTGGTCATCGAGATGAGCACAACGTTCAGCGATCGCTGCAGATTCACTTCGATCCCGGTCAGACCTTTCAAACTCTGAGCACCCTGGACGGATTTTGAGCCGCGAAATGTCAGTCCCGGGATCGAAGCCGTAAACGTGGTTCTCGTATCAGCCTGCACGCGCTTCTCCAAGGACGACTTGCCAATCGGGAGGCCAGGCGAGGTTGCGAGTTCCTCCGGGACCATGGTCTCGACCGGCCTCGGTTGCTGACTCCCGGGAATCGTCACGAAGATCCACAGGATTCCCTTATGGCGATCGAACGGATAGAAATTCACATTTCCGTCCAGCGGGAACACGGCTTCAATGGGATTGATCCGTCGACCCTCCGCAAAATCGAACTGCTGCTGGCCCTTGATCGTGTTCACGACAAGTTGCAGGTCGCTTGTCGGCGTAAGTTCGTCCTCGGCCAACTGTCCGGCGACATGGAAGGAGATCCTTGTCGTCATTTCCGAGCGCAGCAGGTCCACGTTCACCACGTTGACGTCCACGTACAGGTAGTCGGCCCCTGCCGGCGGGACCTCCAGGGTTGCGGAACGACGTCCAGACTCGGTGAGACTGACCCAAAGAGATAACAGATAAACTGTGGAGATTACGGCGGTGATCAGAACCCCGCGCAGTCGCGACCGGTGGTCGCCGGCTTCCATCGGTCGCTCGCAACGATTGTCCATCGCCGGGGTGCGCATCTCCTTCATTTACGAATGCTGTCGCGGACGCCAGCCGCCGAGCCGGCGGCATTCGGCCAGCAGCTCGGGCCCTCCCGCGCGAGGCACCGCGCCGTCCACTCCGCCGCCGCCAAGCAGCGACTCATTTGCCGTATTGCTGGCCAGGCCTTGCTCCGGCACCGCCGTCAGGAGCCGGCGAGCGTGATCTCGACGCGGCGATTCTGTGCGCGGCCCTGCGCGGTGTCGTTCGAAGCGACTGGATTGGCTTCGCCGAACCCATGCGCCGAGACAAGGTTCGGATTCAGGCCTTTAGAGATCAGATACTGCATCACGGCTTCGGCACGCCTTTGCGACAGCACCTGGTTCGAGGTGACGCCCTCCTGCCTCAGTGCCGGGCCGATTGGGGCGTTGTCGGTATAGCCGTTCACCACGAGCTTGTTCTGCTGCGTCGGTGCCAGTTGCGCCGCCATCTTGGCGATTATCTGCTTGCCCTGAGCACTCATCTGCCAGCTACCAGGCGCGAACAGTTGGTCGCTGTTGACTGTATACTTGATCGCTCCCTGTAGCCGGCTGATCTGCGCCTTGTCGGCGGCAATCTGCTGCTCATCGGCGGCATTCTGCTGCTGAAGCTGCTGGTTTTGTGACACGACCTGGTCATAGTCGCTTTTCCAGACAACGCAGCCGCCGAGAAGGATGGGTGCAATGACCGGGAACAGCAACGAACCGCGTTTCAGACCATTTGTCATCATCTTGAGGCGTCCCCTGGGTTGGCGAAGATGGTGAGGTTTCAGAACGGTGATCGACGCCATCGAGATTACCCGATGAGCGGTGTCAGCGCGGACATTACGTTGAGGCTGCAAGAGCGCGCTATTCAGTTCCGGCAAAATTTCGAAAAAACGCCTGCTCCGGCCTATGGAACCGGGCTGTTCAGCGTTGTGGACGGCATCTCGTCGCGCGCGGCTCCCTCCTCGTGGCTGACTCAGCAAGCGCATTGATGATATTCCGCTCAATAGCACGGTGGATACGGATAATACCCGCAGCGTGGTGGCGAGGACGGATAATACGCGGGCGGCTAGTACGGTGCACGATATGCGTACGGATAGGTCGCAGCATTGTACATCGCCGCACGATAGGCGGTACGCGGTGCCACACCTGCGAGTGACAGTGGCGTGAAGGGCAGGCCGATGATGTCGATGAACACCGATGCCGGGTCATCCGCATCTTTCAGATCGCCTTCCAGAACCTGCACCTCGAACGTCAGCTTATCGCCCTGAAGGTCCGGATTCTTCAGCACGACGACCGCATCTCTGGTCAGCGAGCCGTCCTTGCTGAACGCCGATACGGTCGCATTCGGCGGATCCTTCGCGAAGCTGGCATCGGGCGCGGTGCCCCACTCCTCCAGCAGGTGCACGGTTAGCGCATGCCTGGCCGCCCGCGTCGGACGGTCGGCGAAAATGACTGCATCGGGTGCCAGGCCGGTCAGGGTCAGCTTGTTATCCGCAAGTGTCGCGCCCGTGGCATTCATCACGATCAGTGACGGCTCCACGTTCGCCGCTTCCGGTTTGCTCGGAACGCCGATCGTCTTCAGCGTCGGCGCGTCCGACGGAACGGTCGTCGTGCCCTGCGCGAATACCGATCCTGGCGCGCCGACCAAAGCCACCGCGGTCATCAGCGCCATCGTTGTTCGACGTACGGAAATCGCCTTTGGCGCCATAATATATTCCCCACTCATGTCGGTGGCGACTCAGATTGCGGTCGCATGGATGCTGCTGGCAGCGAACGCCGTTCGTCTATGCATATTCGGCAAGACGGGCGAGGCAGCGAGATTGGCAGCATTTGGCGGTCATCGGTGCATCTGCCGAGGTGCCTCGGATGATCGCCGCAACGCCAAAGAGCGGCTCGGTGGAACTCGCGCGATGCATTCCGGCTTGGTGTCGTGCCAGACGTGCACCGTCGCGCGCAGGTCACACGATCAAGGTGCGACTCTGCTCCGGTGTCGGGTTCCTGGAATGGCCCATGTCGCCCCGCGCCGATCTCTCCCGATGAAGGACCGCTTGGGGTCGAGTGCGGCGGTTCGGGCCGCACGACCGGCCAGCCGCCGCTTTGAACTCGGCCGACGGGCATCAGACGTCACTCCGTCCTGGCGGGTACTTACCGTAGCCCCGTGCTGCCGCGGCAGCCGAGATCGCGGCCTGCATCGCTCTATCCAAGCCCCAGGGGTCCAGAAAACCCCGCCGAATCGAGCAGCGCCAAGTCGTTGATTTAGAGGAACTCTCTTGCCTATGATCTATGGGTCCCGAAATCATTTGATTTCCGGACCCCGCTTCGCACAATGTTCGGATCGGCGATGGAGCCGGGTCCTGCACCAGCAGGCGATCGACACGACCACTCCCGCGGGCCGGATGTTCTTCCAGGTAACCGGCGCCTTCGCCGAGTGCGAACGGTCGATGATCCGCAGCCGTGTGAAGGCGGGCCCGGATCGTGCCAAGGCGCGCGGTGTGCGCCTGGGTCGACCCCGAACCGGAGCGAAAGTGGAGGCGGCCATACGCGCCCGTCTGGCTGCGCCCCCTTGGCCACCAGCCGGTCGTTCGACATCCGATCCCGGGCTGGGGCGACTTCCGCAAAACCTGCAACGCGAAGCTCGCGGTCTACCGCGGGCAGGTCGGTCGAGAAACACGCTATGGTCGGATGGTCATATGACCCGGAGACCAAGTGGCCGTTAGGCCACCCGCCCCCCTCGAACGTCGAGGTGAACCCGCGGACAACCACGGCCCCCCAGGCCGCAGCGTCGCAATCCGCCGGGTGTCGCGTGCTACTGGAACGGCAGGAAGCGCACGCTGAACAGGAACATGTTCTCGTCCGCGGACGGCGCGATCGTGCCGCTGGCCTTGGTCGCCCCGTCCAGGCCCGCGAAAGTCTCGCGGTTCACATACTCATACTCCGCGCCGACTTCTGCCGTTCCGTAGCGGGAATGGAAAAGCCGCCACCAGGCCCCGACAGTGCCCTCGACGACGCTGGAGGTGACAGCGCTGCACGAACCGAGTTCGACCTCGCAGCCGGCCAGGTCCGCGTTCGGGTTGCCGTAGCCGAAGGTGCCACCATAGGTCTTGTTCGCCGCGCCCTCCGCACCGGCGTAGGCGTAGATGTCGACCGCCGGGATCGGATGGCCGACAAACCCGCCCATGATCGAGTATTCTGCCAGCGGTTCGATCTTGCCGGTCGGCGAGAACGTTGCGTCAGCAATCTGAGCCGAGCCGTAACGGCCGACACCATGGCCGACCAGGCCGCTGACCTGGAAGTCCAGCATCCGCGGGATCAGCGGCAGCAGCATGCCGCCGCCGATGCCCTCGCCGGTGGTCATATAGTTCTGTCCCGAGCCGGTTGCGGCGTAGGACACGCGGCCACCGAGGAAGCGCAGCAGCCCGTACAGCTCGTAATGGCCCCAGCCCGGATCCGCTGCGATCTTGGCGATCACGTCCGGCGCATAACTGTCACTGTAGGCCTGGATCGTGTTGACGTTGGATCCGCCGCACTGGGTGTATTCCAGCGAGCCGCCACCGGTGCCCGTGCTCGCCGCGGCCCCGGTCAGGCAGTTCGGCCCGGCGGAACTGCCGAACGTCGTCTGCGGTGACTCGAGCGAAAGTCCCGCCCACAGCCTGTGATCATCGAAATCCTTGACGATCCGCAACTCGGGCTGGCGTGCCCAGTCGAAGCCCACGACGTACTGTGCGTCGATGGTCAGCGGCACGTTCTCCTGCCGTGGCAACAGTCCCTGGCGATACATCGTGGCGAGGCTCCAGCCCTGGCCGCCCATGAGATGCAGGCCGAGGTCGCTGTTGTCATATTCGCCCCAGAACTGGCGCAGCCGCAGCGTGTAGCTGTTGCTCTCGGTCGAGTTGGACGAGGACCCGGCGCTCAGGAAGTCGGTCTCCAGGTAGCTGGTCAGCTTCTGGGTGTCGTCGATCTGCCCTTCGGTCAACAGCGAGAACCGGCTCTGCTGCGAGGTTTCCCGGTATTCCGGGATGTGGTAGTTTGGACTGTTGGGCAGCGGGATGCCGCCGAAGCTGGAAGCGATGCTGGACGCCTCATTGCGCGAGCGGTCGATGCCTTCCAGCGCCGCGAACCCGCCCAGGGTGACGGTCAGTCCGCCGACCTTGAACTGCCCTGGGGGCAATTCCGTTGCGGGTGGTGTGGCAGGTGCCGTGGCGATCGGAGCCAGCGGCGGTGCTGCGGCACTCTGCGCGGCCTGTGCCGATGCGGCAGCCTGCGCCGATGCGGCCGTGGCCTGCAGGCGCGCGGCGGCGGCTTCATGTTGTGCGGCCTGCAGCGCTGCATCGCGGCGCGCGGCCTCCTGCTTCATCTGTCGCAACTCCTTTTCCAGGGCATTGATCTGCGTCTGGATCGTTGAGATCTGGGCCGCATCCTGCGCCGCCGCGGGTGCGGGTGCCAGAATCCAGGCGGCAAGTATCGTACACACGCCGGCGGACGCGGCGCGTTGGGCAGAAGATAACATTTGTACTCCGTTGGATTGCCGTTGACCGGACGTGCTCCTCCGCGCGCCAAGATGCGTTGTGCAAGGGTCCGATGGCGTGACGGTTTTAAGAAAACCTATA
>DATHNI010000510.1:0-2617 GCA_035486135.1 Acetobacteraceae bacterium
GGCGTGCGCCGGGTCCGGGGCCAGGTCGCGCGTCTCGCCGGGATCGGCCTCCAGGTCGAACAATTGCGGGCGGTAGCCTTCGTAATACACGTATTTCCAGCGGCCGAACCGCAGCATGAACATCCCGGTCAGCGAACCCACCGCATGGTACTCGCTCAGCACCGTGCGGTCCTCACCGGCACCCTCGGCGACGCGCAGCAATGACAGGCCGGGCAGGGCGCGGTCTTCCGGCGACAGGGTCTCGCCGACCGTTTCGATGATGGTCGGATAGCCGTCGACCAGCGACACCGGTGTCTCCACGCGCCGGCCCGCCGCAACGCCCGGACCGCGCATGATCAGCGGCACACCGGCGGACTCGTCATACATGTTCGACTTGCCCCAGAACGACCGCGTGCCGAGGTTGTCGCCGTGGTCGCTGGTGTAGACCACCAGCGTGTCGTCCTGCAGCCCGCCGTCGCGCAACGCCGCCAGCACGCGGCCGATGTTATCGTCAAGAAACGACACCATGCCGTAATACGCCGCCAGCGCGGTGCGCACATGCGCCTCGTCGCGGAAATGGTCCTGGTAGTTCTGCACCTCGCGCAGCTTGCGCAGTACCGGGTGGTCGGGGAAATCCCCAGGCCCCGTCAGGCGCGGCAGAGGCAGCCTGTCCGGCGGATACATCGCGAAGAATTCCGGAGGCGCCACCAGCGGAAAATGCGGACACACGAACGACACGAACAAACACCACGGCTTGTCCGGCGGCGCAGTGGCGACCTGCCGCAGCCAGTCGATCGCCGCATCGCGGATGCTGCGGTCATAGGCGAGATAGGTCGACTCGCCCGGCCCCGCGTCGCCCGCAAGCTGCTTGGTGCTGGGACGCATCGGAGGCGGACTGCGCAGCATGCCCTGCACGTCGCCCTGGCCGTTCAGCACGTGCAGCGGCAGGATCTCGTTGTCGAACCCGTTTGGATCGTCGCTGGCGCGATAGTGCAGCTTGCCGATCGAATCGCAGCGGTGGCCGGTGTCGTGCAGCCGGTGGCCGAACGACGGCGGCGTGCCGGTATAGGGGATCGCATTATCCCAGCAGCCGACCTCGTGCACATAGCGGCCGGTGGCGAAGCTGGCGCGCGACGGCACGCAGATGGGGCAGTTGCAATAGGCGTTCTCGAACAGCGTGCCATCGGCGGCCAGCCGATCGAGATGCGGTGTGCGGATGATGTCGTTGCCGTAGGCGCCCAGTACGCGCCGGCTATGCTCGTCAGACATGATGAACAATACGTTGTGGCCGTTCATGCGGCGGTCTCCCCCTCGATGGTTGGCATCATGCCCATCGCGCCGCGTCGGGCAAAGCCGGTCGCACGCGCCGTTGGACCGATTGTGAAATCTTCAGTGCGGCGGCGCTGTCTCCGTCGCGGGACGCCGGCCGGCGCGTTGCAGTGCGTGGGCGAGCAGCCGTTCCACGATCTCGGGATAGCTCACGCCGCTCGCGGTCAGCGCCATCGGATACATGCTGATCGAGGTGAAGCCGGGCATCGTATTGACCTCGTTGATCAGCACCGCGCCATCAGGGCCGACGAAGAAATCGATGCGGGCCAGCCCCGCGCAACCCAGCGCGCGAAACGCCAGCGCGGACAGGTCGCGGACCCGTTGCGCGGTCGCCGCCGGCAGGTCGGCGGGAACCTTCAATTCGGCGCCGTCGTCATCGAGGTATTTGGCTTCGTAGGTATAGAAGCGGTGCCGGTTGGTCGGCACGATCTCGCCGGGCACCGACACGAACAGCGATCCGTCCGGGTTCTCCAGCACGCCGCATTCGACCTCGCGGCCGGCGACGAACGCCTCCACCAGGATCTTCCGGTCGTGGCGAAACGCTTCCCGCACGGCGGCGTCGAATTCCTCCGCCGAGCCGGCCTTGCCGACGCCCACCGAAGACCCCAGCCGCGCCGGCTTGACGAACACCGGCCGGCCAAGCTGTTCCAATACAGTATCGAACGACGGCGTGTCGGGGGCGGTGAACACCAGGAACCGGGTCATCGGCAACCCGGCGTCGCGCAGCAAACGCTTGGCGACGTCCTTGTCCATGGCAACCGCCGAGCCCAGCACGTCCGATCCGACATACGCCACGCCGGCAAGTTCGGCCGCGCCCTGCACCGTGCCGTCCTCGCCGAACGGGCCGTGCAGCACCGGGAACAGCACGTCCACGGCCCCTGTTCGGGGCGTCGCGTCGTCGTTGGTGCGCGGCGCCGCGCCGCCGTCCGCCGCCGGCATCACCAGGTAGCGTCCGCCCCCGCCCGGCAGCAACGCGACCCGAGGCCCCGACGCCGGCACCGAAGCGGGGAACGCCCCGTCGACCGGCTCGCACAGCAGCCAGACGCCGTCCCGGGTGATGGCGATCGGGACGACCTCGTATTTCGCCGGATCGAGGGCACGAAACACGTTGCCGGCCGACAGCAACGACACGTCGTGCTCTGCCGACCGGCCGCCAAACAGCAAGGCTACGCGCAATCGTTGGGTCATCGGCAGTGCTCTACAGCGGTTCTGCCCTGACTGGAAATGCCGCTAATTCCACTGTCATTGCGGGGTGCGCGGCGCGCCTGGCGAGAACCAGCCTCCCCCTCCCCTTGAGGGAGGGGGTTGG
>DATHNI010000511.1:0-14678 GCA_035486135.1 Acetobacteraceae bacterium
GGCGCACCGAGCGTTCCGGCACGTCGCTTTCCACCGCCTCGGCGCGCCACACCCGCCTGGCACCCAGCCGGTTTTCCAGCCGGTCCATCAGCACGGAGACGTCCTGACCCATCGGTTCGGCTCCGGAGAGCGACGCGCTGGCCTGCGTGTAGGCAAGCGGCTCGGCCAGCGGCACAACCAGCCGCATCGCCTCCACGCCCAGGCCGGGATCGACCCGCTCCAGCTTCTCCCCCAGCAACCGCGCGAGGTGCCGCGCATCGCGGGAGGGCCGCGCGGTGCCGATGCGGAGGCACTGGATAGAGCAATCCACCCGCTCGAACAGCAGATCCAGCCGGCGCGCGCCCTGCCCGGCTTTCTCCATGTTCGCGCAGACCGTGCCGGTGAGCAGGGCGATCACCGCGGCGAGGGATTTGGCGGTTAGCAGCGGCTCGACGAAGCCCAGCCGCGCCTGCACCAGGTCCGGCGGGAAGACCGGCGTGATCGGCTCGAATACCGCGCCCAGCGCCTGGTCCAGTCGGGTCGCGACCAGAGGCCCGAAGCGGCGGGTCAGCGGCGCGCGCGGCGTGGCGGCCAGTTGCGCCACATGCTCGAAGCCGAGCAAGCGCAGGCCGTCGGCGATGTTGGCGGGGATGCGCAGGGCTTCGATCGGCAAGGGAGCGAGGGCGGTTTCCGCCCTGCCGATTGGGACGACCGCGACTCCCCCTAACTCCCTCCCGCAATGGGAGGAAGAAAATGATCGTGCCACCGCATGCGCCGCGCCAGGGGTGTCGGCGACCGCGGCTTGGGCGGCGATCCCCTGGGCGGCCAGCCGGCCGACCAGGTCGCGCAACAGCTTCGTCTCGCCGCCATGCAGATGCGCGCAGCCGGTGACGTCGAGCCAGATCCCGTCCGGCGCATCGGCCGCGCTTAGCGGCGCGTAGCGCAGGCACCAGGCGGCAAGCCGTCCCAACGCCGCGGCGTCCGCCTCCGGTTCGGCCGGATGGATCCCGGCGTCAAGGCCGACCACCAGCGCCTGGGCCTGGGCGAGCGGCATGCCAGAGCGCAGGCCGAGCGCCGCTGCCGACGCATCGACCGCCGCCACCACCATGCGGCGCCCATCATGCGCCGTGGTGACCAGCGGCCCGTCAGCCCCTGCTTGCGCTGCCTCCGCTTGCGCTGAGGAAACGCTGCCGTGCCGGCGCAGCCGATCCGTCGCCAATGTCGGCAACCAGACCGAGACGACCCGTCGCATCGCATGCCTCCACAATCCAGGATGATGGTTTCCCCCCGCGGCAGCGCACCAGGTCCAGCCGCCAGCGCTGCCGCCCCAGGCCGGGCGTGTCGGGCGCGTGCGGCAACGGCGGCGGCGACGGCAGTGCGGCGAGCCGCCAGCTTGTGACGGCGGCGGACGGCTCCGCCAGCGCCGGATCGTCGTGCTTGCGGCTGCGGCGCAGGGCGAAGGCGATGGTGCCGGAGGTTTCCGCGGCAAGCTGCAGGCGGCGCGAGGCGGTCAGTGTCAGGCGGCCGCCGACCTCCCCCACCACGCCGGCGAGGCCGGGCATGCGCAGGCCCTCCTCCATCGCTTGCAGGACGGCGTCCGGCTTGCCGGCCTCGGCGTAGATCACCCGGTCGGGGTGCAGGCCGGCGCCGGCGAGGCCGGGGGCGAACAGGTCGGCGTGTTCCATCACCCACAGCACCGGACCGGGGTGGCGGGCCAGGATGCCGGCGACGAACAACGCCGCGGCGGCGCCATGCTCCGTATCCGGGCCGGCACCGGCCGCCTCGTGCAGCGCGCCAAGCGTCAGGCCGCCCGCTGGTAGGACCGCGTCGATCGACGGGCCGAGTAGCAGGGCGGGGCCGCGTGGACGGGGCGCGCCATGCTCGATGCGGGCGATGCGCGCCCGCAGGGTCTCGATCGCACTGGCAGCGGGCAGGCTGCCGGGACGCGCGCCAGCAGTGGACAGGCTGCCGCGATGCGCGCTGGCAGCGGGTAGGCTGCGGGGATGCGCACTGGCAGCGGGCAGGCTGCCGGGATGCGCACTGGCAGCGGGCAGGCTGCGAGGATGCGCACTGGCAGCGGGCAGACCGCCGGCATGCACACTGGCAGCAGGCGGACTGCCAGGCGGCAGGCTCACGGCGGGCGGGCGGGGGATCGACAGGTCCATCTGTTCACCCGGCTGGGGCGGCGGGGAACAGGAACATATATAGAACCAGCGGCCCGAGTCGAGTCGCAAATAGCGAGCGAAGCGGCGCGGCGGGGAAGCCCCCCGGATCTTCGCACTATCGCCGCCCCATCGTGATGGCCCGTCCGAGCGCACCAGCCGCGAGTCAACCTTTATGGCGACTGTCGTGCGAGCAAGTGCCGTCCCAGGTCCGGCCATCCGCAGGGCGATGCGGAGCGAACGTTCATCCGAGCAGATTCGTTCAAGCGGAGGGTACGAAACTTCGCCACCTTACGATTGATGGTGAATGCTGTACCGCAGATAGCCACTGGCGTGCGATTCGACGTACAGCAACCAGAACTAGCGAAGGCGTGACCGTCCCGACGATTGGCGAGGCTATCCTCGTAATGGCATTCTGGGTAATGCCATTCTGGACGTATCGCGATGCTTTGAGAGAAGGTCGCAATGCCCGCCGAACCAGACGGACTGCCTGATAGCGACGGACCTTCGCAGCGCCTTCGATCGCAGCGCCTTCGATCGACGAAAGCCTGGGCCGCGCGCGGCGTCATTGTCATCATGCCGATCGTACTGCCGGCATGCCAGCCGGCCGTGCTCGATCCGCAAGGGATCATCGGGGTTGCCGACAAGACGATCCTTATAGACTCGCTGGCCATCATGCTCGCCATTGTGGTCCCGACGATCGCCGCAACCCTTGGCTTCGCCTGGTGGTTCCGGGCGTCCAACACGCGCGCGATCTATCTGCCGGACTGGGAGTATTCCGGCCGCATCGAGCTCATCGTCTGGGCCATCCCCCTGCTGGTCATCATGCTGCTGGGTGGCGTGGCCTGGATCGGATCGCATGAGCTCGATCCCTACAAGCCATTGGCATCGGACACGCCCGCGCTCGAGATCCAGGGCGTTTCGTTGGATTGGAAGTGGCTGTTCATCTACCCGAACCAGCGTATCGCGAGCGTGAACCAGCTTGTCGTTCCAGTCGGCGTGCCGCTCCACTTCTCGCTGACGTCGGCCAGCGTGATGAACGCCTTCTTCATCCCGCAACTCGGCAGCATGATCTACACGATGAACGGCATGACGACGCAGATGAACCTGCGGGCGGACACAGCGGGCACGTTCCACGGCCTTTCGAGCCATTATAGTGGCGACGGTTTTTCCAACATGCATTTCGACGTGCAGGCGGTGCCGGCGCAGCAGTTTACCGACTGGATCGAAGCCACCGGCAAGACCGGTCCGGCCCTCGATGCCGCAAGCTACGCCACCCTGGCCAAACAGACCCTGAACACCACGCCATTCACCTTCCGCTCAGCCGATCCCGCGCTGTTCCAGGAGATCGTCACACAGAAGCTGCCGCCGGGGCCTGGGCCGCAGACCGGGCGGCCGAACGCGAGCGTGTCCTCGCGCACGGAGCGCACGGAGCACTAGCATGTTGGGCAAGCTGACCTGGCAGGCCGTTCCATTCGACCAGCCGATCCCGCTGTTCGCCGGCGCGATCGTTGGCCTGGTCATCCTCGGCGTGCTCGTCTGGATCACGCTGAAGGGTCACCTCCCCTATCTTTGGAACGAGTGGATCACCAGCGTCGATCACAAGCGCATCGGTATCATGTACACCGTGCTGGCGATGGTCATGCTGCTGCGCGGCTTCAGCGACGCGATCATGATGCGGTCGCAGCAGGCGCTGGCGTACCGGTCCGAGGGCTACCTGCCGCCGGAGCATTACGACCAGATCTTCTCGGCCCACGGCACGCTGATGATCTTCTTCGTCGCCATGCCGTTCGTGATCGGGCTGATGAACTTCGTCATGCCGTTGCAGCTTGGCATTCGCGACGTTGCATTCCCGACGTTGAACTCGGTCAGCCTGTGGCTCACCGCCACGGGTGCCTTGCTGGTCAACGTTTCCCTCGTCGTGGGCGAGTTCGCGCGCACCGGGTGGCTGCCCTATCCGCCGCTGTCCGAGATCACCTACTCGCCCGGCGTCGGGGTCGATTATTATCTTTGGTCGCTGCAGATCTCGGGTGTGGGGACGTTGCTGACCGGCGTCAACTTTGTCACCACGATCCTGAAGATGCACGCGCCGGGCATGACCTATATGCGGATGCCGGTGTTCTGCTGGACGGCACTCGCTTCCAACCTGCTGATCGTCGCGGCCTTCCCCATCCTGACGGCGACGCTGGCGATGCTGCTGCTAGACCGTTACCTCGGGTTCCATTTCTTCACCAATGCCGCCGGCGGCAACGTCATGATGTTCATGAACCTGATCTGGGCATGGGGACATCCGGAGGTGTACATCCTCATCCTGCCCGCGTTCGGCGTCTTCTCGGAGGTGGTTTCGACCTTCTCCGGCAAGCCGCTGTTCGGCTACCGGTCGATGGTCATCGCAACGATGGCCATCTGCGTTCTGTCCTTCACGGTGTGGCTGCACCATTTTTTCACCATGGGCGCTGGCGCCGACGTCAACGCGATCTTCGGCATCGCATCCATGATCATCGCGGTGCCCACGGGGGTGAAGATCTTCAACTGGCTGTTCACGATGTACGGTGGCCGGATTGTGTATGGCGCACCGATATTATGGGCGATCGGCTTCATGGTCACCTTCGTGATCGGCGGCATGACCGGCGTGCTGCTGGCGGTGCCTCCGGCGGATTTCCTGCTGCACAACAGCCTGTTCCTGGTAGCGCACTTCCACAACGTCATCATCGGCGGCGTCGTGTTCGGCGCGTTCGCCGGCTACACTTACTGGTTCCCCAAGGCGTTCGGCTTCCGGCTGCACGACGGCCTCGGCAAGGCGGCGTTCTGGTGCTGGTTCATCGGTTTCTACCTGGCCTTCATGCCGCTCTACATGCTCGGCCTGATGGGAATGACCCGGCGCATGCAGCATTACGATGTCGCCGCCTGGCGTCCCTGGACGCTGGTCGCGGCGGTCGGCGCGGCCGTCATCCTGGCTGGCATCATCTGCCAGATCGCGCAACTCGTCGTCAGCATCCAGCAACGGGACGCGCTGCGCGACACGACCGGCGATCCGTGGAACGGGCGCTCCCTCGAATGGTCCACGTCCTCCCCGCCGCCGGCCTTCAACTTCGCGGTGCTGCCCCACGTGCAAGGCGGGGACGCCTATTGGAGCATGAAGCAGCGTGCGCTTCAGACCGCGCGGCTCAGCGACGAGCCCGCCTATGCCGACATCGAAATGCCAAGGAACAGCCCGACCGGGTTCATCTGCGCATTCTTCGCCACCTTCCTGGGCTTCGCGCTGATCTGGAGCATCTGGTGGCTCGCCGCCTTGTCCGCACTGGGTGCCTACGCGGCCTTCGTCGTCTTCGCCTGGCGGGACCGGACCGAGTACATCGTTCCGGCTGACGAGGTCGCGCGCATCGATCGGGCCAACCGAAGCGCGCGCGGCGAGGCACTCGCCCACCTGGAGGCTGTGCCATGACCGGGATGGAGGCCGCTGCCGCCCGCGACACCCCCTATCTCGGGGACGGCGCCGGCGCACGGGGACACCAGCCCGCGGCAGAGCATGCGGCGGGCGATCTCCTCACCAAGCGCATCATCGTCGGTTACGGCTTCTGGGTCTTCCTGCTCAGCGACATCATCATGTTCTCGGCCTTCTTCGCAACCTACGCGGTGCTGGTCGACAACACGGCGGGCGGACCCAGCGGGCATGACCTGTTCGACCTGCGCAACACGGGTATCGAGACGGCGTGCCTGCTGCTGTCCAGCTTCACCTGCGGCCTCGCCAGCATCGGCGCCCAGGCGCATCGCGCCTCATGGTTCTATGGCGCGACGACGATCACGTTCATCTTTGGCGCAGCGTTCGTTGTGCTCGAGTCGCACGAGTTCGCCGGGTTTGTCGCGCGCGGCGCGAGCCCAACGCGCAGCGCATTCCTGTCGGCGTTCTTTACGTTGGTTGGCTGCCACGGCATGCACGTAACGGCCGGCCTGGTGTGGATGTCCACGATGATGGCACAGGTGTTCGCCAAGGGGTTCCGGCCTGACATCCTGCGGCGAATCCTTTGCTTCAGCCTGTTCTGGCACGCCCTGGACATCATCTGGGTTGCGTTGTTCAGCATGGTGTACTTGATGGGAGCGTCGACATGAGCCACTCCGAACACGCCAGCGGCCCGCACCGGGGGGACACCGCGCCGGGCGACGAGCGCATCGGCGGGCACGTGATTGCCGAGGGCGTGGCGAGCTACCTGATCGGGCTCGCGCTCGCGACATTGCTCACCGTCGTGTCGTTCTTCATCACGCGCACCACGCTGGTGTGGCAGCCCAGCATTCCCGTCGCGCTTGCCGTTCTCGCAGTGGCGCAGATGGGCGTGCACCTGGTCTTCTTCCTGCACATCACCACCGGCCCCGATAACGTCAACAACGTCATGGCGCTGGCCTTCGGCGTGCTGATCGTTTTCCTGGTCGTTGTCGGTTCGCTCTGGATCATGGCGCACATGAACCAGAACATGATGCCCATGAATCAGATCATGCAGATGCAACGCTGAGCTGATCGCCCGGCCAGACGATCGGCGTGGAGTCCGAGGCTGCGGCTCGGACCACCCCGTGTCATTGCGAGGAGCGCAGCGACGAAGCAATCCCCCGCCTGACGAGCCTTGGGCAGCTCGTCAGGCGGGGGATTGCTTCGTCGCTGCGCTCCTCGCAATGACACGGGGGATGGGCCGCTCTATCTCCCACCCCGCTTCACATCGAGGCACTGCGGACGGCAACGGCAGATGCAATGGCCGCCGGCAACACAGTGCAATTTACGATATGAGTGCTATATGGCGCGCATGTTTGCTTCCCATCCCGCATCCGCCGGGAGGCGTCTCCACCGCCGGCACCTGCTGTGCCTGGCGCTCGCCGGCGCCGTCACGCCCCGCCTGGTCCACGCCACCGCGCCGCCCGGCCCCGCGGCACCGATCGCCGCACTCTACGCGGCGCTCGAAGCCCTGATGCGCGCGGGTGCCGGCACGCCATTTCGCCAGCGCTTCCATCGGATCGCCCCGGTCATCGACGGCACGCTGGATCTGCCGACGATCCTCCGAAGTTCGGTAGGGGCGCGCTGGACGACGCTGGACGCGGCCACGCAGGTTGCGTTGCACAAGGCGTTCCGCCGCTTCACCGTCGCCACCTACGTCGCCAATTTCGACAAGTACGACGGCGAACGGTTCGAATTGAGCCCGACGCTCCGCCAGGTCGGCGCGGAGCAAGTGGTGCAAAGCCGCATCATCCAAGGGAACGGCGAGCAGATCAGGCTGGACTACATCATGCGGCAGACCGATGCCGGCTGGCGGGCGGTGGACATATTGCTGGACGGCGCCATCAGCCGCGTTGCGGTCCAGCACTCGGATTTCCGCGCCTTGCTGCGAGACGGCGGCGCCACCGCATTGATCGCGAGCCTGGAGCAAAAGACGGCCGACCTGGCGGGCGGCAGCATGCTCGATTCGTGACGGCGCGGCCGCGATGATGCTGGCCGGCTTCGGCGCGGTGCTCGCAGGCATCGGCGTGGTGCAGGCGGCGATCGGGGCGGTGCTGGCCGGACGGTTCGCGAACAGGAGTCCCTCTCCCGTTTCGCGGGAGAGGTCAGGTGAGGGTGCGGCGGGGCGCACGCACTACCCTCACTCTACCCTCTCCCGCGAAGCGGGAGAGGGGGATCTCCTCCGGCCTCCCATCACCATCCTGAAGCCGTTGCACGGCGACGAGCCGCTGCTGGAGCAAGCTCTGGCCAGCGTGTGCGCGCAGGACTATCCGGAATACCAGGTCGTGTTCGGTGTGAGCGATGCCGCCGACCCGGCGCTATCGGTCGTCGCCCGCCTCCGGGCGCGCTTCCCCGAGTGCGACATCGCCGTCGTGGTGAACCCGGCGCGACACGGAACCAACGGCAAGGTCGGCAACCTGATCAACATGCTGCCGCGCGCGAAGCACGCCGTGGTGGCGATCGCCGATTCGGATCTGCACGTGCAGCCGGACTACCTGGCCCGCCTCGCCGACGCGCTGGCCGAGCCGGGTACCGGCCTGGTCACCACCCTCTATACCGGGCTGCCGGCAGGAAGGCGCCTGGCGCAGCGTCTCGGCGCCACGCAGATCACCCACTATTTTCTGCCCGGAGCGTTGCTGGCGCGAGCGATGGGGCGGCAGGACTGCCTGGGCGCCACGATGATGCTGCGCCGCAGCACGCTCGAGCGTATCGGCGGCCTCCAGGCCTTGGCCGATCACCTGGCGGACGACCAGGTGCTGGGGCGCCTGGTGGCGGCACTTGGCCTGGGGGTGCGGCTGGCCGTCACGGTGCCGGCGACCACCGTCCCGGAGACCCGCCTGCGCGACCTGTTGCGTCATGAGTTGCGCTGGGCGCGCACCATCCGCGCCCTGGAGCCGGCCGCGTTCGCCGCCTCGGTGCTGCAATACCCGTTGTTCTGGGCGATGCTGGCGATCGCACTCGCCCCGGGTACCGCCTGGGCGTGGGGCGTGTTCTTCATGGCGTGGGTGGCGCGTGCCTTGGCCGCGATCGCGGTGGATCGCGCGCTGGATCCATTGCTCGGGCTGACCTATGGAACCCCAGGCAATCGGCCGTCTTTGGGACCACGCCAGCCCGGCGATCCGGCGGCGCACCCAGGCGAAACCGGGCGCGATCCCGCCGACCTGCGATTGAGCGACGCGGCAAACCTCGCCGATGCGGGGGATGCGGGGCTTGCATTCCCCTGCCCGGTCTGGCTTCTGCCCATTCGAGACCTCATATCGGTTGGGGTGATGCTCGCCAGCTACGCCGGACGAGGGGTGGAGTGGCGGGGCCACCGGATGACCGCCGATACCCCCGGACGCGTGGCGCCCGGTGAGATCGCCCCGACCGAGACCGCCCTGACTGAGACTGGCCCCGACTAAGACTGGCCCCGACCTGACCCTGCCGAAGGGACGACGCCCGCCATGATGAAGACCCTGTTCCTGCAACCACCCTCGTTCGACGGCTTCGATGGCGGCGCCGGCTCGCGCTATCAGGCGCGGCGGGAAATCCGCTCGTTCTGGTATCCCACCTGGCTGGCCCAGCCGGCCGCGCTGGTGCCCGGCAGCAAGCTGATCGACGCGCCGCCCGCCGGCATCGGCCTGGAGACGGTGACCCGCGCCGCGCGCGATCACGAGCTGTGCGTGATCCACACCTCGACCCCGTCCTTCGCCTCCGACGTGAAGGTGGCGGCGGCGCTGAAGGCGGTGAACCCGGCGCTGAAGATCGGCCTGGTCGGCGCCAAGGTAGCCGTGCAGCCGGCCGAGAGCCTGGCGCAGGGTGCGCCGATCGACTTCGTGGCGCGCAACGAGTTCGACTTCACCATTAAGGAGATCGCCGAGGGCCGCGACTGGACGGCAGTGGACGGCATCTCCTACCGCAACAGCGCCGGCGCGATCATCCACAACAAGGATCGCGCGGTCCTCGAGGACATGGACCAACTGCCGTTCGTCACCGAGGTGTACAAGCGCGACCTGCGGATCGAGGACTACTTCATCGGCTACCTGATGCACCCCTACGTGTCGCTGTACACCGGCCGCGGCTGCAAATCGCGCTGCACCTTCTGCCTGTGGCCGCAGACCGTCGGCGGACACCGCTACCGGGTGCGCTCGCCGGGCCATGTGGCGGAGGAAATCGCGCTGGCGAAGCGGTACTTCCCCCAGGTGCGGGAGTTCTTCTTCGACGACGACACGTTCACCGACAACCTGCCCCGCGCCGAGGCGATCGCTCGGGAGTTGGGCAAGATGGGCGTGGTGTGGTCGTGCAACGCCAAGGCGAACGTGCCGCGCGAGACGCTGAAGGTGCTGAAGGACAACGGGCTGCGGCTGCTGCTGGTGGGTTACGAAAGCGGCAACCAGCAGATCCTGCACAACATCAAGAAGGGCATGCTGATCGACGTCGCCCGGCGCTTCACCAAGGACTGCCACGAGCTGGGTATCAAGATCCACGGCACCTTCATCATGGGCCTGCCCGGCGAGACCAAGGAGACGATCGAGGAGACCATCCGCTTCGCGACCGAGATCAACCCGCACACCATCCAGGTGTCGCTGGCCGCGCCGTATCCCGGCACGTTCCTCTACAAGCAGGCGGTGGAGAACGGCTGGCTGGACGCCGCCCATGCCGAACTGGTGGACGACCACGGCATCCAGATCGCTCCGTTGTCCTATCCGCATCTGTCGCACACGGAAATCTTCGACAACGTGGAGACGTTCTACAAGCGCTTCTATTTCCGCGCACCGAAGATCGCCTCGATCGTCGGCGAGATGGTGCGCAGCCCGCAGATGATGAAGCGCCGCCTGCGCGAGGGCGTGGAGTTCTTCCAGTTCCTGCGCGAGCGCCACAAGACGGCTTGAGGCGCTCGCGGTTGCGGGCGTTGAGGGGGGCTATTCGGCTCCCTTGAGCGCCTGCGCCATTTCCAGATGCTGCTGCATCATCGGCAGGTAGTGCTGGGCGAAGCCGCGCACGTCGGGGTCCGTCCCGGTCTGCGCCTCAGCCTCGAAGAGCTGCACCGCCGCCACCTGGTCCTTGATCTGGGTGTCGATATAGGGCCCGTCGAACCCGGAGCCTTTGCTCGACCCTAGCTGCTGATACAACGCCTGATGGGTGGCATCCATCAGGTTCGGCGTCGCCATCGCCTTGGTGTCGGCGAGTTTGAGAAGCTGCTGACTGGCCAATGTGTGGTCGCGCACCATCTCGGCGGCGAACCGGTCAACCGCCGGATTGCTGGAGTTGGTCTGCGCAAGCTGGGCGAACGACACATCCTCGACGCCGGAGACGGCGGCCAGGTTGATGAAGGTGGCATCGTTGGCCGCCAGCGCCGATGGCGACACAGCGTATTGCACCTGCGTGTCCGCGGCCTTGGCACTTTGGTTGCCGGGCCAATGCCCAGCCGAGACGAGCGCGGCAATGCCGAGCATCGCCGCAACGCGGGAACTGCCGATCATGTTCATTGCTCCCATCATCACGCGGTTCAACGTCTTCGCGACGCCAACGTGGCAGGCGGATATCGGTTGTGGAGCAATGCTCATTTCTTCGTGCCTGCCTGTCGTGCCGGTCATGACGGGCCTTCGGTTCAAGGGCCCAGGGGCAGACTCGGGCCCGCCATCCACGACTTTGCCGCCCGCTATTGGTTGCCGATCTTGTTCGCCATTTGCAGGTCCTCGAGCAATACTGGCAGGTGCTGCTGGGCGACGCTCCGCACTTGTGGGAGCGACCCGCTGTCGGCCTCGGTCTGGAAGACCTGTATCACCATGGTCAGGTCCTGCAACTGACCGCTGATATAGGCCCGATCGAAAGCTCCCTTGTTCAGGGATTCAAGTTGATGGAACACGACCTGATGGTGTCCATCCATGTCGGCTGCCGGCGCCATGTCGTTGCTTTGGGCCAGGGCGGCGATCTGCCGATTGGCCGGGTTGAAATCAGCAATCATCTTGATGGCGAGATCGCGGATCGCCGGATCGCTCGCCTTCGTCTGTGCGAGCGAGGCGAACGCGACCTCCCCCAGTCCCGCCGGGCCAGCCCGGTTGATGAAGGCGACATCAACCTTCGTCAGCGGCGCCGCCTGCGCTTGCCCCGCGGATTGCCCCGTAGTGCCGTCCTGGCACGCGGTCAGAGTGAACAGCGCCGCACCCAGTATCAGCGCGGGGTGGTGAGCCTTGGTCATGATCCCAACTCCATGGCGACGTATATTGGTAACGACATCCCGGATGTGGCTCCGCCACGTACGGATGCTCTGGTCAAGCCCTGGCCGGACATCGGCTTGTCTTGCACTGGGGTCTGTGGGGCAATGCCTTCACGGGATTACCGCGCGATCTGTTCAAAATTGTACGCCGCGCAGGGCGATGTCATGAGCGACCCGCATTGGCGGTGGCCCGACGACGCCACAGGCCGTCGATCCAGTACCGATTTCGGTCGCACTCGGATAACGCACGATCTCCTCCAAATAATCCTGCCTGCTTGCGTATAGCAGCAAGCAGCCGATGCCCGGCTCCTTCCGTTTGACGCATCCGCCCGCAGCAGTGTTACGATACCGCACGGAGGAGACGTCGGTCACCATCAGTCAGGAGAAGCGACGTTGCACTCATCCTTCCACGGCGCAGTCGCATGAAGCGCCGCCACGAGGGATCGGGCATTGTCCGCTTCTGGGGACCGTGCCATGGTTACTGATGATCACGTTTACCTGCAACGTTTGCGGACAACGTAGTACGGCTGCACCTGAATGTTTGGATCGAGAGATATCAGCCTGCAAGTGCGGTTCGTCGGTACGGTTCCGTAGCATTGTGCATGTTCTGTCCGTCGCGCTGTTCGGACGCTCCGTAACGCTGCCGGAATTCCCATACAACAAGGGCATAACCGGCATCGGCCTGAGCGATTGGGAGGGCTATGCCAAGCCGTTGGCGCGGCACCTGGGCTACCGCAATACGTGGCTGCATATCGAACCCGGTCTCGACATCACCCGGCCGCCGGCTGATCTGCGTGGCCGCCTCGATTTTTTGATTTCCTCCGAGGTGTTCGAGCATGTCCCGCCGCCGGTGAGCCGTGCTTTCACTGGTGCGGCGGCTCTGCTGAAGCCCGGCGGGTGGCTGGTTCTGACTGTGCCTTACGCGTTGTTGCCGGCCACGGTGGAACACTATCCCGACATGCAGGAGTTTGCCACGGTACGGCTGGGCGGCCAGTACTGCGTTGTGGTGCTGAATCGCGACGGCAGCCTGGCATTGGATGCGAAGCCATTATATCACGGCGGTGCCGGCCTGACGCTGGAGATGCGGGTGTTCAGCGAGGCCGATATCCTCGACCATCTTGCCAACGCCGGCTTCGTGGACGTGCAGATCAGGTGTGAAGATGTGCCGGAATTCGGCATCTTCCACCGCCTTCCATGGAGTCTGCCGATCCTGGCACGGAAGGGGTAGCGCGTATTGCCGGCATGGCGACCATGCGGCGCGTCCTGATCCATGAATCCTCAACGCGGCGTCAACCCGCGCCCGACGCGCAGCTCTCCATCGTTGCAGCGTCGGACACGTCTAGTGGTTGTTCCTGCTCTCGCCGCGCGTCTCGATGATATTGAGATACAGCGTGGCCGGCTCCAGGCAGGCGCCGTGGCCCAACTGGCCGACCATCGAACGGTAGATCTCCTCCCACGGCGTCATGTTGTTGAGCCCCGGCGGCGTCCAGGCGCGGCGCCGCGCTTCCAGTTCGCCGGCCGGCAGCAGCACATCCACCTTGCGGGTGTTGAGGTCGATGCGGATGCGGTCGCCGGTCTGCAGCAGCGCCAGGCCGCCGCCCACCGCCGCCTCCGGCGACACGTTGAGGATCGAGGGCGAACCGGACGTGCCGGACTGGCGGCCGTCGCCCATGGTCGGCAGCGCTGTGATGCCGCGCTTCAGCATCGCAGCGGGGGGCTGCATGTTCACCACCTCGGCGCTGCCCGGATAGCCGACCGGACCGCAATTGCGGATGATCAGCACCGACTGGTCTTCGACGCCGAGATCGGGGTCCTCGATGCGATGGTGGTAGTCTTCCGGGCCTTCGAACACGATCGCCTTGCCTTCGAACACGTTCGGGCGTGACGGGTCGGACAGGAAGCGCTTGCGAAAATCCTGGTCGATGACGCTGATCTTCATCACCGCCGTGTCGAACAGGTTGCCCGACATCACCACGTAGCCGGCCGCCGGCAGCATCGGCTCGTCATACGAACGGATCACCTCGCGATCGCCGTCCGGCACGTCGCGCAGGTTCTCAGCGACGGTCTTGCCGGTGACGGTCATCGCGTCGCGGTTCAGCTTGCCGGCGTTCAGCAGTTCCTTCATGACGGCCGGCACGCCGCCGGCGCGATGGAATTTCTCACCGAGGAACCGGCCGGCCGGCTGCACGTCGCACAGTAGCGGAATTTCGGGGCCAACGCGCTGCCAGTCGTCGAGCGTGTGCTCCACGCCCATGTGGCGCGCGATCGCCACCATGTGGATGGGGCAATTCGACGACGCTCCCAGCGCCGCCGCGGCGACCACGGCGTTCTCGAACGCTTGTTTCGTCATGATGTCGGAGGGGCGCAGGTTCTCACGCACCATGCCGACGATACGCTTGCCGGTCTCATACGCCATCCAGCCGCGCTCGCGATGCGGGGCGGGGATGGCGGCACAGCCGGGCAGCGACATGCCCAGCGCCTCGGCCAGCGCGTTCATCGAGGTCGCGGTGCCCATCGTGTTGCAATGCCCGACCGACGGGGCCGACGACGACACCATCTGCATGAACTCGTCGTAGCCGATCTTGCCCTCCGCGAAGAGTTTGCGGCCCTCCCAGATGATGGTGCCGGAGCCGGACAGGCGGCCCTGCCACCAGCCGTCCAGCATCGGGCCGCCGGACAACACGATGGCGGGGATGTTCACCGTCGCGGCGCCCATCAGGCAGGCGGGCGTGGTCTTGTCGCAGCCGGTGGTGAGCACCACGCCGTCGATCGGATAGCCGTGCAGCACCTCGACAAGGCCGAGATAGGCCAGGTTGCGGTCGAGCGCCGCGGTGGGGCGCTTGCCGGTCTCCTGGAT
>DATHNI010000512.1:0-4960 GCA_035486135.1 Acetobacteraceae bacterium
TCCGGTGGCCCGAGCCCGATCGAACACCGAACTTCCAGGCATCCATTGCAGGTTCTGGTAGCCGAACTGGCTGCCGATCCGCCCCGGCTTGGTCAGGTTGAAGCCGAACTCGCCGGTCTGGTTATAAAACCCCCACAGCGACGCGCCGATCGCCATCGCGGCGATCTCGCCGCTGGCGTCCTGGTCCGACCAGGGCATGCCCGCCAGGCCGCAATACTCCTCGGTCAGCCGAGGGTCGGCCATGCGGCGGAAATTCACATTACCGGTCGAGCCGCCGGTGGCGATGATCACCGCCTTGCGCGCCCGGATCGCCAGCCGCGTCGCGTTGTGTTCCGCCGCGAGGCCGACCACGTGACCCGCATGCGGCGCCTGCCGGTACAGCGCGACCATGCGGTGTTCCAGCAAGGTCTGCACACCGGCTTTCGCGGCCGCGGCTTCCAGCCCACGCATCAGCCCGTTGCCGGATGACATCGTCGCCTGCACTGACGGATCCGCCGGCTTGCCGGTCTGCACCATCGGCCAGGCCCCGACCGCGGCGTGCATCTCCCGCGGCACCGAGTTGCCGACCGCATTGCCGCCGCGCGCGTCCGGTGCCTTGTCGACGAACACCACGCCGTGCGCGACCAGCCATTCGTAAGTTGCGGCGCTATGGTCGGCAAAGGCGCGGATGATCTCCCGGTCGTTGTAGCGGTAATCGGGAAAGCCGTTCGGTTCGACCACCGACCAGTCGGTGAGGTCGTGGAACAGCAGATCGGGCGAGTCCTCGATGCCGTGCTTCTTCTGCGCGCTCGTGCCGCCGCCCAGCGGGACGTTGCCGCCGCTAGTGATGGCGTGGCCGCCGATATGCTTTTCCGCCTCCACCACGATGACCGAGGCGCCTGCCTCACGCGCCGCGATCGCCGATGTCAGGCCCATGGCGCCGGCGCCGATCACCACGACATCGGCTTCACGCGCCCACTTCGCCGGGAGCGAAATCTCCTGCGCCGAGGCTGGGAGCGGTGCGGCGAGCGCACCCGTCGCCACCGCCGCGGCCGTGGCATTCAGCACCAGGTCGCGACGGGAAAAATCGGTCTTCTCTGTCAATGAAAGGCTCTCCTTAATTGTCAATGCAAAGCTCTCTCGAATTCGGTTCGTCATCTGGCGCCATGACCGGACGTTAGAACATGCTTGTCATCGCGCTGACCGGTGCCGGCGGCGGGCACTTCTGCCCAGCCGGCGGGCGCTGCGTCACCCCGCCATGTCCGCCGCCCAGCGCGTAACCACCGCGCACCCCGCGGCAAAATCCTCCATGCGCATCGCCTCGTGCGGATTATGGCTGCCGTTCTGGTTGCGCACGAACAGCATGCCGGCCGGCACGCCCGCCTGCGCGAACGCCGCCGCATCGTGGCCCCCACCGGACGGCATGACGCGATAGGCCACGCCCAACGCTTCCGCCGCGCGAACCAGGCCCTGCTGCACGCCGGCATCCATCGGGCTCGGCTGGCTGCCGGTTTCCTCACCGAGTTCGAAACGCACGCCGCGGCGCGCCTCGATCGATGCGATCAGCCGATGCAGTTCGGCGAACATCGCATCCACTGACGCCTGCTGCACGCTGCGCACATCGAGCTGGAACCGCGCCTCGCCAGGGATCTTGGTAAAGCCAGCCCCCTCGGTCGTCGCCAGCACGCAAAAGGTGCAGACCAGGCGGTGGCCCTGGGTTTCCAGCGCCGCCCAATGCTCATCCAGGCGGTGCGCCAGTTCTGCCAGAGCAATGGCGGCGTCGCGCCGATAGCGTCGCGGTGTCGCGCCCGAATGATTGTACTCGCCCACCACCCGGGCCGCGCGCAACCGCCGCGATCCCGGAATTCCACTCACCACACCTACAGGAATCCCCTCCCCATCCAGCACCGGACCCTGCTCTATGTGCAATTCGAGATACGCAGCGGTGTTCGCCGCCGACAGCGTTCCGCGCCCCACGCGCACCGCATCGGGATCGAAACCAAGTTCGCGCATGTGGTCTTCCAGCGAGCGGCCGGAGTCCATGCGGCGGATTGCCAGCACGTCCGGCGGCAGGCGGCCCAGCGCGGCTCGGCTGCCGGGATAGCTGGTGGGAAACCAGGCACCGGCTTCCTCGGCGCGAATCGCCAGCACGGTGATGTCGCGCGACGGCTGGAACCCGGCCGCGCGCATGCCCGCCACCGTCGCCATGCCCGCCAGCACGCCGGCCGCGCCATCGTAATTGCCGCCCTGCGCGACGGAATCCAGATGACTGCCCAGGACAATTCGTTTCGCCGACCGATCCGCACCCGGCAGCGTCAGATAAAGATTGCCGGCGGCGTCGTTGGCGATGTCGAGGCTCAGTGCCTCGGCCTCGGCCCGCACCAAAGCGTGTGCCGCTTGCTCGCCCGGTCCGTACGCCTCGCGCGTGATACCGACGCCATCGAAGGTTTTCGCACGCAGCGCATCGAACAAGCGTGCCGCAAGTTCGACATCGGGAGTAAGATTGGCGCGCATTCTGGCCCTCCGGTTGATGCCGCGAGGTTGCCCCGCCCTCACCCCTTCCGCAACCGCGCCGGTTGGCCATATATCAGGCACCGAGGAGGCCAAAGGATGCAATCACGCCTGGTGGTCGCGGCACTGATGCCGCGGGATGTCGTGACGCGTGCGCGCGCCGAGTTCGACGCGCTGGTGGTGGACGGCAAGGACGACATGACCGCGCCGGAAGCGCTGCGTGCTGCCACCGAACACAACGCCGACGCCATCCTGTTCACCAACACGCTGCCCTTATCGGCCGAGGTGATCGCCGCGCTGCCGTCCAGCGTGCGCGTCGGTGCGACCAGCAGCGTCGGCTATGACCACATCGATGTCGCGGCGGCGAAGGCTCGTGGCCTGGTGGTGACGAATACGCCCGACGTGCTGACCGAATGCACCGCCGATCACGCCTTCATGATGCTGCTGGCCGCGGCGCGACGCGCCTATGAATACGACCGGATCATGCGCAACGGCTGGCGGTTCCGGATCGGGCAGGGCGACTTGCTCGGCGTGCGCGTCACCGGCAAGACGCTCGGCATCCTGGGCATGGGGCGCATCGGCCGCGCCATGGCGCAGCGGGCGCGCGGGTTCAACATGCGCGTGGTGTATCACGCGCGCAACCGGCTGCCGGCGGACCAGGAGCAGGGGGCGACGTATTTCGGGGATTTTCATGCGATGCTGCCGGAGTGCAATTTTCTCTCGTTGCACGCACCGGCGACGCCGGTCACGGACAAGATCATCGACGCGCGTGCCTTGTCGTTGATGCCGCGCGGTGCGGTGCTGGTGAATGTGTCGCGCGGCGGATTGGTGGACGAGGACGCGTTGATCGACGCTTTGACCTCCGGCCAGTTGTTCGGCGCCGGCCTGGACGTGTTCCGCACCGAGCCGCATTACGATTTGCGGTTTGCCAAGTTGGATAATGTGATCCTGTCGCCGCATGTCGGCAGCGCGTCGGTGGAGACGCGCAACGCCATGGGGTATCGCGCGCTGGATAACATTGCCGCGGTGCTCGCGGGGCGCGGCCCGATCGATCCACTGTGGGAGTAAAAAACCTCTCCCGCTGCGTGGGAGAGGTGTACAGTCATCGCATGACCCATCGCATCGCCATCGGCGGCTTCCTGCACGAGAGCCATTCTTTCGCGCCACGCCCCACCACCTACGCTGACTTCGTCAACCCCGCCGGCTTTCCTGCCTTACAGAACGGCAACGGCCTGTTCGACGCGGTGCGCACCACGTCCGTGCCGGCGGCCGGCGCCATCGCGGTAGCCGAAGCTGCCGGCGCGACGCTCGTGCCGCTCGCCTGGAGTTTCGCCAATCCCGCCGGCCCTGTGCAGGACGAGGCATTCGAGCGCATCGCCGCACTGCTCTGCGCCCGGCTGTCCGAGGCGCTCGATGCGGCACCGCTGGACGGCGTGTATCTGGACCTGCATGGCGCCGCGGTGGTCGAAAGCTTCCCGGATGCCGAGGGCGAACTGCTGCGCCGCGTGCGCGCCATCGTGGGCGATCTGCCGCTGACCATCAGCCTCGATCCGCACTGCAACCTGACCGCGCAGATGGTGCGGTTGACCGACGCGTTGGTGCCGTTCCGCACCTATCCACACGTCGATATGAAGGCGGCCGGCGCGCAGGCGATGCGGCTGCTGTTGCAACGCATCGACCGCGGCGCGCCATGGGCTCGCGCGTTCCGGCAGATGGAATTCTGGATCCCGCTCGGAAGCCAGTGCACGCTGCTGGCGCCGATGCAGGAGGTGATGCAGGAACGTGCGTCGCTCGCCGAACGGATGGACGCCGTCGAATTGGCGTTCTGCTTCGGCTTTCCCTACTCGGACTTTCCCGATTGCGGCCCGGCGCTGGCGGCGTTTGCCGATACGCAGGCGAAAGCGGATGCCGCGGCCGATGCGTTCGCCGCGCACGTGGCGGCGCGGGAAAGCGATTTCGTGCAGGACACGTTGCCGGCAGCCGAGGCGGTGGCCGAGGCGATGCGCATCGCACGCGGTGCCTCGCGGCCCGTGGTGCTGGCGGATACCCAGGACAATCCCGGCGGCGGCGGGCATGGCGACACCACCGAATTGCTGGCGGAACTGGTTCGCCAGCGCGCGAAGAATGCGTTGTTCTGCCTGATCAACGATGCCGAGAGCGCCGCCGCGTGCCATGCCGCCGGCGTGGGCGCGCAGGTGTCATTCTCGCTGGGTGGCAAGTCGGACGGCATGCCGTTCCCTTGCTCGGCGCGGGTGCTGACGCTGAGCGATGGGAAGTTCACGCTGACCGGCCCGATGGGCGCCGGCAATCCCGGCAATCTCGGGCCCAGCGCGCTGATCGATATCGAGGGCGTGCGCGTGGTGGTGACCTCGCGCAAGATGCAGGCGCTGGACCAGGAAATGATCCGCTACCTCGGCGTCGAGCCGGCGTCGTGCGGGATCCTGGCGTTGAAGTCTTCGGTGCATTTCCG
>DATHNI010000513.1:0-13598 GCA_035486135.1 Acetobacteraceae bacterium
AAGCGGTGGACGATTTATTCAATCCGTTATCGCAATCATGTACCCAGGCCCCGGCGGTGGCCACCGGCCCACCCTGATCCCGTCGTACGCATCGAGGCAAAGTTCGCGCACGGGACCGGATTGCGGCCGGCCCCGCCGTTCCGATTCGCGCCTGCACACGCATACGGGCAGACAGGCGGCGCCTATGGTGGCACGGAATTCAGTAAAGCTTTTAACACGGAGGCAGAACGAGAGCCACGGAGGGCCACGGAGGCCATGTGCCTGTTGCGGCAGCTCAGAGATATACGCGGCCCCGTCAACTCGATCGCGTTTGCGTTGGTGCCTGCTGGCGAAACATGTCTGATCCGGGGAGCCGCAAGCAAAGTAAGCAAGGTTCTAACACAAAGCCTACAGAGTAGAAGCTTAAGCCACAGAGCGACGCAGCGCAGTCGTTGGCCGCAACCAAAGATGTGGCGCACAGCCGGCCGTCATCGCGCTTACGCTTGTGGCGCGCTGTGCCTCGCTCCGCCGCAATCAAGCGTTGCGCGCCAAAGCAAGCAAGACTCAACGCAAATGAACGCAAATAAGCCCAGATAAACGCGAATATGCCTGCGTCTGTCACGATCGTTCACGGTGGACATCGCGCGACCGTTCGCGCCAAGCCGCGCCGCCCCCAGTCCCATTCGCGTTCATCTGCGTCCATTTGCGTTCATTTGCGTTGAGTCTTGCTTGCTTTGGCGCTAGCCGCTCTGGCCGCCACGCGAATTCTGGAAATCACCGCAGCACGCGAGAATTTGCCAGCTTAGGAGTGCAAAGAGAAACAAGATTGGCAACGCACAATGGTTTCGCCGGACAAGCCGGCATTGGATGGATTTCCTCGCTGAAACTCTGTGGCTTAAGCTTCTTCTCAGTGGCCTCCGTGTTAAAGCCTTGCTGTGCGATGCTGCGAATCCCCCCATGGTAGGAGGACAGCAAATTCGCCCCATACCACCCCGCCATTCAAATGCAATCGCCCTGACTGGGAGTACAGACCTCCCCCGGCATCGCGGCACGACACCACGCTCCACGCATCTTGAACCAGCCGCGGCCGTGACGCTCCCCGGCGCCAGGGCCGTGACGCCCCCGGCGCCAGGCGCCCGCGCCCGCCCCTACGCTGCGACCACCTTCGCCACTGCCTCGGGCGACTGCATCACCAGCGCGTCGTAGTCCCGCATCAGCGTCTCGGTGATCTGCCCCGGCGTGTAATTGCGTCCGGCGATCTCCCGCACCGCGGTCACCTCCGCCGCCGTGCCGGCCAGGAAGCATTCGGTCGCGCCGGCGATCTCCTCCAGTTCGATCGGCCGTTCCACCACGATCATCTGCCGCGCCCGCGCCAGGCTCATCACCGAGCGCCGCGTGATGCCGTCCAGGAAACCGTCCGGAGTCGGCGTGTGCAGCGCGCCGTCCATCACGAAGAAGATGTTCGCCCCGGTCGACTCGGAAACCCTCCCCCGCCAATCCAGCATCAGCGCATCGTTCCACCCCTGCTCTTCAACCTTATGCTTCGACATGGTGCCGATCATGTAGAGCCCGGTGGCCTTCGCCGCGGTCGGCGCGGTCTCCGGCGAGGGCCGCTTCCACTCCGCCATGCCCAGGCGTATGCCCTGCATGCGAGCGTCGCCGAAATAGCTCGGCCACGGCCAGGCGGCGATCGCCAGGTGGATTTTCGTATGTTGCGCCGACACCGCGAGCATCTCCGTGCCACGCCAGGCGATCGGGCGCACATAACCCTCGGTCAGGTTGTTCGCGGCCAGCACCTCCCGGCATGCCGCGTCGATCGCCTCGGCACTGAAGGGAATTTCGAAGCCCAGGATGCGGCCGGAATTGATCAGCCGGTTGGTATGGTCGCGCAACCGGAAGATGTGGCCGTTATAGGCCCTCTCGCCTTCGAACACGGCGCTGGCATAGTGCAGGCCATGCGTCAGAACGTGCAGCTTGGCATCGCGCCAGGGGACCAGCTTGCCGTCCCACCAGATCCAGCCGTCCCGGTCGTCGAAAGGAACTAGCTCCATGGCGGTATCCTCCGCAAGATTGTTGCTGTCGATGGGCGCACGGTATAATGCTCGTGAAAATACGTCAACAAGGCTGACGTAAATCCGCCCCCACTGAGGGAATGCCTGCCATGCCGGAAACCAAGACCCTCCACGACGTCTTCCGCCCGGGGGGCAGCCTCGCCGTTGTAGAGCAAAGCCCCGACCCGGCGCATCCACCGGCTGCGGCCGGCCTGGCATTCCCCCGAGAAGAAGACATCCGGCTGGCGCAGGACCTGCTGTTCTTCGCCTATCGCGACTTCACCAACGCCGCCGACGTGGCCTTGGAGGAGCTGGGTCTCGGCCGCGCCCACCACCGCGCGCTGCACTTCATCGGCCGCAACCCGGGCATCACCGTCTCCGAGCTCCTGGCCATCCTGCGTATCACTAAGCAATCGCTCGCCCGCGTGCTGGGGGCGCTGGTGGATCAGGGTTACGTAGCGCAGGCGCAGGGCAACCAGGACCGCCGCCAGCGCCTGCTGAGCATGACGCCGGCCGGCCAGGCCCTGGAACGCCGGCTGTTCGAGCGCCAGCAGGCCGTGCTGGCGCCCGCCTATCGCCAGGCCGGCGCCGCGGCGGTGGAGGGGTTCCGCGGCGTGATGCTGGCCATCATGGACGAAGAGGCGTGCCGCAACATCGCCGAGACCCACGCCACGGTGCGGCTCGGCAACGCGCCGGCGGGCTCGGAACGGGCAGCCGAGTCGGCCACCGGTGCGGCGGCTCTGCCTGAGTCCCCGCCGGGTGCGGTCCGGCTGGTGCCGGCAGGGCGACGCTGATGGCGGACGACGCGCACATCCTGGTGGTGGACGACGACGCGAGGCTGCGCGGCCTGCTGTCGCGCTACCTCGCCGGTGAGGGGTTCCGCGTCACCACCGCCGACAACGCCGCCGATGCCCGCGCCAAGCTGCGCGCCATCAACCCCGACCTGATGGTGCTCGACGTCATGATGCCGGGCGAGAGCGGCCTGGACCTGACCGCCGCGCTGCGCCACGAGCAAGGCCACGAACTGCCGGTGCTGCTGCTGACCGCGCGCGGTGCGCCGGAGGACCGCATAGCCGGGTTCGAGGCCGGCGCCGACGACTACCTCGGCAAGCCGTTCGAGCCGCGCGAACTGGTGCTGCGCATCCGCGCCATGCTGCGCCGCGCGCCCCCGCCGATGCCGGGGCAACAAGCCGGTCCGGTGCAACTCGGCGAGTTGGTGTTTGATCGCGACCGCGGCGAACTACGCGACGCCACCGGCCCGCTGCGGCTGACCGGCGGCGAGGCGGCATTGCTCTGCGCGCTGGCCGCCAAGCCCAACGAGGTGCTGTCGCGCGAGGAGATCGCCGCCGCCCTCAACATGGACGACTCCGGCGAGCGCGCGATCGACGTGCAGGTCACCCGGCTGCGCCGCAAGGTGGAAGCGGACCCGCGTGAGCCGCGCTTCCTGCACACGGTGCGCGGGCGGGGCTACGTGCTGAAGCCGGGGGTGTAGCGGTGCGCACCCACCTTCCCGGTACCGGCCTGATCAAGCGCTTCTTCCCCCGGTCCTTGCTCGGCCGCAGCCTGCTGATGATCCTGCTGCCGCTGGTGCTGCTGCAGGCGGTGGCGCTGCAAATCTACTACGGCAGCCACCTCGACCTGGTGTCGCGCCGGCTGTCCGGCGGGGTGACGGGGGAGATCGCCTACACGCTCGACCTGATGCAGCAGTTTCCAAATGCCGCCGACCGGGACTGGATCCTGGCCGACGCCAGCCGGCGCTTCGATCTGTCGATCACCATCGACCGCGGTGCGGTGCTGCCTTATACCAAATCGGTCAATATCCTCGGCCCGATGGATGACGACCTCACGGCGGCGCTGAAGGAAACGTTTACCGTACCCTTCACCACCGACTGGATCTCCGAGCCGCAGTCGGTGCTGATTCGCTTGCAGATGCCGGATGGCGTGCTGACCGTCGTCGCCCCGCGCAAGCGGCTGTATACCGGCACCATCTTCCTGTTCGTGGGCTGGGTGGTCGGCACCGCGCTGTTCGTGTTCCTGATTGCCGCGATGTTCATGCGCAACCAGGTGCGGGCGATCCGCCGCCTGGCGGGCGCCGCGGATGCGTTTGGCCGCGGGCGCGACACCGGTCCGATCCGGCCGGAGGGGGCGACCGAGGTGCGCCAGGCCGCCTCGGCGTTCAATCGCATGCAGGAGCGTATCCGCCGCTTCCTGCTGCAGCGAACCGAGATGTTGGCCGGCGTGTCGCACGACCTGCGGACCCCGCTGACCCGGCTGAAGCTGGCGCTGGCGATGCTGCCGGTGCAGGAGGAGACGCACCAAGACATCGCGGAGATGCAGGCCGACGTGGAGGAGATGGACCGCATGGTCGGCGGCTACCTCGCCTTCGCACGCGGCGAGGGCACGGAACAGGCCGAGCAAGTGGACCTGTGCTCCATGCTGGAGGAGGTGGCGGCGAGCGCCCGGCGGGCGGGGGCGGACGTGTCGCTGGAGGCGCCGCCGGACCTGACGCTGTCGCTGCGGGTCAATGCCGTGCGGCGGGCGATCACCAACCTGGTGGACAACGCGCGGCGCCACGCCCGGCATGTGGCTCTGGCAGCGACCCCGCAGGGCCGCGCGGTGATGGTGACGGTGGACGACGACGGGCCGGGGATTTCACCGGAGCGGCGGGAGAGTGTGTTCCGGCCGTTCGAGAGCAGTGAGGCGGGGGGGACGGGGCTTGGGCTGACGATCGCCCGGGATATCGTGCGGGCGCATGGCGGGGAGATCGTGCTGGAGGAGAGCCCGCTGGGCGGGCTGCGCGCGCGGATCAGGCTGCCGGTTTAGGGGCGGTTGCACCGAGTCGATTGGCCTGCCGCACCGCTCCGCATTGCTCCGCGGCACCTTGAAGGCCGACTGCTTCGCGATATATGATGACGATATCAGTAATCGGAACCGGCACATGCGAACCCTGGTGGATATCCCCGACGCCCAGCTTGCCGATCTCTCGGCCCTCGGCGAGAGCCTCAGGCAGCCGCGTGCCGCGCTGATCCGTGCCGCGATCAGCGAGTATCTCGCGGTCCACCGTCGGCCGGCCTTGCAGGATGCGTTTGGTCTCTGGGGGACGGCGGCCGCCGACGGGCTTGCCTATCAGAAGAAGGTGCGCGCCGAGTGGTAAAGGCGCTGTTCGACACCAACATCCTGATCGACCACCTGCGCGGCATACCGGGCGCCGCGAGCGAACTGGCACGCTACGAGGAGCAATCCATCAGCGCGATCACGTGGATGGAAGTGCTTGTCGGCGCTCCACCCGGCAGCGAGCGGGCAACGCGGGCGTTTCTCGATGGGTTCCGTTTGATCGAGATCGACAAGGCGGTTGCCGAGCGTGCGGTCGTCTTACGCCGCGCGCACCGCCTCAAATTGCCGGATGCGATCGTCTGGGGGTCGGCTCAAGCGCACGATATGCTGCTGGTCACTCGCGATACGAAGGGCTTTCCTCCCGGCGACCCCGGTGTGCGGGTGCCCTACACGGTGTGACTGCCAGCGGGTCACTGCTTCGGTTCGTCCGACGGGCAGCACGAGTTCCCGACCAGACGACGTCGATCTGGTGAGTCCGCAACGCACCGAACAACTGCGCGGCTACAGCGCCCGCATCCACGTCTTGGTCCGCCGCAACGCTTCGGCCGAAGCGGGGGTTAGCCGCCACGGGACCTCGTCATCCTCCGCTACGCGCTGAGGCCGCAGGCACGCAGGACAGCGCGTCATCTGTTCGGATCGATCGGGCAGGATCATCATCCGTGCTCCGCAGCATCCGCACGCCCGATATCGGCGCGGATCCTGCCACGCTTCGCAAATGAGCTGCGCGAGCAATGGGCCTCGGGTCATGACGAACGGCAGGTACTTCATGCGTAACCTCCGGGCGCACGAAAATCATACCGTCAGTCGGACACGGCCGGCAATGAACTGCATCACATTGTTCCTCGCGCACGCGTGGGGCCGGCGCAGGAGCCTCCGAGTGAGACAGCATCGCGCTCCACTGCCCATCGCTCGATCCGTGGGGCTCTCGCTAGACTGGCGCCGGTCGTGCCAACGCCGGGAGCGCGCCGGGGGCGACGCTGGGTTAGAATGATGGCATCAACATGCAGGCCCCGAGGTGAGGAACCATGGCACGTATCACTTTCGATCCTGCTCAATGTGGTGGACGGCCCTGTATCCGCGGAATGCGCATTCGCGTGAAGGATGTGTTGGAGCTGTTGGCTGCAGGCGTCGCGGAAAAGGAAATCCTCACCGACTATCCCTATCTAGAGGAGGAGGATATCCGGGCCTGCCTGGCTTTTGCTGCTGCCGAAGCAGACCATCCCGTTCTGGTAACGGCAGCAACGTGAACAGACACAGGGTGGTGCGTTCTGTCTCGTTGTCTGGTACACGTCTGATCAGGTGCGTCGCCTGCAACGTTGAGCTTGGCAAAGCCGCAACCGTGGCTCAGCCAGATTTGCAGAGAGAGCGCAATGAGCAGGCGTGAAATCGATTTTCTCGTTGATGCCCAACTCCCCCCTGGCCTTGCCAAAGCTACCACCACCGTCACGCCGACGAAGATCGGCATCCACGACTTTCTTTGTTGCGAGCAGCAAAGTCGTGGATGGCGGGCCTTCGCCCGCCATGACGGTGGTGGGCACTGCCCGTGTGTCAATGATGACGCTGCCTGGCATTACACCTCCGCGCCCCCATACAACGCCTCATGCCGCTGCACCTGCACGCGGTAATTCTCGCGATACCGATCGCTGACTTCCTGATGCACCGCCAGCGCCGCCGCATCGCGTTCAGCGGCGGGCGGATCGATCAGGTCGTAGTGCCCGTAACGATCCTCCCCACGCACCAACATCGCCTTCAGCCGTACCGGCCCGTTCACTCGCACATGTGGAGGAACGTAGTTCAGCCCGATCCCCACCCGCCGGTGGTTGGCGTTGTTCGGCGCCGATCGATGCACCGCCCATTCATGATGCAGCGAGAACTCGCCAGCCTTCAGCGCCATCGCCACCGGCGTAGAGTCATCGAACGGCTCGGTGATCGTCTGGCCGGCGCGGTTGATGCTGTGCGCCAGGCCCAGCGGCGCATGGCGGTATTGCCGAGGCGCACCCCGGCTGGACAGTTGCTCCATGCACCCTGCCTCCGCGCTCGCGTCGGTCAGCGCCACCCAGGCGCAGACTTGCTCATGCGGTTCCAGGCCGAAATAGGTGCCGTCCTGGTGCCATGCGGCAAAGGTCGGAGACTGCGGCTCCTTGATGAAGAACGTGCTGGTCCAGACCAGGATGTCGGGGCCGATCAGGTCCTCGATCGCGGCGAGAATGCGAGGATGGCGGATCAGCGCGTTAAACCATGGCGAATGCGCATAGGCATGCGAGCGCCATTTGATATCCGCCTCGGCAACCGGCCCGCCGAGTTCGGTTTCCAGCCGCTGCAGCCCGGCGAGGCAGGTGGCGATCTCCTCCGCCGTCAGCGCCGGAACCGGAAACAAAAAGCCGTTATAGCGATAGGACTCGACCTGCGCCTGCGTCAGAGCCTGCATGGTTTTTCCTCCGTCGCCGGCCGCGGCCGATGTCGCCGGCCAGGCGATCATGTCACGTCGGGCGGCGCTCGAACATCGGCGCATCGGTGCGCGTCCGGCGCGGCGGCCACGGCAACATGCGGCGCAGCGTGGCATCGCGCAGCACCATGTGATGGAACAGTGCGGCGGCGCTGTGCAGGCCGGCGACGATCAGCACGGCATTCGCGGCCAGCGCGTGCCAGTCTCCGATCCGATGCACCAGGGCGCGGTCGCCCGGAACCAGTTGCGCGACGTGAACCAGATTGAAGATCGAATCGCCGCGCGCCCAGACATTCGTCACGCCCAACCCCACCGTCACCAGCAGCAGCGCGTACAGCAGCCAGTGCGTTGCGCGGGCGATCGCCAGCAGCGGACCCCGGTGCAACGGCGGCAGCATCCCACCCCGGCCGATCCGCCACCTCAGCCGGAGGATCAGCACGATGCCCAGCGTGACGCCAAGCACCATGTGCAGCGAACGGTAATCGATGCGCAGTGCGCCTCGGGGAGCGAAATCGACGGTCTGGCCGATAGTCCACAAGACCACCACCAGCACCGCGGTGATCCAATGCAGCGCTATTGTGGTCGGCGCATGGCGAAGGCCCTGCGTGTCGGCAGGCTGGTCGAAGACTGATGCGGGCATTGAGTAATTCCTGTTGGTGGCGGCGCCGGTTCGGTCCCGGCCGCGGCGGGCAAGCAGCCAGGATTCGCCTGCTGATACCCAGAGCCGCCCTGATTTATTCCTGCGCCGCTCGATCGCGAACGCAAAATGCTGTCATGTCATGAGGCGTCACGGTCCGGCTCGCCAGGAGCCCGGCAACAGTCAGCGCACTGCGTCATCCCTTCACCTTCACTTTGGTCACCTTCATCCGCCGCGGGGCGTCCGTCCAATAGCCCCTGATAACGGGATCGGCGAAGAACGCCTTGAAGAACGCCAGCATACCGCTGCTCTTCCAGCAACTGACCACGCCGAAGTTCGGATCATAGAATTCGAGCTTGCCCAGCTTGCTCCCCGATGCAGCCATGACGTGCAGGTCCGTACTGAGCAGGAAGAAGCGGTCGCCCATGGCCTTGCCAAGCCACTCGGCGAGAGTCTTCAGGTCCGCGGGATAAGCGATGTTGACGTACTGGATCTTGTTGCCGATGCCGGCATCGGCATTCTTCGGAATCAGCGTGAAGCCGCATTGCGCCGCCGCCTCGTTGTCGCCGGTTCCACCGAACCCCTGGACGTCCTTGTAGAGTCGCGCTGCCTTGACGGTATTGGGTTTGTGCTGTGCGGCCGCCAGGTCATCCCAGAGGGTGCTGGTGCTGCCGTTTGCCTTGCACTGCATCCACACCCAGGCCAGGCCGTAGCAGATTCCGCCTTCTCCGCCAGCCATCTCGCGCAGGGTTTGCACGCGCCGCAAAAGGGCGACCTGGCCCGGCTGCTTGGTGAACGTGATATCTGCCGCGGTGGCGGCAGTCTCCATCGGGTTAGCCACAACGCCTGTCCCCCTCCCAACAGGCTCACACCGACAACGCCATCGGCAGCGCCCGACGCAAGATCCACACCGAATGGTGTCCTACCATGTTGGACCCGCAACGGGTATGGCGGATTTCGTCCGATAGCACGGGGTGGAGAGCGCGCTCCTAACTGCTGCCGATCAGGATGCCGCAGGCGAACACCAGCGCCCCGCCGAACGCGACCTGCAACGTGGCGTAGAACGGCGGCGTATCCATGTATCTCCACCGCACCCAACTGATCACCCCCAACTCGACCACCACCACGCCGACCGCCACGGCCATCGCGGTCCAGAAGGACGGGATCAGGAACGGCAGCGTGTGGCCGATGCCGCCAAGCGTGGTCATCGCGCCGGTGATGCCGCCGCGGATATACGGCGCGCCGCGGCCGGTCAGGCTGCCGTTGTCCGACAGTGCCTCGGCGAAGGCCATCGAGATGCCGGCACCGATCGACGCCGCCAGTCCGACGACGAAGGCCTGCCAGGTGTTCTGCGTGGCCAGCGCGGCGGCGAACACCGGCGCCAGCGTGGAGACCGAGCCGTCCATCAGCCCCGCCAGGCCAGGCTGGATGAACCGCAGCACGAAGGCGCGGCGGGCGTGCACGTCTTCCTCGCGGCGCACGTTCTCCGGCAGGTTCACGTCGCCCAACTCTTCGGCGCGGTGCTCGTGTTCGACCTCCGCCTCGGCCAGGTCGCCGAGAAGCTGCCGGACCGACACGTCTTCGCTGCGGGCGGCGGCGCGGCGATAGAATTGCTGCGTCTCGGTTTCCATGCTCTCGGCGAGATTGCGCACCTCGTCGAGGTTCAGCGGCAGGATCTGCCAGACCGGCTTGTGCTGGATGAAGCCGCGCACATCCTGGCGGCGGATCAGCGGGATATGCTCACCGAACTTCGCCCGGTAGAGTTCGAGCAAGCGATGCCGGTGCTCGCTCTCTTCTTCGGCCATTTCGCTGAACACCTTGGCGCTGCCGGGATAGTCCGCCCGCAGGCCCTCGGCGATGTCGGTGTAGATGCGGTTGTCCTCTTCCTCGTTGGCAATCGCCAGGGCGAGGACTTCACGTTCCGTCAATTCCGAGAAATTGCGCATGGTGGGCAATTTGGCGGCTGCGCGGCGAAGGTCAAGCGGGCAGCGGAATGATGCGAGTGCTTCGCAAGATCATGCGCACATGCGGCAGAGACATAGTCCTCCCTCCCCTCGAGGGCTTGGGCCGCGAAGCAATCGCAAGACGATTGCTGCGAACCCCCCTGTCATTGCGAGGCGCGCAGCGCCGAAGCAATCCCCTGCCTGACGAGCATTCCTCGGCTGGTCAGGCAGGGGATTGCTTCGGCGCTGCGCGCCTCGCAATGACAGGGGGGCGTGACTCGCGGTCTACCGACAGTGGGTACTAGATCGCTGCGTCCACTGCATGGCCCAACGTCTCGACAATCGTGTCGATATCGGACGCCGTGGCGATGTACGGCGGCGCGATGACGATGTGGTCGCCGCGCCGGCCGTCGATCGTGCCGCCCATCGGATAGATCGCGACGCCGCGCCCCAGGGCCTCGCGCTTGACGCGTTCGTTCAGCTTCAGCGCCGGATCGAATTCCTGCCTGGTCGCGCGATCGGCGACGAACTCCAACGCCCAGAACAGCCCGCGGCCGCGGATGTCGCCGACATGGCGGTGGTTGCCGAACCGCTCGGTCAGCGCCGCCTCAAGCCGGGCACCCATCGCGCGGATATTATCGAGCAAATTGTCCTCACGGATGATGCGCTGCACCTCCAGTGCGGCGGCGCAGGCGACCGGATGCGCCTGGTAGGTGTGGCCGTGCATGAAGCTGCCGGAACCTTGTGCGATCGCTTCGACAATCTTCCGCCCGATCAGCACGCCGCCGATCGGCTGGTAGCCACCCCCCAAACCCTTCGCCACCACCTGCAAGTCCGGCGCCACCCCCTCCTGCTCCCAGGCATGCATGGAACCGGTTCGGCCCATGCCGCACATCACCTCGTCGAGGATCAACAGCGCGCCGTAGCGATCGCAGATGGCCCGCACGCGCTGGAAATAACCCGGCAGCGCGGTCACGCACCCGGTGGTCGCTCCAACCACGGTTTCCGCCAGCACCGCGGCAACCGTGTCGGGCCCGAGACGCTGGAATTCCGCCTCCAGTTCATCCGCCAGCCGGTCCACGTACTGCGAGTCCGATTCATCATCGCGCTGGAAGCGATAGGCGAAGCAGGGCGACACCAGGCTGAACGCAGGAGACAGGATCGGCTCGTACAGCGCGCGCCGCATCATGTTGCCGCCCGCCGCCAGCGCCCCCAGCGTGTTGCCGTGATAGCCCTGCCGGCGCGCGATGAAATGCACCCGTTGCGGCTGGCCGATCTCGACGAAGTATTGTCGCGCCAGCTTCAACGACGCCTCGGTCCCTTCCGAGCCGGATGAACAGAAATAGGCGTGCGACAGCCCGCCGGGCTCGCCGTCCAGCACGATATCCGCGAGGTCCTCGGCGGGTTGGCTGCTGAACGTTCCGGTATGGGCATAAGCCATCGTCGCGGCCTGCCGGCCGATCGCCTCGGCAATACGACGGTTGCCATGCCCGAGGCACGCAACCGCCGCGCCGCCCGACGCGTCGATGATCCTGCGCCCGTCGGCGGTGACGATACGGATGCCCTCGCCGGCGGCGGCGACGGGCGGAATGGCGCCGGAGCGGTGCAATACACGAGACATGGCGCGACGCTATCAGCTTTCCCGGCATCACGGGAGTGCATCGTTGCCTGCCGGCACGCCGCCCCGATGCACCGCGGGCGGCCACCGCAGTGCAGCCGGCAGCCGCGTTTGCGTGCGGTTGCATCAATGGTGAGTGACGCTCACGTGAGTCACGGAGCACGGGCCGGACGCAGCGCCTGGAAGGCTACAGCTTTTTTGTAGCAAGTCCCCGACTAGGGGTTTCGCAGAAAACCCCCCGACCGGGGGTCTCGAAGCGGGGGCCAAGATGCGACGTGTCGGATCCGGTGCTGCGGTCGCCTGGCCGGGCTGCGTATTGCTCGGAGGTCTCTGTATCGGGATAGGAACGACATCCCCAGCGGTGGCGCAGCCGCAAACTTTCATCGTGACGAACACCAATACGAGCGGCGCGGGCTCGCTGGGTGCCGCGCTGACCGCGGCGGAGACGGCCGGCAATGCCGGCTCGACGGTCACCTTCGCGCCGGCCCTCGCCGGTGACACGATCACCCTGACCGGCGCGTTGCCGCCAATCACCCAGAGCACCACCATCAACGGCGCCGGCGCCCCCAACCTGACGATCAGCGGCGGCAGCTCGGTGCGTCCGTTCTTCGTCGGGAACGGCACCACCGCGATCAACGTGTCGATCCAGAATGTGACGCTGGCCAACGGTGCCGCCACCGGCGGCGCGGGCGGCGGCGGCTCATCCGGCGGCGGAGGCGGCATGGGCGCGGGCGGTGCCATCTTCGTCAATACAGCGGCGAACGTCACCCTGACCGGGGTGAGCTTCACCAGCAACGCGGCCACGGGTGGTGCCGGCGGCAGCATAGGCGGCGGCGACGGCTACGGTGCCGGCGGCGGTATGGGCGGCGCCGGCGGCACCGGTGGTCCGTTGACCGGCGCTGGCGGCGGCGGCGGCGGGGGCGGCGGACTGCTGCCCGGGACGACCGGCGAAACGCCCGCGGGCTCTGCCGGCGGGAACGGCAGTGGCGGTGGCGGCGGCGGTGGCGGCGGCGGCGACGGCGTGACGTCAGGCGGCTCGGGTAGCGCGAATGGGCTGCAACAGAGCAACAGCAACGGCGGTGCCGGCTTGGCTGGCTCGATTGCCGGCGGGAACGGCGGCGGCCCGGGTGGCATCGGCGGCGCCGGCGGCTTCGGTGGTGGCGGCGGCGGTGGCGGCGAGGGGATCTTCGAGGCAAGCGGCGGCGGCGGCGCGGGCGGGTTTGGCGGCGGTGGCGGCGCAGGGTCCTTTGCCGGCGCCGGCGGCTTTGGCGGCGGCGGTGCCGGCACGAACAGTTTCCCTCCCGGCGCCGCTGGCGGCGTGGGCGGCGGCGCAGGCTCCCCCAGTCTGGGAGCCGATGGCGGTGGCGGAGCTGGATTCGGCGGCGCGGTGTTCGTCGCCCAGGGCGGCAGCCTGACCGTGCAGGGTGGCGGCACCTTCACCGGCGGTTCGGCAACTGGAGGAACCGGCGGCGGCAATGGCGCCGGCAACGGCGTCGGGACCGGCTCGGACCTGTTCGGGATGACCGGTGCAACGACCGTGCTCGCGCCCGGAACCGGCAACACGCTCACCAGCAACGGCACGATTGCCGACGACACCAGCGTCAGCGGCAGCGGCGCCGGCCTTACCCTGGCGATTGGCAACCTGACCAATCCCGGCGGCACCGTGGTACTGAACGGTGCCAACACCTATTCCGGCGGCACCACGGTGACCGGCTCCGGAACCACGCTGCAGATTTCGTCCGACGGCAACCTTGGCGCGCCGGGCACGTCGGTGGCGCTGAATGACGGAACCACGCTGGCCGTCACCGAG
>DATHNI010000514.1:0-18864 GCA_035486135.1 Acetobacteraceae bacterium
CGCGCGGGCGATCGCCGCTTCGACCAGGGCGCGCGCCAGCCCGGTGCCGCGATGTGCCGCATCGACATAGACCGCGAACACGGAACCCTTGTGCCGCTGTTTGGCACTCACTTGCAGCCGCAACGCGGTGGTGGCGACCAACCCTCCGTCCGCGGCGAACCCACCGAACATGTAGCTCGGCGGTTCGAGCAACCGAGCAGCGAGCGCAGCCGGCGTGGTCCGCACTTCGGCTTCGTAATTCGCGCCGAACGCCGTCGGATGCAGGCGCAGCGCGTCCAGACGCACACGACGAAATGCCGGTTCATCGGCGCGTGTGAGCAAGCGAATGACGTAGCCGGTCATGCCAGCGCCGCGGCGATACGCTCCGCCAGGCGTTGCGCCACGTCCTGCTTCGCCATTTTCGGCCAATGCTCGATGCCACCGGCGGTGATCAGGTGTACAGCGTTGTCCTCGCCGCCCATGATGCCGGTCTCCGGCGAGACGTCGTTCGCGACGATCCAGTCGGCGTTCTTGCGCTCGCGTTTAGCTTGCGCGTTGGCCATCAGGTCGTCGGTCTCCGCCGCGAACCCAACGACGAGGCGCGGACGCCGCGAACCGGCTGCGGCTATCGTGGCGAGGATGTCGGGATTGGGCACCAGTTCCAGCGACGGCGGCGCGGCGCCGGGTTGCTTCTTGATCTTGCCGGTGGCGGCGTGCGCCACGTGCCAGTCCGCCACCGCCGCAGCGAACACAGCAACGTCGGCCGGCAACGCTTCCTGGCACGCGGCCAGCATCTGCGCCGCGGTCTCCACACGATGCACGGTTACACCGGGGGGATCGGCAACGCCCACCGGTCCGCTGACCAGCGTCACGCGCGCGCCCAGTGCGGCGAGCGCGGCGGCGATCGCGTGGCCCTGGCGGCCGGAGGATCGGTTGGCGATGTAGCGCACCGGATCGATCGGCTCGTGCGTCGGTCCGCTGGTGACCAGCGCGTGCTTGCCGGCCAGGGGTTTGGGGGCATCGAAGAAGGCCTCGATGGCGGCGAGGATCGCGGGCGGCTCGGCCAACCGGCCGGGACCGAACTCGTTGCAGGCCATCGCGCCTTCGTCCGGCCCGACGACCAGGACGCCGCGGGCACGCAGCGTCGCCATGTTGGCCTGCGTCGCCGGGTGCAGCCACATGCGCACGTTCATCGCCGGCGCCACCAGCACCGGCTTGTCGGTTGCCAGCAGCAGCGTCGAGGCCAGGTCGTTCGCCAGGCCGGTCGTCATCTTCGCCAGGATATCGGCCGAGGCCGGCGCGACCACCACCAGGTCGGCGCTGCGCGACAACTGGATGTGGCCCATTTCGGATTCGTCGGTCAGCGAGAAGAGGTCGGTGTAGACTTTGGATTCGCTGAGGGCTTGCAGCGATAGCGGGGTGACGAAATGGCCGCCGTTGGTGGTCAGCACACAGGTCACGCCGTGGCCGCGGCCGCGCAGCAGGCGGATCAGTTCGAGCGCCTTGTACGCCGCGATGCCGCCGGAGATGATCAGGAGGATGCGACGCATCACACCTCTCCCGCTTTGCGGGAGAGGTCGGCGCATAGCGCCGGGTGAGGGGCGTAACGCACGAACAGTTCGTGCGTTACGCCCCCCACCCTCGGTGCTCCGCACCTTGACCTCCAGGTCAAGCGCCCGGGGGCATGCCTCTCCCGCGCGAAACGCGGGAGAGGTTTTCTAGTGCTCATAACCGCCACCCTGCGTGGATCGCCGCGATCCCGCCCGACAGATTCCGCACGCTCACCCGGGCGAATCCCGCCTCCCGCATCATCGCCGCCAAGTGCGCCTGGTCGGGGAACGTGCGGATGCTCTCCGCGAGATATTGGTAGCTGTCCGCATCCTTCGCCACCACGCGTCCCAGCCGCGGCAGCACGCGGAAACTCCACGCGTCGTAGAGCGGCTGCAGCACCGCGACCTGCACGCGGGAGAACTCCAGGCAGCAGAACCGCCCGCCCGGCTTCAGGACACGCCGTGCCTCGCGCAGCACCGCCGGCTTGTCGGTGCAGTTGCGCAGGCCGAACGCGATCGACACCCGCTCCACGCAGCGATCCGGCAGCGGCAGGCGTTCGGCATCAGCAACCAGCAGCGACAGCTCGCCCACCACGCTGCGTTCCAGCGCGCGATCCTGCGCAACCGCCAGCATGGATGCGTTGATGTCCGACAGCAGCACCGGGCCGCCGCCCTTCGCCAGCCAGCCGAAGCTGATATCGCCCGTGCCGCCCGCCAGGTCGAGCAAGCTATCGCGCGGCCTCGGGTCCAGCGTGGTGATAAAGATACGCTTCCAGACGCGATGCACGCCGAGCGACATCAGGTCGTTCATCAGATCGTAGCGCGGCGCCACGCTGTCGAACACGGCGCGCACCATCCCCGCTTTCTCGCCCCGCGCCACGCGGCGGAAGCCGAAATCGGCGGTGTCTTCGCCGGGGGACGCCGGCCCGGTCGCGGTCGCTGGGTTGTCGCTCATCGCCACCCTGTATAGCGTGCCGCACCCCCATGCCGGAACTCCCCGAAGTCGAGACCGTGATGCGAGGCCTCCAGTCTCGGCTGGAGGGCCGCCGCATCGTGTCCGCCGTGGCGCATCGCCCGGACCTGCGCTGGAAGCTCCCGCTCGACCTGGCGCAGCGGCTGACCGGGGCGCGCGTCATCGGTTTCCGCCGGCGCGGCAAATACATCCTGATGCGGCTGGAGGGCGGCTCCACGGTACTGCTGCATCTCGGCATGTCCGGCCGCATGGTGCTGACGCCGGTGCGGCCGAACCAGCCGGTGCTGCACGAGCACCTGGTGCTGGAAACGGATGACGGCTGGCGGGTCGGCTTCGTCGATCCGCGCCGGTTCGGCTCGGTGGATCTGGTGCCGACCGCGCATGAGGAGCAGCACCGGCTGCTGGCGGAGCTGGGGCCGGAGCCGCTGGAGCCCGCGTTCACCGTGGCGAGCCTGTCGGCCTCGCTCGCCGGCAAGCGGACGCCGATCAAGGCCGCCTTGCTCGATCAGAAAGTCGTGGCGGGACTGGGCAACATCTATGTCTGCGAGGCGCTGTTCCGCGCGAAGCTGTCGCCGTTGCGTTCCGCGCACTCGGTGCCCGGCGCGCGCGCGGCGCGGCTGGTGCCGGCGATCCAGGACACGTTGCGCGAGGCGATCGCCGCCGGTGGATCGTCGCTGCGGGACTATGTGCAGCCGGACGGCGAGCTGGGGTATTTCCAGCACGCCTGGAAGGTCTACGGCCACGAGGGCGAACCCTGCGAGCGCTGCCCCGGCAAGCCGGCGTGTGTTGGGGTGCGGCGGATCACGCAGTCCGGGCGCAGCACGTTCTATTGCCCGCGGACGCAGCGGTAAGTCTGCGCGTTTGGCCAAATTCATCTGTGCTATTGCCTGGATGTACTGTTGCCTGGGCGCGAACCTCCTTGCGGCGGCAACGGACGTTCCAGCCGGCAGGACGGCTCCATGTGGTGACCTTCCACCGTCATGGCATGTCCGTAATCGACAGCCCGCTCACCGAACTGATCAGTGGTAGCGCCAGCAGCAAATTTGCTCCGTGAACACCGTGCCCTACGCGCTGTCTCCGTGCTGAAAAATCAATGCAACGCCAACGCACCGGCGCTGCGAATTTGACCTTGGCACCGCACCGCACCAGTAGCGACCACGGTTCGTGGGCCGAATGCGGTTTCGACCAATAGAGCCAGCTACAAGCTCGTGAATTTTGTGCCGAGATGCCTCGCCTCTCCGGTGCGATTTGTTTTGGCGGGCATCGAGGCGAATTTTGGACGCCGGGAACGCCGACACGAATAGCGAACTATATGTCTCGTGCACGCCGCCGCCGAGAATCCGGCCAGCGCCCAGCATGTCCAGTCGTCCCGAGGGCGCGCCAATCGCGCGACCGCTACTTCGCCTCAGGTGACATGCACCTGTGCTCTGCGCCAATATGGCAGCCTGATTGCCACCGCAGCCCAAGACTCAGGAGTCGATCATGAGCGACACGGACGGCATCGATATCGAAGATCTGATTGCCGCGGCACAGATCGCCGGGGCGGGCGATCCCGAGCAGGAGATCGCGGCATTGCAGGATTTGCTGCGCCTGGCGTGGGGCCTGATGACGGAGCGGCAGCAGGCGGACCTTGTCGAAAGCGAGGAAGCGCAGGCGGTGCTGGAGGCCGAGGAAGACGAACCGGAGGAACCCGGCGCGGAATGAGCGCGGCCGGGAGCGGCGGTTCGCCCCGTCGTCATGGGGGCCGCGGCCCGCCATGCATGATTTCCTGCACCTGCACACGGCCAATCCGCATCCGCACACAGCATAGTCGTGGGTGACCGGCCTTCGCCGGTCATGACGCGGACCTTCGCCGGTCATGACGCGGACCTTCGCCGGTCACGACGCGGGCCTTCGCCGGTCACGACGTGGGCCTTCACCGGTCATGACGCGGAGGCTCGAGGCGTGAGCCCGCCGTAGCCCCCTGCCCGTCCCTGCGCCATAATGCGGCTCTCAGCCTCGCACTGCCCGGAGGACGCAAATGCCCGACCACCAGAACATCATCGTCGAAACCCATGGCCGCGTCGGGCTGATCCGGCTCAACCGCCCGCAGGCGCTGAACGCGCTGTGCGACGCACTGATGCGCGAGCTCGGCGACCAGCTCCTGGCCTGGGACGCCGACCGGGCGATCGGCGCCATCGTGCTGACCGGCAACGACAAGGCCTTCGCCGCCGGCGCCGACATCAAGGAGATGCGCGACCGCACCCACCCCGAGGCACTGATGGAGGACTTCATCGGCGCCAACTGGGAAACCGTCCTGCGGGTGAAAAAGCCGGTGATCGCCGCGGTTGCCGGCTTCGCGCTCGGCGGCGGCTGCGAGCTGGCGATGATGTGCGACATCATCCTGGCCGCCGACACGGCGAAGTTCGGCCAGCCCGAGATCAATCTCGGCATTTTTCCCGGCGCCGGCGGCACCCAGCGGCTGACCCGCGCGGTGGGCAAGGCCAAGGCGATGGACATGATCCTGACCGCGCGGATGATGGACGCCGCGGAAGCCGAACGCGCCAGCCTGGTCTCCCGCGTGTTCCCGGCCGATCAGCTCCTGCCCGAGGCGCTGAAGATCGCCGAGCGGCTGGCCGCGCTGTCGCCCGTGGCGCTGGCGCTCGCCAAGCAGGCGGTCAACCGCGCCTTCGAATCGACCCTGGCCGAGGGCGTTCGCTACGAACGCTCGACCTTCCTGTCGCTGTTCGGCACCCCGGACCAGAAGGAAGGCATGGGTGCGTTCGTGGAAAAGCGGAAGCCGGCGTTTCGCTTCGGTTGAAGCTGCCAGGCACGACCGGATAAGCGACCAACTTGTCGAACAAAATCGGCATCACGTCTAAAACATAAGGCAACGCCACAATAAAGATAATTGATGGTGAGCTAAACCACTCGCCGCCCTGCCAAGGATGGGCTAGGTCCGATCCATGACCGATCGCGTCAATCGCTCAGGACTTCATTGTGCGGAACCGGGGGAATCCACGGTGCCGGCGCCGCCCTGCAATCTGCTTCTGGTCAGCGCGAGCAAAAGCTGGACGCAGGCGGTACAGGACGCGGCGGCCGAGTTGGGCGGTGGCGTTTCGAGTTGCGACGCCAAGGGCGCGGTTATCCGCCTGGCCTGCATGGCCCCGCACTACTCGCATCTGCTGCTGCATCCGGACAGTGCCGACGGGCTGCTGAACGAACTCGTCAACCTCACCGCGGGCGACCGGGACTCGAGCACCGAGATGCTGCTGCTCGGCACGGCCGAGACCTCGCGGCCACGGATCGGCATCATCCGGTCCGCCGATCGCGGGGCGGTACGGCAGGCCCTGGCACCGCATCCCGCCCATGCGCTTGAATCGGATAGCGATCCCATGCACCTGACCGAGCTGCGCGAGGCCCTGGACGGTGCGATGATCGAGACGCGCTACCAGCCGATCGTCCGCCTGGCGGACCGGCAGCCGGTCGCGCTGGAGGCGCTCGCCCGGTTGAACCACCCGACCCGCGGCACGCTGCCACCGGACGAATTCGTGCCGCAGATCGAGGCAGCCGGCCTCGCGGCGCGCCTGACCGACCTGGTTGCCAATCGCGCCCTGGCCGACATGGCAGGACCCTTGCTCGCCGCCCATAGGCTGGATGTCACGCTCAATTTCCCGCTCGACGTGCTGCTGGTGCCGGACGCATTGGACCGGCTCGACGCCGGGCGGCGCGCGGCCGGCGTGGCGGTGGAGCAGGTGATCATCGAGCTCACGGAAAGCCGGTCGGTCGATGATCTGGCCGCGTTGCGTGGCGTGCTGGAAAGGCTGCGTGCCGACGGCTATCGCGTCTCGATCGACGATGTCAGCCCCGCGGTGCCACACGTCGCCGAACTGCTGGAACTGCCGTTCAACAGCCTGAAGCTGGACAAGGCGGTGGTGCGCTACATGCCGCAAGAGCAAGCGCTACAGGCGTTCGTACAGCGCACCATGGACGTGGCGCGGGCGCGGCACCTGTCCGTCGTGGCCGAAGGCGTCGAGGACATCGCCATCTGGCAGCGCATGCTGGCGCTTGGCGCGGACTTCGCGCAGGGCTTCCTCGTCGCGCGCCCCCTGCCGGCTGCCGCGGTACCGATCTGGTTGGAGGCATGGCGGAGCCAGCCCGAATTCGGGTGACCGCCAGCCAGCGCGGCGCCGTCCTGCTGGCCGCCCTCGCCGCCCTGACCCTGTGTCGCCTGGTCGTGGCCGGGATTGCGCCGCTGGCGCCGGACGAGGCGTATTACTGGATTTTCTCGCGCGCTCTGGCGCCAGGATACCTGGACCATCCGCCGATGGTGGCGCTGTGGATCCGCGCCGGCACTGCCCTTGTGGGGCAGGGAGCGCTGGGCGTGCGATTGCTCGGGCCGCTGGCGGGCGCGCTCGGGACGCTTCTGCTGTTCGATGCCGCGGAACGGTTTTGGCTTTCGGGCAAGCAGTCTTCCCCTTCCCCTGTGGGCCTGGACCGCGAAGCGAACCAAGGTCGGGGGGACGGGACAGTTCCACGTCCCCCATCGTTTCGCCCCGCCCACCCTGGGGTGACGGCGGCCGCGCTGTTCAACGCGACGCTGCTGGCCGGCGTCGGCGCGGTGATCATGACGCCCGACACGCCGCTGCTGTTCTTCTGGACTGCCTGCCTCTGGGCGCTCGCGCGGCTGCTGCACAGCGGCCGGCCAGCTTGGTGGCTCGCCATCGGCCTGTTCGCCGGCCTGGCGATGGCGAGCAAATACACCGCGCTGTTGCTGTGGATCGGCATCGGCCTGTGGTTGCTCTGGGTGCCGTCGCAGCGCCACTGGTGGCGGTCGCCGATGCTTTGGGCCGGGACGGTGCTCGGCGCGCTGTGCGTCGTCCCCGTCGTGCTGTGGAACGCGGAGCACGGCTGGGCCAGCGTCCTGCGCCAGGGAGGCCGCGTCGAGGACTGGCATCCGGCCCGGGCGGCACAGTTCCTCGGGGAGTTGCTCGGCGGCCAGATCGGGCTGGCGACGCCGCTGGTGTTCATATTGGTCGTGGCCGGCGTCGGCTGGGCGGCGCGGCGAGCCTGGCGGGACCGCGACCCGGCGTGGTCGCTGCTTGCGGCGCTGACCCTGCCCGGTGCGGCAGTGTTCGTGCAGCATGCGTTGGGTGATCGTGTGCAGGGCAACTGGCCGGCCATCCTGTATCCCGCCGCCGCAGTCGCCGCTGCCGGGCTGGGCGGCCCTCGGTGGCTGCGCCTGCGCTGGCCCGCAGTGGCGCTGGGCGGGGCGATCACCTCGCTCGTCTATGTCCAGGCGAGCAGTTTCGCGCTGATCTTGCCGGCGAGGATCGACCCGATTGCGCATCAGCTTGCCGGCTGGGACGGCCTGGCGGCCTCGGTCGAGGCGGCACGCCGCGCGCAAGGCGCCGGCTTCGTCGCCGTCGAGGATTACGCCGTCTCGGCTGAATTGGCACGCGCGCTGCCCGCCGGGGTGACCGTGCTGGGCATCGAGCAACGCTGGCGGCTGTTTCGCCTGCCGGCGGCGGAGACAGGGGATGCGACCGGCCTCCTGGTGCGCCGCGCTGGCAGTGGAGAACCCGTCGGCTGGCGCGAGGCTCGTCCTGTCGGCGAAACGTTGCGTTCTTCGCATGGCGTGATCGTGCAGCGCTTGGCGTTGTGGCGTGTGGCCGGGCCTGATCCCTCGCTGCCGGCGGTGGTGTTGCCACGCTACGCGCCCGCGACACCGCATTAGTACGCACTCTCCGCGGGGCGCGAGCCACCCCGATCACACTGTCATTGCGAGGAGCGTGTCAAACGACATCCGGATCTGACCCCCTGGCGACACGTAAATCTGACCCTCGTGTTGCGATGGTATCGTGCGCATCACGGTGTGTGGTGCGGCTTGTCCAGGTAGTCCCCACGCCGAGAGGCCCGGCGCGCCGCGGAGCGCCCCCAAGAAGGCAGGCGGAGCGGCGCGCGGGGCCTCTCGGCCTGGGGACCCACCTGGACAAGCCGCACCACACACCGTGATGCGTCGGCGTCATCGGTGTCGCCTAATCGCGTCCGAAGCCGCGCGGCGGCCGGATGGCGATGAGTTCATCGAGATCCAGCTCGACAATGGCTTGCAGAGCTTCGCCGGTGGCGGAATCGCGCGTCGCTTCGGGCAATGCGTCGAGCCAGCGCGCATACTCGGCTTGCAGCGTCACCAGTTCGGCGACCGCCGCGTCCCAGCGTTCCGGCCGCGTGCGAACGTGCGGTTGCGTCCGTGCACGCGGCGTCTGGATCGCCGGGGCGGTATCATGCCGCTCGCGATAGCGCGCCTGGCGTTCCGCCCCGGTCAGTGCCTGCGCTCCTTCTGGCCTGCGTCCCATTGGCAGCGTCCCCTTATATTTCGTCACGTAACGGAATGCCCGGCCGGCTCACCCTGCCGGCACCGGCGCGGTGAGCAATCCGGCGCGCCGCTTCTCGCGCAGCCGGTAGCTGTCGCCACGAATGGTCACCACCTGACTGTGATGCAGCAGCCGGTCCAGGATCGCCGTCGCCACCACCGGATCGCCAAACACCGTGCCCCACTCGCCGATCGCGCGGTTGGAGGTCAGCAGCAGGCTGCCGCGTTCGTAGCGGCGCGACACCAGTTGGAAGAACAGGTGCGCGGCGTTGGTCTCGAACGGCAGGTAGCCAAGCTCATCGACGATCAGCAGCTTCGGTTTGGCATAGAAGCCCAGCCGCTCTTCCAGCCGTCCCTCGGCATGCGCCCGGACCATCCCAGCGACCAGCGCCGTAGCGGTGACGAACAGCACCGAGTAACCCTCGCGGATCGCCGCCCGGCCGAGTGCGATGGCCAGATGCGTCTTGCCCACCCCGGGGGGGCCGAGCAGCAGCAACGCCTCGCCGTGCGCCACCCAGCGGCAGGTGGCCAGCTCGCGGATCTGGCGCGGATCGATCGAGGGCTGGGCAGCGAAGTCAAAGCCGTCGAGGTCGCGCGCTGTGGGGAAGTGCGCGATCTTGCCGGCCATCTCGATCCGCCGCTCGTCCTTGCGGGCAATCTCGCGCTCGCACAGGAACGCCAGCGTCTCGCGCAGCGTCAGTTCCTGTCGGGCGGCTTCGTCCAGCAGGCTATCCAACTGGTCGCGGATCGCGGTGAGCTGTAGCCGGGTCAGCCAGCGCGCCAAGGTTTCCGGTTCGACCAGCATCACCAGCCTCCCCCGGCGATTTGCTCATACTCGGCCAGTGGACGCAGCAGCTCCGGCGCCGGTTCGGCGGCCAGCGCCGGCGCGGCGGCCGGGCGCGCGGTGCCCGCCACGCCATGAAAGTGTGCCGCATCGACGATGCGCTGCCTGCGCCCCGTCGTCACGGCATGCACCGCGATCTCCTGGCCGGCATGGCTCACCCGGATGCGGCCCTCGGCCACGATCACCTGCACGGTCTCACCGACCAACCGCCAGGGCACGCTGTAGCTGTTGGCATCGACCTCGATGGCGCAGTCGGCTTGCACCCGGCGCACCAGTTCGCGCACCTGGCCGAATGGCGGGCGCCCATCCAGCGGCTGCAACGCCGCGGCCTCGTCACGCTCAAAGCGCAGCCGCGGCGGCTCGCCGGTGGTGCCGTGATCGCGCACGTCCGCCACCTCGCGCATCCACCACGCCAGGTGCGCCTCCAGCGCCGCCCAACTGGCGAAGCTATGCCCCGCGATCGCGTTGCGCTTGACGTAGCCCACACCGCGCTCGTCCTTGCCCTTGGTGCGCGCCCGGTACGGCGCGCAGGCGCACGCCCGGAACCCCCAGTGCTTCGCAAAGGCCTTGAGCCGCTCGTTGAACCGCACTTCGCGGGTCTGCGCATCGTGGTGCTCGACCAGCGCCCGGGCGTTGTCCAGCAGCACCTCCCGCGGCACCCCGTTGCAGTGCCGGAAAGCGCCTTCCAGCCCGTCGAGCCACGCCGATTGCCGCTCGTGGCGGAACGCACGCACGTAGGGCAGGCGCGAGTAGCCCAGCGTCGCTACGAACAGATACAGCTTCACTCGTTCGCCGCCGATCGGCACGAACAGCTCCCCGAAGTCGATCTGCAGCTGCTTGCCCGGCGGCGTCTCGAACCGCAGCGTCGCACGCGCTTCGGCTTGCAGCCCTTGCCGCAGCGGCGCGACCGCCCGTTCCAGCGTGCGCAGCGACACCGCTATGCCATGCTCGCGCGCCAGGTCCTGGCGAACCACGTCGCAGTTGCCACGGTGGCGGTGGAACCGCTCCGACAGCCAGGTTTCCAAACCCGCAAGTTGGCGCTGCCGGGCAGGCCGCCGATAGTCCACCCAGCCGCCCGCCGCGACGTAACGCTTCACCGTGTTGCGCGCGCAGCCCAGCTCCGCCGCGATCCGCTTGCTCCCCCAGCCCAGCCAATGCAGCTGGACCATCGCCGCCACCGCATCCGGCGTCAGCATTGCCTCCCCCCGCCCCGTGGTCTCCCGGCGCGAGTTTCCTCCTTCCGCCATGACCCGTGTTCTCCCGGCTCTCAGGGGGTCAATTCCTCATGTCGCCAGGGGGGCAGTTTTCCATGTCGCCTGACAATGAGCGTAGCGGTCCCCGGGCTTGACTCGGGGACCGCTACGCCCCTCGCAATGACAGGGTGGCAGTCCCTCCATCACGCCTGCTGTCGGTGCCCGCGCGCAAAATTCACTCGCTTCCGCGGCATGTTGCGCCGATAGTGCCCGCGCACTTTCGTGGCGGGCTTTCCCGCCTTGCCGTCGGGATGGGCCGCAACAGGTGGCCGGAGCGGACTTTGGTCCGCCAGCCCAACAAACCTCCGGGCATCGATCCGGGGGGAGGCAAAAACGGGCGCGGATTCCACCGCGCCTGCAAAGGGAGAGTGTACGCCATGGCCAAGCCGCGCCGCTTGTCGCGCCGCAACGCGTTGCAATTGGGCGCCGCAGCAACCGCCTTGCCGCTGGTGCATATCCGCACCGCCGGCGCCGCGGGCAAGCTGTCGGTCGCCTTCTGGGACCACTGGGTGCCCGCCGGCGACGTCTGCCTGCAAAAACAATGCGAAGCCTGGGGCGAGAAAAACAAGGTCGACGTGAAGGTCGACTTCATAACCTCGGTCGGCTTCAAGCTGCTGCTCACGGCCGCGGCGGAAGCGCAGTCAGGCCAGGGCCACGACGCCATGCAGTTCGGCCAGAACCAGTACGACGTGCATACCTACGCCGACAAGCTCGAACCGGTTGACGACGCGATCAAGGAGATCACCAGCCAGTGGGGACCGTTCAACCCGTCATTTGAATATCTCGGCAAGGTCAACGGCCATTGGATGGCGATCCCGACATCGACGTATAGCGGCTGCCGACCCACGTTGGCGCGCATCAGCCTGATGAAGCAGCTTGCCGGCATCGACGTGCAGGCGCTGTATCCGCCGCATCCGGTGACACCGCCCGAGGCGTCCGAGTGGACGTACGACGCTTTCATCAAGGCGGGCGAGAAATGCAAGAAGGCCGGCTTCGGCTATGGCCTGGGCATCGGCAATACCGGCGATTCGGTCGGCAATGCCGCCACCTGGTTCGCCGCGTTCGGCGCCGAGATCGTGGATATCAAAGGCAACATCGTTGTCAATTCCGACAAGATGCGCCACTTCCTGGAGTGGGCGCAGCAACTGGTGCGAATCCTGCCGGACGACGCGCTGAGCTACGACGACGCGACCGACAACCGGGTGATGATCGCCGGCAAGAGCGCGCTGATCTACGACCCGCCGTCACCCTATGCGGTGGCGATGCGTGACAACCCCAGCCTGGCGGAAGACATGTGGAGCTTCCCCTGCCCGTCCGGCCCGGCCGGTCGTTTCGTGCCATATGGCCACGCGTTTTCTGGCATCTGGTCGTTCAGCCGGAACAAGACGGCGGCGAAGGAACTCAACATCTACCTTGCCGGGCGTGAGCAATTCGAGGAACGCGCCCTCGCGGTCGATGGCTTCGACAATCCGGTGCTCGACAGCATGCTGGACTCCAAGGTGTGGGATAATGTCGGGCCGCCCAAGGGCGTGTTCTTCAATTACCCGATGCGGCCGTGGCACCAGGCGGTGGCGCTGACGCCCGGCTGGCCGGCGCCGCCCGCGGTCGCGGCGCAGATGGTCAGCCGCGCGACCCAGCCGAACATGCTGGCGAAGATCTACACCGGCCAGCCGATCAACGACGTGATCGCCTGGGCGCACGAGGAAGTCGAAGGCTTCATGCGGGGATAGGAGACCTCTCACGCTTCGCGGGAGAGGTCGAGACGCGTCAGCGGCGAGGGCGAGGGTGATCGGGTCGCCCCGCTCTACCTGCTCACGTGCCGGCCCGATCACCCTCACCCTCGGTGCTTCGCACCATCGACCTCTCCCGCATCGCGGGAGAGGTTTACTTGATCCCTAACCCGCCATCGTCAGTCCGCCGCTGACACTCAGCACCTGGCCGGTGATGTAGTTGGAACGCGGACCGGCGAAGAACATCACCGCCTCGGCGACCTCCTCCGGGGTGGCGATGCGGCGGAACGGAATGGCGCGGGTCAGCGCCTCCTGCAGCCGTTCCGCCAGAGTGCGGAACAGCGGCGTGTCGGTTGGGCCGGGACACACGCAATTCACGTTGATCCGGTGGCGCGCCATTTCACGAGCCAACGACTTGGTGAACGCGATCAGCCCGCCTTTGGCGGCGGCATACACGGTCTCCCCTGCGCTGCCGACACGCCCGGCATCGGAGGCGATGTTGACGATCTTCCCCTGCCCCGCCGCGATCATCGGCGGCAGTACCGCGCGCGACAGCCGCACCGCGCCCAGCAGGTTGATGGCCACCAGCCGGTCCCAGATTTCCGGCGCGTTGTCCATGAACGGTCCGGTGCAGTCCCAGCCCGCACCGTTCACCAATACGTCCACGCGCGGCACAATTTTGTGCACCGCGTCGGCGAATGCGGTGATCGATGCGGGGTCGGTCAGTTCCAGTTCCAGGAACTCGATCGCCAGGCCGTCTTTCGCCGCCTCTGCCGCAACTGCCCGCCCGCCGATCGAGTCGATGTCGCCGATAAACACCCGGGCACCGTTTCTTGCCAGCAACAGAGCGGTTGCGCGACCGATGCCCGACGCGCCGCCGGTGACGATCGCCGCGCGGTTTGCCATGTCCATATGCGTCTTCCTGTCAGTGCGAAGCCAGCGGGGCCGACGCTATCTCCCACCTGATGGAGCAGCCGTCGGCTCCTCGGGCGGGAGATTGCTGCGTCGCTGCGCTCCTCGCAATGACGGTCAGGCTCCTCGCAATGACGCTTACACGGCATCACGCCTAAAGCGGGGAGTCCGGCTTGAACGCCGGCCGGCGCTTCTCCTTGTGCGCGGCCAGGCCTTCTCGCACATCGGGCGAACTGAACCCCATGAACTCCAGGGCCAGCGAGGTGTCGAAGATCGGCCCGGCCTGGCGCAGCCAGTTGTTCAGCGCGTATTTGGTCCAGCGGATCGCGTTCGGCGCACCCTCGGCGAGCCGCGTGGCGATCTCCACCGCCTTGGCATCCAGGTCCGCATCGTCCACCGTCAGCGAAATAAGGCCGATGCGTTCGGCCTCCACCCCGGTCAGCGTGTCGCACAGCAGCAGGTAGTATTTCGCTTTCGCCATGCCGCACAGCAGGGGCCAGACGATCGCCGCGTGGTCGCCGGCGGCGACGCCGAGGCGGGTGTGGCCATCGATCAGCCGCGCATCCTTGCTGGCAATGGAAATATCGGCGAGCAAGCCGCAGACCAGCCCGGCACCGACCGCCGGCCCACGCATCGCGCTGACCACCGGCTTCGAGCAGTTGATGATGTTGTAGACAAGGTCGCGTGCCTCCTTCCAAACCGCGGCCCGCGTGTCGAAATCCTCGATGATCTGGTCGATCATCTTGAAGTCGCCTCCGGCAGAGAAGGCTCGGCCGTCGCCTTGCAGGATCGCCGCGGACACCGACGGATCGGCATCGATGTCACGCCAGATCCGGCCAAGCTCGCCATGCATGGGACGGTCCGCCGCATTCAGCTTGGCCGGATTGCTCATGGTGACGCGCAACACGCGCGGGTGCGGCCGGTCGAACTGCAGGCGCTGGTAGTCGGCGTAACGGTCGGACATCGGGCGTCTCCTCGTTCCTGCTATGCTGCCATAGGCCGCGTGAAATGGAGAAGGGGCACCAGGTGCGGATCGTCGTGGTCGGCACGTCCGGGGCGGGCAAGACCACGCTGGCGCGAACTGTCGCGGCGCGTCTGGCGCTGCAGCATATCGAGGTCGACGCCATCAACTGCCACGCTGGCTGGCGTGACCTGACGCGGCACGATCCGGCGGAATTCGTGCGCCGTGTGACCGAGGCAATCCAGGCCAATCGCCGGGTTGTTGACGCTAGTTGCGGCCCGGTGCGCGACATCGTCTGGACGCGTGCGACGCACCTGGTGTGGCTCGACTACCCACGCCCGGTGATCATGGCACGGGTGATCCGCCGCTCATTGCTACGCACGAGTTGTGGGCCGGCAATCGCGAGCGATGGCGGCACATGCTACGGCCAAGCCATCCGATCCGTTGGGCCTGGACCACCTGGGACCGCCGCCGCCGCGAGACGGCGGACCGCCTCGCGCGGGCGGAGTATGCACGGTTGGAAGTGTTGCGGCTACGCTACCCGCGCGAGGTACCGCCTGCGCTCGAACGATTGATCGAAGCTGCGGGAACGCAACCAGGTGAACGAGGATAAATTGCCGACCACCGCAGCGTACTATTGAAACAGCTTCAGGGCGTTCAACACCGTTTCGACCACCCCCCACGCCAGGGGAATACCGACAAATCCCCATGCCAGTGCCAGATGCAGCCCGGTCGTGCCACGTACCTGCGCTACCATGTTTTCGCTCCTCAATCCGCCGTGCCGATCATGTCCTCGTCGTCCAGATCCATGTGGTGCCGTTCATCCACCGCGCGTATCAGCAAATTGCACAGGAAGCCGACCACCAGCAGCGCCGCCATCAAATACATCGTCACATTGTAGGCCTGCGCCTTCGGGATGCCGTGATCGACGTTGTACTGCCGGATGTAGTTCACCAGCACCGGCCCGAAAATCCCCGCCGCCGACCATGCCGTCAGCAGCATGCCGTGTATCGCACCGACATAGCGAGTGCCGAACATGTCGCGCAGATAGGCCGGCACCGTCGCGAAGCCGCCGCCATACATGCTGATGATCACGCAGAAGCACAGCACGAACAACCCGACGCTGCCGGTGGCCCCGGCATATGGCACCAGAGCGTACATCACGAACCCAAGCGCGAAGAATACGAAATAGGTGTTCTTGCGACCGATGAAGTCCGACACCGAGGCCCAGAAGAACCGGCCGCCCATGTTGAGCAGGCTCATCAGCCCGACGAAGCCGGCCGCGGCCGTCGCGGTGATATGGCCGGGGAACATCTCCTGGCTCATCGCCGACGCCTGGCCGAGCACGCCGATGCCGGCGGTGACGTTCAGGCACAGCACCCACCAGATCAGCCAGAATTGCGGCGTCTTCAAAGCCTGGTAGACGAACACGTGGCGCGTGGTGACCAGCTTCTTCGGCTGCGCCGGCGCAACATAGCCCTCCGGCGCCCAGCCAGGCGGCGGCAGGCGCACGATCGCCGCCCCCGCCATCATGAAGCAGAAATAGATCACCCCCAGGACCACGAAGGTTTCCGCCACCCCGACATGGGTGGGCGTCGAGAAGTACCGCATCAGCGCGACCGAGAGCGGCGAGGCGATGAACGCGGCGCCACCGAAACCCATGATCGCCATGCCGGTCGCCATGCCCGGCCGGTCCGGGAACCATTTGATCAGCGTGGAAACCGGCGAAATATAGCCCAGTCCGAGCCCAATGCCGCCCAGCACGCCATAGCCCAAATAGACCAGCCAGATGTTGTGCATCGCAACGCCGGCAGCCGAAACCAGGAAGCCGCCACCCCAGCACAGCGCGGCGGTCGCCATCGCCCGGCGCGGTCCGCCTTCCTCCACCCAGCGCCCAAGCCCGGCCGCGGAAAGCCCGAGGACGACGATGGCGATCGAAAAGATCCAGCCAATCTCCGTCAGTTTCCAGTCGTCGGGCGCGGACTGGGTGACGCCGATCAGGCGCGTCATCGGCAGGTTGAACACGCTGAACGCATAGGCCTGGCCAATGCACAGATGCACGCAAAGTGCCGCGGGCGGTACCATCCAGCGGCTGAAGCCGGGGCCGGCCATAATGCGGTTGCGATGCAGCAGGCCGGCCGACGCGCCACCCCGGTGTTGCGGCATGGTAGTCGAACTCATGAACATCTCCCGGTACGCTATTCTTGATTCTTGCCAAACTCCCGGGACCTTGCCCCGACGAAACTAAGTTTGCTTGGATTCTGTCAGTTGCGCAACGGCCTTCCGGACCAGTGGTTCGAGATTCACCTCCGGATCGTCGAAATGCGCCAGGATGTCGCGCCGCATGCGTGGATCCCAGAACTGCCGCAGGTGGCCGGCAATCGACGCGACCGCCTGGTCTTGCTTCTGGTGGGCGAAGAACCTGCCGATCTGGTTCGCCATATACGCAAGCCGCTCAGGCGACATATGCAAGCCTCTCAGGCGACATGCCGCACCGTCCTGGCAACGGTCGCGCGGGCGCCGCGCGCACCGATCCTGTTTCCAATCATGTCGACGCTCCCCGGGGCGCCCCCCGGGGCAATTGTCGAGGTGCTCCCCGGGGCGTTCCCTCGGTCGTTCCCCGGAGCGTTCCCCCCGGCGTTCCCTGGGTCGTTCCCTGCGGTGCCGCCTGCGGCGCCCCCGAGCGCAGCCGCGGCGACGATCCGCGCGGCGTGGGTGAACACCTCGAACGCGTCGCCACGGGCGATGCCGATCAGCGTGATGCCGGCCGCCTCCGCAAGGCGCACCGCCAGCGCCGTCGGCGCCGACACCGCAACCACGACCGGCGCCCCGATCATCGCTGCCTTCTGCACCAGTTCGACGGAGATCCGGCTCGACAGCAGCAACACCCCATCGCCGGCGTCCACCCGCGCACGCGCCAGCGCACCGGCGAGCTTGTCGAGCGCGTTGTGCCGCCCGACGTCCTCGCGCAGCGCGACCATGCCGCGCGCAGGATGCCAGAAGGCCGCCGCGTGCACTGCGTGGGTCTGCTGGTTCAGCTCCTGGCCGGCGGGCATCGCCGCCATGGCCGCCGTCACGTTGGCCGGCGTGAACCGCGGATCGGCGGCGACGCGCGGCGGCTGGCGGATCGCGTCCGCCAGGCTTTGCAGGCCGCACAGGCCGCACCCGCTCGGACCCGCGAGGCGGCGGTGGCGCACGGTCAACGCATCGATGCGGTCCGGCGCCAGCCACATGCGGACCTCGACGCCCGCGCCGGCCTGAACGATCTCGATTTCCTCGATCTCGCTGCCGCGCTGGATGATGCCTTCGGTCAGGCTGAAGCCGATGCCGAAGTCGCGCAGGTCCCCGGGCGTCGCCAGCATGACCGCGTGCGTCGTGTGGTTATAGGTCAACGCAACCGGCGTTTCCTCCGGGATGGCGCGCACGCTGTCGGTGGCCGCGTCGCCGCGCCACATGGTGCGCGGTGCGACCTCCACCGTCATTCCGCCGCCACCGCCGCAATGCGTCTGCTCGCCGTCGTCAGCGCGCGATACGATTCCTGCCATTGGCTCGGTCCATTCGACGGCGAGACCTGCACCGCCGTCACCTTGTATTCCGGGCAGTTGGTTGCCCAGTCGGAGAACTCACCGGTCACCACGTTGGCTTGTGTCGCCGGATGGTGAAACGTGGTGTAGACCACGCCCGGTGCCACACGCTCGGTGACGCGCGCACGCAAAGTTGTCTCGCCGGAGCGGCTAGCCAGCCGCACCCAGTCGCCGTCGCGCACGCCACGTTGTTCCGCATCGTGCGGGTGGATCTCCAGCATGTCCTCGGGATGCCACACCACGTTCGCCGTGCGCCGCGTCTGCGCGCCCACGTTGTACTGCGACAGGATACGCCCCGTGGTGAGCAAGAGAGGGAAGCGCGGGCCGGTCTTTTCGTCGGTCGGCACGTATTCGGTGATGACGAAGTTGCCTTTGCCGCGCACGAAACCACCGATATGCATGACTGGCGTGCCCTCGGGCGCCGTGTCGTTGACCGGCCATTGCAGCGAGCCCTGCGCCAGCTTCTCGTAGGTCACGCCGGCGAAGGTCGGCGTGGTGCGCGCGATCTCGGCCATGATCTGCGACGGGTGGGTGTAGTTCCAGTCCTCGCCCATGGCGCGGGCGATTTCCTGAGTCACCTCCCAATCCGCATAGCCGGCACGCGGCTGCATCACCTTGCGCACCAGGTTGATGCGGCGCTCGGCGTTGATGAACGTGCCGTCCTTCTCCAGGAAGGTCGAGCCGGGGAGGAACACGTGCGCGTAGTTCGCCGTCTCGTTCAAGAAC
>DATHNI010000515.1:0-6037 GCA_035486135.1 Acetobacteraceae bacterium
CTCGATGATCAGGTCGTGCAGTTCGGCCTCCGGCACCAGCGCCTCGACGTCGTCCCAGCCCGGCCAGCCCTCGCGTTCCGCGAACCCGAGGATCTGCCCGCGCCGCCCGGTGATCAGCCGCTGCGCGCGCGCGGTGTAGTCGTTCGGCACGCTGATGCTCACGCGATAGATCGGCTCCAGCAGCACCGGATCGGCCTTCGCCAACCCCTCCTTCATCGCCAGGCTGGTCGCCGTCTTGAATGCCATGTCGGAGCTGTCGACGCTGTGGAACTGCCCGTCCACCAGCGTGACGGAAATATCCACCACCGGGAACCCGAACGGTCCCTTCTTCGCCGCTTCCTCCGCCGCTTCACCGACTGCCGGAATGAAGTTGCGAGGCACCGCGCCGCCCACCACCTTGTCGATGAATTCAAACCCCGAGCCGCGCTCACGCGGGGAAATATCGATCTTCACATCGGCGAACTGACCGTGTCCGCCGCTCTGCTTTTTCAGCCGGCCATGCTCGTGCACCGCCCGGCGGATCGTCTCCTTGTAGGCGACCTGCGGCTTGTGCGTCGTCACCTTCAGAGCGTAGTTGTTCGACAGCCTGGCGACCGTCGCGTTCAGGTGCATCTCGCCCTGGCCATGCAGCACGGTCTCGCTGGTGTCCTGCGCCTGCGTCATCGACAGCGTCGGGTCTTCCTCGCGCAGCTTGGTCAACGCGCCGTTCAGCTTCACGTCGTCCTTGTGATCCGACGTCACGATCGCCAGCGAATAGACCGGCGGCGGAGCCTCAGGGAACGGCAATTGCTCTGGCATTGCACCGGGCGACACCGTCGCCCCGGTCGCCACGCTCTCCAGCCGGCTGAACGCGACAATGTCGCCCACCCCCGCTTCGGCGCATTTCGCCAGCTCGCCGCCGGCGAAATGATAGATCCCACCAAGCCGCGACCCACCCAATGTCGCGCCGTCCTTGATCACCCCGCGCCAGACGCGCGCGTAGGACAGCTTGCCGGTATGGCCCGCGTGCACCGTCTTGAAGATCTGCGCGAGCGGCGGTCCGTCGGCACCGATGCCCTTGCGCTCGGCGGTCTCCGCCACGAACGGCGTGTCATGCCGCAGCGCCTTCCACAGCCGGCGCACGCCATGGGCGTTTTCCGCCGAGCCCAGCAGCACCTCGATCACCGCGCCGGCCGACAGGTCCTTGCGCAGATCGCGATAGATCTCGTCAGGCGTGGGCTTGATGTCCTCCAGCACTTTTTCCAGCAGTGCGTCGTCACGATCCGCCAGCGTCTCCACCAGCTTACCCAGCGCCTCCTGCTCTTCGTCGTGCATCTCCGAAGGAATCTGCATCAGTTCGGACGGCTGGCCCTTGCGGTAGCGATACGCCCGCTCGCTGACGACATCGACATAGCCGTTCACCGCCTGGCCATCGATGATCGGCACCTGGCGCAGCACCAGCGGCGACTTCGCATAGGCCTGCAACGCCGCCAGCGTATCGCGCACGCTGCCGTCGAGCGTATCGATCTTGTTGATGAACAACACGTGCGGCACGCCCAGATCCGCCAGCAGCTTCAGCGCCGGCGCCACCGTCAGCGCGCGGGCCGGCACCGGCTCGCAAACCACGACGGCAAGGTCCACCATCGCCAGCGCCCCGCACATTTCATGCGCGAACTCGATCGAGCCCGGACAATCCAGCAAGGCCCAGGGATCGCCGAGATAGCTGGCGTGGCCGACGCGAACCTCGGTGGTCATCGGGCGGTTGCGCGGGTCGGCGGGCCGCTTCACCGGTGCGCCGGCCGCGTCCAGCATGGCCTCAAACAGCGTGGATTTGCCGCTGCTGTAGGGCCCCACCAGAGCCACCGAGCGGGGACTTCTGCCGTTCTGGTTTCCTGACATGGCCGCGCCTCCTGATGTTTTTTGCCAGGGCACCCGGGCCGCGTGTCGGTCCTGCCACACGAGGGCCCGGACGACCCCGTGTGCCAATCCTAGCGAAGTTTTTGTGACAAGCGAGTCCCCGCGCACGCCGTCATAGCGGGGGCGCGGCACCCAAGTTCAATCGACCGCTTCGCCGGGATCCGGACCCTCGACGCTCTGCACATGCGCATTGAGCCGCACCAGCGCCTTGCTGAGCGCGACCCACTGGTTGCGTCCCAGACCCTCGGCCAGCATGGCCTCCAGCGCTCGCGCCATCGGCACGACACTCCGATGCACCGTCTCCCCCTTGCGCGTCATGCGCAGCAGGCGGCCGCGACCATCCTGCGGGTCGGGCGACTGGCGGATCAGCCCATGCGTCACCAACCCCGCCGCCGCGCGGCTGACCTTCACCTTGTCCATCGCCGTCCATTCGCCCACCGCCGTCGGCGACACGGTACCGAACCTGGCAATCGTCGCCAGCACGCGCCATTCCGGAATCGTCAAGCCGTACGCGCTGGAATAACGCCGGGCGAACAGCCGCGAGATGCGATTCGCGGCCACCGACAACTGGTAGGGCAGAAAATCCTCCAGCCGAAAATCGCTTGGTGACGTGGCGGCAGCCACGCCAGGTGCCGGCATGGCCCTGGTCCGGTTTTTCATTTAGCCTCGTCTCCTCCCCAGGCGACGTTCTCTCATAACGCCAATGCTGCCGCCTGGGAACGCCGGCTCCATCGTCGATCCGGCGCCCCTTGGAGAACGGCCATGTTGCTCTACACCTATTTTCGTTCGTCCGCTGCCTGGCGCGTGCGCATCGCGCTGGCCTTGAAGGGTCTGACGCCGGCCCACGAGTTCGTCCACCTGCTGAAGGATGGCGGCCAACAGAACACCACGGCGTTTCGCGCGAAAAATCCGCTCGGCGTTGTGCCGGTGCTGGACACCGATGATGGCAGCGTGCTGACCCAATCGCTCGCCATCATCGAGTGGCTGGAAGAAACCCATCCCACGCCGCATCTGCTGCCCACCGATCCGCTGGCGCGCGCTCGGGTTCGTGCGTTCGCCTTGGCGATCGCCTGCGACATTCATCCGCTCAACAATCTGCGCGTGCTGCGCTACCTCAAGCAGGCGATGGATCAAACCGACGAGGCGCGCGACGCGTGGTACCATCATTGGATCGCCGAGGGCCTCATCGCGTTGGAAGCGATGCTGCGTGACGCCGGACCTGGTCCGTTTTGCTTCGGCGACGGGCCGAGTGTCGCGGATGTCTGCCTGGTGCCGCAGATGGCCAACGCGCGGCGCTATAAATGCCCGCTTGACGCGTATCCGACGTTGCAGCGTGCCGAAGCGGCCGCGCTCGCTCTCCCGGCGTTCCGCGACACCGCGCCGGAACGCCAGCCGGACGCGTTCTGATCACGGGAGACTGCCATGCTCGATCCGCTCGCGTACCTCACCGGCTTCGGCAACGAGCACGCCAGCGAGGCGGTCGCCGGCGCATTGCCGATTGGACAGAATTCGCCGCAGCGTCCGCCGCTTGGACTGTACGCGGAACAATTGTCGGGCACGCCGTTTACCGTGCCGCGGCGCGAGTCGCGGCGTTCCTGGCTGTATCGCATCCGCCCCTCGGCCGATCATAAGCCGTATCGGCGGATCGATAACGGCCGGCTGTGTACGCCGCTTGCGGAGCAAACGCCGAACCGGCTGCGCTGGGATCCGTTGCCGATGCCGTCCGAACCGGCGGATTTCGTCGCCGGCCTGGTGACGATGCTGGCGAACGCCGACACGCAGGCAGGAACTGGCGTGTCGGTGCACATCTACTGCGCCAACCAGCCGATGCGGCGCGTGTTCTGGAATGCCGACGGCGAGTTGCTGATCGTGCCGCAACAGGGGCGCCTGGCGTTCGACACCGAGTTGGGCCGGCTGCTGGCCGCGCCCGGCGAGATCGCCGTGATCCCGCGTGGTGTGCGCTTTCGCGTGGCGCTGCCGGACGGCGCCGCACGAGGCTACATCTGCGAAAACCACGGCCCGGTGCTGCGGCTGCCCGATCTGGGCCCGATCGGCTCCAACGGCCTGGCGCAACCGCGCGACTTCCTGGCGCCGACAGCCTGGTTCGAGGATCGCGACGAACCGACCGAACTGGTGCAGAAGTTCAGCGGCACGCTATGGGCGACGGAACTCGATCATTCGCCGCTGGATGTGGTGGCCTGGCACGGCAACCTCGTGCCGTACAAGTACGATCTCGCGCGCTTCATGGCGATCAACACTGTTAGCTTCGACCATTGCGATCCGTCGATCTTCACCGTGCTGACCTCGCCGACCGATGCGCCCGGCACCGCGAACGTGGACTTCGTCATTTTTCCGCCGCGCTGGATGGTGGCAGAGCATACGTTCCGCCCGCCCTGGTTCCATCGCAACGTGATGAACGAGTGCATGGGCCTGGTGCACGGCGCCTATGACGCGAAGGCGGGCGGCTTCAGTCCGGGCGGGCTGTCGCTGCATTCCTGCATGAGCGCACACGGCCCCGATGCCGAAACGACCGAACGAGCGATGGCGGCCGATCTTGTGCCGCATCGGATCGACAACACGCTCGCGTTCATGTTCGAAACGCGCCAGGTGCTGCGGCCCACCCGGCACGCGCTGGCGATGCCCGAGTTGCAGCGGGACTACGATGCGTGCTGGCAGGGGCTGCGGCGGAAGTTCGTGCGGCCATGAGCAGGCTTTCGCCAGATTGGAGGCCGAAAGTCAGGCAAGTTCCGAATCAGGTCGCCTCTAGCACCCGAACCTCCAACCGCTTGCCCAGCAGGCGCAGTGCTGCCTCGATCTGGCCGATCGGATGACGCTAAACTCAGCGGAAGTAGGGGGATCGTAGATGATTACCCGACGTCAGATCGCCAAGTTTCAGCGGCCGTATGATCGAGGAGGATGACATGGGGACGAACATCCCGAGCGTGGTGGTGACCGGTTACGTGCAGGTGGCGCCCAACAACCGCGATACCTTCATCAAGATACTCCAAGCCCATATCCCGCGCGTCCGCAGGAAGGATGGCTGCATCGCGTATTCCTTTGCGGTCGATGTCCTGGACCCGAGCGTGGTACGAATGAGCGAGGTCTGGCGGGACCAGAAAGCTCTCGCCACGCATCTTGCTGACGGCGAGTTCCAGGCGACGATGAAGGAACTTGCTGGCGTCGAGATCGTTGCGCGCAACGTCCAGAAATACGAGGTCTCTTCGACAACCGATATTTAGGCCTGCTCTGCCGGCAGACCACCTTTGCGAAGCATGCGCCCGAACAGTATCGCCACACCCGGGGGCGGGAACTGAGACCGCCGTGCCCCGATCCACGTCTGGGCATTTGCCCTCGTGGTGAAGACGCTGGGGTGCTTTATCGCCGCCCAGGAAAGCCCACCTCACCGTTTTCGTTCACGACGCCCCAGTCAGAGCCGTGGCGGCGACGGTTCTGCCGACTCGGGAAGCCCTTCGGGTCGGGTTTCATTGCCGAGTGCTCGGGCATTTATGCCCGAATCTCAGGGCCGTTCCAGGAAGGCCGGCGTGTGGTCGTGAGGGCGCCGTGTCCCGGCAAGCCACCGTCGCGTGTGGCTGCACTTGACCCGGCCGGCTATTGCGCCACGGTCCCGGCACGGGCGGCGGGTTGAATGCGGCCATGACGACGAGGGGAAGGAAACCATGATCGACGCCACGCACGATCCGGCACGCAAGAGCTGGGTCGCATCCGCCAACACCCACAGCGAGTTTCCCGTCCAGAACCTGCCGCTCGGCGTGTTCAGCCCGCCGGACGGCGGCGCGCGCGGCGGCGTGGCAATCGGCGACTCCATCTTCGACATTGCCGCAGCGTTGCAGGCCGGCCTGTTCACCGGTCCCGCGCGCGACGCCGCCGAGGCCGCGGCGGGCGCGACACTGAACCCATTGCTCGCGCTGGGCGCCGGCGCGCGCCAGGCGTTGCGGCGGCGCGTGTCGGATTTGCTCGACGCCAACGGCGCGGACCACGCCCGGGTCGCGCCCCTGGCATCGCGCCTGCTGCATCCGGCGGCGGACTGCACCATGCATCTGCCGGCGGCGATCGGCGACTACACCGACTTCTTCGCCGGCATCCACCACGCGACCGCCGGAGGCCGCATCAACCGGCCGGA
>DATHNI010000516.1:0-19753 GCA_035486135.1 Acetobacteraceae bacterium
ATTCCAGGCAAGGCAGCCGCGGCGGCATTGGTTTGGCTGTGGTCGATATAGACACATCGCCCCGGATCAAGCGCGAAGCGCTGGACCAGCAGCCGATCGATGGCCAGGTCGGGCTTCACCAGCCTCTTATTGCCCGAAAGACGGTGCCGCGGAACAGCGTCAGTAAGTCGAACCGTCGGTCCCGTCACGACACCGGCCGCCGCGGCAATCCTGCCGGCAATCCTCCGCCGCCGCCACAGGCCCGCTGCTCACCGGCTCCAGCAGCTTCCTGGTGTTCGGCGGCGCCAGTCTGACCGGCGGCGTGCAGAGCGGCGGCGGCACGACGCAGTTATTCGGTGCGGGCTCGATCGGCGGCAGCTTCGCGATCGACGGCGGGCGGACGGTGCAGAACAACGGCTGGCTCAACTGGTCGTCCGGCGACGTCGCGTTGGGATCCGGCGATCCCACCGCGGCAGTGCAAACCGGCACGCTGGACAACGCCGCCGGTGCGACGTTCTACGTCACCGCGACGGGCGGACGCATCACCGGCACGGCCGGCGTGGTGGAGAATGCCGGCGTCATAGCGGTGTATGCCGGAGCAGGCGAGGCCGACGTCGACGAGCCTGGATGTGATCGATGCGGCGGGGATGGGGTTCGTGACCGGGACGACGACGGTGGGGTTCAGTTGCGGGTCGCTGACGGTGGCCGACGGGGCGGCGAGAGCGTCGTTCATGCTGGTTGGGTCGTACGCCGCGGGCGGGTTCGCGATCGGGTCGGATGGGCATGCGGGGACGCAGGTTACCTACGCGTAGCGCCAGCGCCCTGTGTCACTCATAGCGCATGGAAAAAGCCAGGGGCATAGCGAGGGGAAAAGCCGGAGCGTCGAGCGACCTGAATGCCTACGCCGCGCCTGGCCTGGCACGGGATTTTCGGTCGGCAGGAATCACTACAGCGGGGCCAGCCGTGCTCCGGCCCCGTGCGTCAAACATGATAGAGTTGGCGGTCCCAGGCAGCTTGCCCAGGCAGCAGGAGGCCCGGTCGGCGGACCGGTGCCGGGACGTTCAACTCGCGGACGCACTGATGCAGGCAGCCATGACGCAGGCAACCTTGCCGCGGGCAACCGGGCATCCGCGGCTTCCGCGGCCGCGGCGTCCGGTGCCGGCGGCGCAACATTCGCAACGGCCTGGCGCTGTAGCAGCGATGCGGTCGCCGCCGCGGTCGGCATCGCTGCGATCGTCCCGATCATCCCGGGCACGACGTTGGGATTTTCCCACCATTGCAGCCCCCAGGCCGGGGCGCCGGCGCGGAACCCCTTAAGGCTGCCGCCGAACGCAACGATGGCGCGGGACAGCTCCGGCCAGTCCGCATGCCCCGGCCCAATGCCGCGGCGGAAGCACATCCAGGCGATCGCGTTACCGAATTGGCCGCGGATCGACGCGGCCTCGGCCTGCGCCGAGCCCGCCGGTAGATCCGGCCGGTCCTGCCACCGTGACTGCGGACGGCAAAAGCGAGGTGAGTGGATGGCGAGCAAACGCCGTAGCAGGAAGAGGATCAGGTGGGCGAGGCAATGGACGAGCCACTTCGGCCGATGCGCGAGCGCGTCCGGTCCGGCCCGATCGCTATCGGTGGAGTAGGCTTCGGCCAGATCGGTGAGTGGGTCGCGCATTGCGGGATCGACATTACCTCGGGTAGGAGGAGTGAGTCAAGCTTTTTTTCCTTCCAGAAAGGATAAATATCCGCTTCCGTGGCACATGCGCCACGGAAGCGGCGAAGCCTGCCCTGGCGAAGGCCGGGGCGCGCCGGGGGCACGGTATCATGCGCGGAGCGGTCATCTCCGATAACGCCGTGCGGTCCGTACGAGCCATTCTGCCGCAAGCATTCAACACGGAGACCACGAAGAACCTCAGCGCGGCCATTGGCAGCAACCAAATGCAAGTACGGCGTTCCGTTCTCCTCCTGATAAGCGGGGCACGTGTGAGAGGCACCAGCCCAGAAGGAGGGAATGCCGTGGAACAATTTCTATCAAAGCATGCTTGTGGCGCGCCGCTGTGCCTCGCTCCGCCGCAATCGTGCGTTGCGCGCTAAAGCAAGCAAGACTCAACGCAAATGAACGCAAATAAGCCCAGATAAACGCGAACATTCCTGTGTCAGTCACGATCGTTCACGGTGGACATCGCGCGACCGTTCGCGCCGAGCCGCGGCGCCCCAGTCCCATTCGCGTTCATTTGCGTTGAGTCTTGCTTGCTATGGCGCTAACCACTCTGGCCGCCACGCGAATTCTGGAAATCACCGCAGCACCAGAATTTGCCAGGTTAGCAGTACAGAGCAGTACGGAGTTGTTCTGACGACACATCGCCGCGGGCCATCATTCAACAGCCGCGCATGAACCGCCGAGGCCATGTGCCTCCCGGGCTGCAAAGACGGCACGTGGACTCCGCGGCTCTCTGCGGTCCTCCGTACCTTCTCCGCGATGAAATCCGGCGGATTGCCAGGCAGCCCGTGCCACCGCAATGACTTGGCACCCGGCCCTGTCCCACTGCCCTGCCAAATTGCGGAGTGTCGAGCTGGGGACCGAGTGGGGTATCGCCGACGGCGCGCCAAACAAAGTATTGGAACCATCGATCAACACCAATGGACCGAGCCGCGTGACAGTCAGTTGATCGATTCCGACATGCCGGTCCGGTCAGCCAATGCACCTCGATGGTCAGCCCGATGACTCGCCCGGTCAATGCGCACGCAAACAGCATTCCGTATTGCCTCCGTACTGCTCCGTGGTTCTCCGTGCTCTCCGTGTTAAGTGCTTAACCTTCAGATGCGCTGAGCCCCTGGGACCAAGCGGCAAGCCCCCGAACACAACAAGCGCCGGAGCCGATGCAATCCTGGGGGGTCGCCGACAGCCGGCCGCCCAGGAATGCTAGTACCGCGAGTCGCTCATATTGCGGGTTGCAGCGTCTTCAGTTCGACGTGCTCGATTGCGGTGGTGAAGGGCCAGTCCGCCACGATGTATTTGATCAATGACGTGGGTTATTGGCGGAAGCGGGGCGGCACGCGCTTAGCTTGCAGCGGAGGTGCTGACTGCTTCCGGCATATTTATCGCAAAGTTCGCAAAGACGCTGAGGCCGCTAAGAAAAAGTTTCTGAACCGTTCCGGTGGGCCGTTCGGGGGACATCATGCAATAATCAGCATCGTCGCCTTTCTCAGACAGCGCCAAGGTCCGGTCATCAATAAGCCCTTCTTCGCGATCTCTGCGTCTCGGCGAACTTTGCGATAGATTTACCAGAAACAGTCAGCACCTTCCGACCCGACCTAGCCGCGACCCTGCGGACAGCAGCGCCTCCCGGCATCCGCCATTGCTCCCAGTCGTGGTGCCATTGCTCTGGCCGGCCCTGTTCGGCTCGTTCCCAGTCGCACCGCAACACCGCAGAATCGGTAACGCGAGGTACTAGTACGCCAACGCGGCCTCCACCCCGGCGGCAATGCGGAACAATCGCGCATCGCCAAGTGTCTCGCCCATCAGCATCAGCCCGACCGGCGCCTCGCCGGCACCATGGCACGGCAGGCTGATTGCGCAGCGATCGAGGAAATTGCCCAGCGCCGTATTACGCAGGATCAGCATGTTGACCCGGTTGTATTCGCGTTCGTCGTCCAGGTCGGCAACGCGCGGCGGCACGATCGGCACGGTTGGCATCACCACGCAATCGTACTCCTGCGTGCGCGCATCGAACCTCGCCACGAGGCGTTCCCGCGCCGCAACCACATCCAGGTAGTCGGCTGCACTCATATGCTCGCCCCGGGCGATGCGCACCCGGATGCGCGGGTCGTAGCCGTCGCCTTGCGACGCCAGCAAGCCACGATGCCAGGCATAGGCCTCGGACGCCGCGAACCCACCCTTGGCATTCACCACCAGGATCTCTTCGAACTCCGGAAACCGCGTGTGGGTCAGCCGGGCGCCGGCGCGCTCCAGCACCGACAGGGCATGCGCGAAGGCGGTCGCCACGGTAGCGTCCAGCCCGTCGAGCACCAGGTTCTCCGGCACCGCCAGCCGCAGCCCGGCGAGCGAAGCGACAAGCAACGGGGCCGGCGCTTCACCGGCCAGCACTGCATCGATCACCGCGCAGCAGCCGACGCTGGGCGCCAGTGGCCCAACCGAATCGAGGGTCGGCGCCAACGGCAGCACGCCCGAGATCGGCACCCGCCGCGCCGTCGGCTTGTAGCCGACCACCCCACAGAACGCCGCCGGAATGCGGCACGATCCGCCGGTATCGGTGCCCAGCCCTGCGACTGCCATGCCGTCCGCCACGGCAACCGCGGTGCCGGAGGAACTGCCGCCGGGAATGCGCCCCGCCGCGCGGTCCCACGGCGACAGGGGCGTGCCATAATGCGGATTGATGCCGAGGCCGGAAAACGCGAACTCGGTCATGTTGGTGCGACCCACCGGCACGAAGCCGGCGGCCAGCAGGCGTTGCACCACCGGTGCATGCGCCACGGCGCGCGGCGCATCGGCCAGCACGCGCGAACCGGCCGGTGTGGGCTGGCCCGCCACGTCGAACAGATCCTTCAGCGCGACCGGGATGCCGGCATAGCGCCCCGGGGCACGCCCGGCCCGGCGCAGCGCGTCCATCGCGTCCGCCAAGGTGCGCGCCCAGTCCGGGTCGGTCTTGATGAACGCCCGCGCCCCCTCCCCCGCCGGATCGGCGATGCGTGCCAGGCATTCCTCCACGAGCACTCGGCTCGTTGTATTCCCGTCCGCCAGGGCGTTGGCGGTTTGCTCCAGCGTGCGCATGATGGCCCCCCACAATCGGATGAGGAGCCAACATGCCATGACCACTGCCGCTGCCAAACCGGAGCCTCCGGCAAGGGTGCTGCTGACTGGTGCGTCCGGCGCCCTCGGCCGCGTGCTGACCCGGTCGCTGTCCGCCGAGGGATTCTCCCTCCAGCTCACCGACGTCGCACCGTTCCCCGATGCCATTCCCTCCGGCGCGTCCTTCACCAAGGCAGACCTGAACGACGGCGTGACCATGCTGCGGCTGGCGGAGGGCTGCGGCGCCATCGTGCATCTCGGCGGCGTGTCAGTGGAGCGCCCGTTCGAGGAGGTGCTGGGGCCGAACATCCGCGGCCTGTTCCACATCTACGAGGCAGCACGGCGAGAAAGCGCGCGGGTGATCTTCGCATCCTCGAACCACACCGTCGGTTTTCACGAACGGTCCGAGTCGCTTCCCGCCGACACGCAGTTCCTGCCGGACGGGTTCTATGGATTGTCGAAGGCGTATGGCGAGCTGATGGGCCGGCTCTACTGGCACAAGCACGGCGTGGAGAGCGTGTTCATCCGCATCGGCTCCTGCTTCCCGGAGCCGGTGAACGCGAGGATGCTGGCAAGCTGGCTGTCCTATGCGGACCTGTCGCGCCTGGTGGCGCGCTGCCTGGTGACGCCGCAGGTGGGATGCAGCGTGGTGTGGGGCGCCTCGAACAACAGTCGCATGACCTGGTGGCGCGACGATGCTCGCGAGGCGCTGGGCTGGGTGCCGCTGGACAGCGCCGATCCCTTCGCCGCGCAGCTTGCCGGCCGGGTCAGCGACGATCCGGTGCAGGAACGCCATATGGGCGGCGACTTCTGCGCGATCGGGTATTCGCGGAGATCGTAGCGTGCCGCCGTCCTCGAGGGTCTCCAGCGGCTCTCCCTATTCCGTAGGCAGAACGGCAAGCTCCAGGCGACGGGCAGCGATGCTTACGCGGAGGGCGTATCCGCAACGGAGACACATTATTTAACGCCTTGGAACGCATTGCCGGTGTAGGATTGCGATTCAGTTACTCCGGCTACCAGGGCGAACACGAAGGATTCCGGGCCATGCGTCGCGCACCAGTCTTCATCGGTTTGGCTTCCGCCTTGGCGCTCGGCGGCTGCGTCGTGGCGCCGCCACCCGGTCCGAGCGTGATGGCGACGCCCGGGCAGGGCAAGGACATCCAGGCGTTCCAGCAGGACGACGGGTTCTGCCGCCAGGTGGCGTCGCAACAGAGCGGCGGCATGTCGCCGACGCAAGCTGCGAATAACAGTGCGGTCGGCAGCGCGGTCGCCGGCACCGCGGTCGGTGCCGCGGCTGGTGCGGCTATTGGCGCCGCGGCCGGCGGCGGACCAGGCGCGGGTGTCGGGGCGGCGATCGGTGCCGCCTCCGGCTTGTTGGTCGGCAGCTCCGCCGGCGTCGGCGCCGCGCAAGCCTCGGGCGCCGGTGTGCAACAGCGTTACGACATGGTCTACGCGCAGTGCATGGCGTCGAAGGGCGACAACGTGCAGGGCCCGCCAGCCGGTTATGCCGGGGGCTACGGCGCACCGCCTTATGGCTACGGGCCACCGGGTTACGCCTATCCGCCGCCGTACTACCCCTACGCGTACGGCTACGGCCCCGCCTATTTCGGCCCGGGCATCGCGATCGGTGTGGGTGGCGGCTGGGGCTGGGGCGGCGGTTGGCGCGGCGGCTGGGGCGGCGGCTGGCACCGCTGACACTCGCCCACCGGTCGTGCAGGCCATGGTCGTAGCGGCCCTCCTCGTCCAGACCGGGCGTCGTCCAGGCCAGAGTGATCGGGCGGCGATGATCCGTCATTGCGAACCGCGTTGCGGCGCAGCAATCTCTCTCGGGGTTGCCGCGCCGCTGCGTCGTTAGCAGCGGCATGCGGCAGCCGGGTCGAAGGGAAGCACGCCGCACCATGATTCTGACGCCAGCCGAAAAACCTCGCCGCAAGCTGCGCTTCGGCGCGTTCATGAACGTGCCGAGCTGCCATCCCACCGGGTGGCGCCACCCCGACGCGGTGGCAGAAACCGACCTGAGCTTCCCGATGCTGGCCGAACTGGCGCGCCTGTCGGAGCACGGCAAGCTGGACGCGATGTTCTTCCAGGACAGCGCCGCGGTACCCGGCAGCGCCGGGCTGTATGGTGGCAAGCCGTTCAATCCGCGCAGCGGCCGCCAGGCGCATATCGAGCCGGTCAGCGCCATCGCCGGCCTGGCCGCGATCACCTCGAATATCGGCCTGATCTCGACCTGCACCACCAGCTACAACGAGCCGTACAACGTCGCCCGCCGCTTCCTGACGATCGACCATATCAGCGGCGGCCGCGTCGGCTGGAACCTGGTGACGTCGCAGGCCGAGGACGAGGCGATGAACTACGGCCTCGATGCGCATCTGGATCACGCACTGCGCTATGAGCGCGCGGCGGAATTCCACGACGTGGTGGTCGGGCTGTGGGACAGTTGGGAGGACGACGCGTTCCTGCGCGACAAAGCCAGCGGCGTTTGGTTCGACCACCGCAAGATGCACATGCTGCACCACCGGGGGAAGCATTTCACCGTGCGTGGTCCGCTGAACGTGGCACGCTCGCCGCAGGGCCGGCCAGTGATCGCCCAGGCGGGGTCCTCCGATGTTGGCATGGAGCTGGCGGCGCGCACCGCCGACATGGTGTTCACCGCGCAGACCACGATCCCGGACGGCAAGGCGTTCTGCGCCGAAATGCGCAACCGCGCGTCACACTACGGCCGAGGGCCAGAGCATTTGCGCATCTTCCCTGGCCTGATGCCGATTGTCGGCCGCACTGCATCCGAGGCGCGCGAGAAATACGAACAGCTTCGCGAGCTGGTGGACGACGAGGTCGGCCTGCGCGGTGTGGCCCGGCTGTGCGGCGGATTGAACATCTACGACTATCCGCCGGACGGTCCGTTGCCGCCCCTGCCGCCGAGCAACGCCGCCCGCGCGCGGCAGGACATGATCGTCGAGATGGGCCGGCGCGGCATGACCATCCGCGAGATCGGCCGCGTGCTGGGCATGTCGCAGGCACATCGCGTGGCCTATGGCACGCCGGCGCAGCTCGCCGACGACATGCAGGAATGGCTGGAGGCCGACGCCTGTGACGGCTTCAACCTGCTGTTCGCACATTACCCGAAGCCGGTGGAGGACTTCGTCACGCTGGTAGTACCGGAACTGCAACGCCGCGGCATCTTCCGCACCGAGTACGAGGGCACGACGCTGCGCGCCAACCTCGGCGTCCCGGTGCCTGCCAATATGTTTGCGCGGGAAGCAGTGGCATGAGCATTACCTTCGCTTTGATAAGCTCCCCCTCCCCTTGTGGGAGGGAGCTGGGGGGAGCGGTGCGTACAATCGACGACTGTGCTTGTACGCACCCCTCCCCCCGGCCCCCTCCCACAAAGGAAGGGGGAGGCATGTGGTCCCATGCGTAAGCGGCAACTCAGCCTGGGCGGGTTCTTCAGCACACCGGGCAATCATCTGGCCGGCTGGCGGCATCCGAATGCGGTGCCCACGGCGGACATGGACTTTCGCATGTACGCCCACATCACCAAGGTGGTGGAGGCGGCGAAATTCGACACCATTTTCTTCCAGGATACCGCGGCGGTGAACGGCAGCCGCGCCCTGGCCCGCGGCGACATGACACGAACCCGGCTTAGCCGGATCGTCAAGCTGGAGCCCACGACGCTGCTTTGCGCGCTGGCTGCGGTGACGACGCATATCGGGCTGATCGCCACGGCAACCACCACCTATAACGAGCCGTACAACATCGCCCGGCGGTTCGCCTCGATCGATCACGTCAGCGGCGGACGCGCCGGCTGGAATCTTGTCACCTCGCAGATCGAGGACGAGGCGCAGAATTTCGGCTACGAGGAGCATGTGGACCACGCGCGGCGCTACGAACGCGCGGCGGAATTCCATGATGTCGTAGTCGGGTTGTGGGACAGTTGGGAAGACGGCGCCCTTCTGCGCGACAAAACCAGCGGCGTCTACATGGACCGCGACAAGGTGCATTTCCTCGATCACGTGGGAAGGCATTTCCGGGTGCGCGGGCCGTTGAACGTGGCGCGCTCGCCGCAGGGACGGCCGATCGTGGCACAGGCCGGGTCTTCGGAAGCCGGGCGCGAGCTGGCGGCAAAGACGGCCGATGTGATCTTTACGGCGCAGACGCAACTGCATGAGGCGCGCGCGTTCTATGCCGACGTGAAGGGGCGGGCAGCACGTTACGGGCGCTCGGCCGACGATATCAGGATCATGCCCGGTATCACGCCAGTACTGGGGCGCACCGAGACCGAGGCGCGCGAGCGCTATGAGGAATTGCAGGCGCTGCTGCCCGACGACCTGGCGCTGCAGTCGATGTCGCATATCTCGGGTGGCCTGGATCTGTCGAAATTTCCGCTGGACGGCCCGCTGCCGGAACTGCCGCCGAGCAATGCGGCCAAGGCGCGCCAGGACCTGGTGATGCGCACCGCGCGCGAACAGAACATGACACTGCGGCAGATCGCGCGGCATACCGCGGCGGCGATGGGACATCGCGTGCTGGTCGGCACCGCCGAGTATATCGCGGACGAGCTGGCGACCTGGCTGGCGGAGGATGCCGCGGACGGGTTCAACGTGATCTGCAACTATTATCCGGGGCCGCTGGAGGATTTCTGCCGCCTCGTGGTGCCGGAGTTGCAGCGCCGCGGAGTGTTCCGTTGCGAATACACGGGGCGCACGTTGCGCGACCATCTCGGTCTGCCGGTGCCGGAGAACCGCTACACAGCGCAGCGGCGAAAGGCGGCGGAATAGCAAAAGCCTGGCCGCGCCGTCCCGGGCATGACGGGGCGGCTGAGCTTCGACCCGTCGCCCACACCGTCGTGGCGGGCCTCGGCTCAAGTGCCTGGGGGCAGGCCCCGGCCCGTAATCCACGACGTGTTGCGTGCATCAAGGAAAGTCGTGGACACCGACCCCGGCCTTCGCTCGGGGCAGGCTCCTCGTCGGCATGACGGATTGGGACGACCGCTCCCACCGAAGGGCTCGAATCGTTAGGGTCACAACACTAGTTTGCCGCACTCGCCGCCGTTACGCGCAGGAAGTAGCGGCGGCTTTCGCCTGGCTCCAAAATCTTCTCCTCCCCGCTGAGCCCTCCGCCGGCCCGCGCGCTCGTGCACGGCTCGATGCTGAGCACGCAAACGCGCGGCTGGAGATTGTGCCAGAGTTGCAGATGCGGCAGCGAGGCCGCAGACCATTCGAAGCGAACTTGCAACCGGCCGCCGTCGGGCCACGGCGTGGACACCGTACACGCGGCGGGGTCATCGTCAGTGACGGGATAGCTGACACTTTCCGACGGCAGTGCCGGATCGGGCACGCGCAGCGGGCCGAGCAATGTGCGACCCCGCACTTCGACCATTGTCCCGTCCGCAAGCGCCGGAAAACCGAGATTGAAATGATAGAGGCTCGCCTGTCGGCAAGGTGTGTTGGCGAGGTTCTCCACCGTGTCGGTGATCGTCAGGCTGGACCCCGCGACCGGTGACTCGATACGCCGCCGCAGCCGCAGCGCCTCGGCACCAAGACGCGCCTGGATTACCTCGCCCTCGCAGAACAGGATCGGGTCGTCGCGATCCCAGTCCTCCCCGTACGCCAGAACGCGGGCCGGCGTGAACGGCAGCCGGCCGTGCAGCGGCTGCCCGCCGGCCGGATGGCGGATATGGTTCAGCCCGCCGGTCACCAGGAACCCGGAAAAGCTTCGGTTGAAGCCGAGGCCAGCATCACCTTCGGGATCATGGTAGGCCGGGCTCCTGAATCCGGCCGGCCCCTGCCAGGCCAGGGCCTGGCCGCGCCACCACAACGGACCGATATCCAGTGAACGATCGGACAGAACCCAAAAATCCAATCCACCACCGGAGGAAAATGCGAGCGCCCGCACGCCGCGTTCGGGGCCGTCGTCGAGTCTGATACGTCGCACGTTGGCGAACTGCCGAAGATCGCCCACGCGGCTTTTCAGGTGCGGCGGGATCATCCCGTCGCCGCCGCAGTGTAGGCCGCTGCCGGCGGCACCGGAAATCCAAGCCGGACAAATGCCTCGGGTGGCGCTTGATTGGCCAGCATCAGCCGCGCCATCGCCGACACCATGAAGCGCTCCATCTCTGGGCTGGCGAGGGGCGTGGCCTGACCGGGGTCGACCTCGATGTCATAGAGCCGCGTGTCGCTTTCCAGCAGCGCGCCGGGACCGTAGTTATTGAACATCGGCGAGCGCTCCGTCACCGGCACCTTCAGCAGCCTGGCACCCTTGGTGAACGGAAAGGCTTCGCTGAGGCTTGCCTGGGCAAGCTCCTCGGGCAGGAACCGGGACGCGATGTGCGTGGGCATCAGCGTGTACTGGTAGATCTCCTGCGCCCGCAGGTCCGCCGGGAAGCGATGATAGCTGTAGCGCCCATCTGTCACATTGACCGCACCGCCGAAATAGCCGAACAGCGCGGCGTCCCGCAGCTTCGTTGCCGCGTGGGCGGCGCCGAAGATCGAATGGCCCTGCATTTCCGCTGCCGGTGCAGCGCCGAACAGATCGAGGAAGCTCGGCGCCAGATCGATCGATTGGGTCAGAGCCGTGGTCTGCGCGCCCGGCGACGGGTGCCGCGGATCGTGCGCGAATAACGGGATGTGCACGATCTCCTCATAAAGGTTCATGCGGTTCTTGGCCCAGAAATCATGCTCACCCAACAGGAAGCCGTGATCGGTGGTGACGATCAGGGCGGTATCCTTCCACAGATCGTGAGCGTCGAAGTAATCCAGCAGCCGGCCGAGCAAGAAATCGCAGAGCGCGACGACGGCGTAGTAGTTGGCGCGGAGTTCCTCGCATTCCTCCGGCAGTTCATCGACCCGCCCGTAGCGCGGCCAGTCGCGGATCGGACCGGTCCAGCCGGTATCGAATGGCTGCTTGAAGCGGGCCGGTGCGTAGAACGGCTCGTGCGGATCGAAGGTTTCAAGCTGCAGCAGCCAGCCGTCGGCGTCGCGATTGCGGTCGAGGAAGTCGAAGGCGTGCGCGAAGCACTGCACCGACGGAAAATCCTTCTCGTCCCGAATGAACTCGCGGTTGATAACGTCCTGGGCGCGGCGGTTGCGGTGCTCGGTGCTGAACTGACGGGCGTGGTAGAGTTCCCGCAGCCGCTCCCACTGAGGCTGGACCATGGCCTTCCATCGATCGCCCTCCTGGCCACGCACGAATTCGTAGCTGTCGTAGCGATTATGGTAGGTGGCGCCGCCGTCTTCCCAATAGTGATAATGGTCGGTGACGAGATGGCTGTAGATGCCGGCGCGATGCAGCAGTTCCGGAAACGCATTGTCGAACGGCTCGAGCGGTCCCCAGCTTCGATGCAGGAACGACAGCCGGCCGGTCATCATGTCGCGCCGCGCCGGCATGCAGGGCAGGCTGCCGACATAGTGCCGGTCGAACCGCCGGCTGCGTGCGGCGAGGCGATCAAAATTCGGCGTTGGAATCCGGCTGCCGCCATAGGCGCCGAGCAAATGCCGGTTGAGCGAGTCGAACAATACGAAGACGGTCTTCATCGGTTACCTCGATGCGTGCAGCGTCATGGCCGGATTGGACCCGGCGAACCATGTCAGCAAATCGGAGCCGTCGGTAAACCCGGGCAGCGCGACCAGCCACGCCGCCGTGCGTTGCATGGCGGTCATTGTCGATGCGGCGCCGGTCCGCGCGCTCAATGCTGCGGCGTGCCACCCATTGTCATGCCCGGCATGGCGGCTGGCGGAGATCCGGCCGGCGTGGCCGGCGGCGATCCGTTTTGCATCGGCATGCCGCCCATGGAGCCGTGGTCCATCGCCATGCCGGCGCCCTTCTGCACCGTGGCGGTGGCGGCGATCGTCCCGGCATTGGCGAAGGTCAGCGTCAGCGGGAACGTCTCGCCCGGTTGCAGCGGCTGCTTCAACCCCTCCAGCATGATGTGGTAGCCGCCAGGGGCAAGTTTCACCGGCTTGCCCGGCTGGACCGGCAGGGCCGCCACCGGGCGCATCTTCATCACGCCATGGTCGTCGGTGGTCTCGTGCAGGGTCGCGGTCGCGGCGACCGGCGAACTCGCGCCGGTCAGCCTATCCGGCGCCCCGGAATCGGTGATGGTCAGGTAGACGACGCCGGTCCGGCCCGCCATCGCCACGCGGGACCAGGCATCGGTGACCGCGATGCCGTTCTGCTGGGCAAACGCGGACGGCGCCATCCCAAGCAACGCTCCACATAGCACAGCGGACGCAAGCAACTGACGACGCATGGCAATCCTTCCTCTCCGGCCGGCCGGGCGCGGACGTTGCCCCGATCCGCCGCTTGCGGCAAGACGGCTGCCAACCGATGAGCGAGCGTCCCATCATCTCCATTGCGCGCGCCGATGCCCGCCGGCCCCTGGTGTTTTCCTGGGGCGTGTCGAGCTTTTTCGGCTGGGGTATCTACGGGCTCAACCTCATGCTGCACCTGGCGGACCATCCGGCGGTCATGCCGTTCTGCGCCGTCCAATTCGGCCCGCTCGACGTGGTGCTCGATCCGCTGCGCAACTGGCGCCTGGCCGCGCTGGCAGAGCATTCGGCGCCGGTGTGGACCGCGCTGGGGGCGGCCGAGGGAGCGCAGGTGGAGATCGGCGCCACGCTGCTGGAGGGCATGGGCAACGGCCTGGTGTCCCCGGCCGGCGCGCACGGCAAGCGCCTGTCCGGGCGGCCGTCGATCGGGGTCGCATTCCTGGACGCGGCGACCCTGGGGCCGGAGGCGCGGCGGCGGGCGGACCGGTTCGCCCTGATCGTCGCCGGTTCGAGCTGGAATGCAGAGGTGCTGCGCCGGCAAGGCATCGGCCCGGTCGCCACCGTGCTGCAAGGCGTTGACACGGCGCTGTTCCACCCCGGGCCGCGTGGCGGCCTGTTCCCTGGCCGGTTCGTGGTGTTCTCCGGCGGGAAGCTGGAATACCGCAAGGGGCAGGACCTCGTGCTGGCCGCGTTCCGCGCCTTCCACCAGCGGCATCCCGAGGCGCTGCTGGTCACTGCGTGGCACTCACCGTGGTCGGAGCTTGCGGCGCGGGCGGTGGGGCATCGCGGCATCACGCCGCCGCCCCGGGCGACCGACGGGACGCCGGACGTGGTGGGTTGGGCAGTGGCCAACGGCATTCCGGAGGACGCGATCGTCTCGGCTGGCCTGACACCAAACATCGCCATGCCGCACGTGGTGCGGGAGGCGGATGTGGCGCTGTTCCCCAATCGCTGCGAGGGCGGCACCAATCTCGTCGCAATGGAATGCCTGGCCTGCGGCATCCCGACGATCCTGTCTGCCAATACCGGGCATCTGGACTTGCTAGGGCATGACATCGCGCTGCCGCTGAAGCGGCAGGGGACGCCGCAGAGCGCGCATTACGACACGACCGATTGGGGCGAGAGCGACGTGGAGGAGATGCTGGAGGCGCTGGAGGCCGTCTGGCGCGATCGGGACGCCGCGGCCGCGCAGGGCACCCGCGCGGCGCGGTTCATGAGCACGATGCGATGGGCGGACCAGATCGAGGCATTGCTACGGGCAATCGGTCCGTTCGCAGCGGGGTAACGCAAATGACGGGCAAGTAGGGCGACACTGCCCACCGTGTCATGACCGGGGTTGGCCCGGTCACCCACGGCTTTCCTTCGTGCCAGACAGCAAAGACGTGGGTGACCGGGCCAAGCCCGGTCATGACACGGGGGCAGTGTCGCCCTGCTTGCCGGCCTACACCACTCTCCACTGCACCAGCGTGAATGGCGGATCGGCGCTATCGTGGTGTTCGAACACCGCCTCGACCGGCGCGCCGATGCGCACCTCCTGCCGCGGATCGCCGAGCAGATTGCCGACCATGCGCACACTCCCGGCATGCGGCAGTTCGACCAGCACTGCGATATACGGACCATGGCCGTTCAGCGCCGGATGCACCGGATGGTGCGGACGCTGATAGCTGTAAATGCGCCCCTGCCCTACCACGTCCTCCCATGCCAGGTCGAACGAATGGCAGCGGTGGCAAATCCATTCCGGTCCCCACTGCCAGGCGCCGCAGCCACGGCACTTCTGGATGCGCAATTTGCTCGCTCGCGCGGCTTCCCAATATGGCGCGGTCAGCGTGTCGCCGGAGTTCGGTGCCGGCAGGCCCTCCGGCAGATATGTTTCGCTCATAGCACGGCCTCCGAGCCGAGGATCAGGGAACTCACCGGCGTCACCATCGGCCCGCCGATAATGATCGCGGCGTCGTTGCGCTTCACCTGGTTGATCGCCGTGCCGCGGATCTGCCGCACCGCCTCGTTCACCAGTTCCAGACCGTGCATGTAGCATTCCGCGAGGTTGCCGCCGCTGGTGTTCAGCGGCATTTTCCCGTCCGGTGCGAGCAGGTTGTCGGGAACCAGAAAGTCGTTGGCTTCCTCGGCGCGCACCAGGCCATGCTCCACCAGGCTCATCAGCACGCCGCCGGTGAAGTTCTCGTAGCATTGCACGATGCCCATGTCGGCTGGCGTCAGCTTCGCCATGTCGTAAAGCCGAGGCCCGATCTGGCGGAAATGCGAGCTGGCATAGTTCGGCATGTTGTGCACCGGTGCCGCGCTGCGATGGTCGCAGCCTTGCGCGCAGGCCATCACCCAGGCTGGCTTGTGCGGAAAGTCGCGGGCCCGGTCGGCGGGCACGACGATCACCGCGGCGGCGCCGTCGTTCTCCTGGCAGCAATCGTAGAGGTGGAAGAACGGCTCGATGATCCAGCGCGAGTCGTCGTATTTCTCCGCGTCCAGTGGACGGCCGCGCATCACGGCGTTGGGGTTGTTCTGCGCATGGTGGTAGCAGGCGAGCGAGATCGCCCGCAGCGCTTCCTGGCGGATGCCATGGTCGTGCATGAAGCGCGTCACCTTCATGGCGAAACGTTGCGCCGGCGACATCACGCCATAGGGGATGATGAACTGGTCGTCGCCCGCCGCTAACGGCGCTCCCGTGCCGCGGCCGTAGCGCGCGAACTGGCCTTGCGCCAGCGAGCGAAACGCGACGACGCAGTCCGCCATGCCGGTGGCAACCGCCGCGGCGGCGTTGCCGACTGCGCCGCACACGCCGCCTCCGCCACCGCCCCAGAACATGTTGGAGAATCGCAGTTCCTTTACGCCCAGCGCCGCGGCGAGGCGGCCGGCCTCGCTGCGGTCGTTGCCGTAGGAGGCGAAGCCGTCGATGTCGTGTGGGCTGATGCCGGCGTCCTTGCACGCAGCGACCACCGCTTGCAGGGCGAGTTTGAATTCGGCGTCGGGCGCTTGGCCGTGCCGGTAGTAGGTGGTCTCGCCGATGCCGACGATCGCGGTCTGGCCGCGGAGGGTGCGGGTCACAGTACACCTCTCCCGCTACGCGGGAGAGGTCGGCGCGCAGCGCCGGGTGAGGGTCGTAACGCACGACCCCTCCGTGCGCTGCGCCCCTCACCCTCGACGCTTCGCGTCTTGACCTCTCCCGCGTAGCGGGAGAGGTGGACTGTGTTGTTCATCTATCGACTCCCGCTCGGCAATTGATTGAACGCAACATCCTTGTCTACACGCACATCGCCCGGCAGACCCAGCACGCGTTCGGCGATGATGTTGCGCAATATCTCATCCGTCCCGCCGGCGATCCGATGGCTGGGCGACGACAGCAGCGCGTCCTGGAACATCGCGTGCATCGGTGCGAGTTCCGGATCCATCACGCCGCCCGCCATGCCCAGCAGGTCCATGCCGAACGACGCGATCTCCTGCAGCTTGGCCGCGTTCACCACCTTGGCAATGGAATTCTCCGGCCCCGGCGTCGCCCCGCGCGACAACGCGGTGAGGATGCGGAACCGCGTATAGGTCAGCCCCTGCGACTTCGCATGCCAGTCGGCGATCCGCTCGCGTACCGACGGATCGGCGATCGCCGGCCGCCCATCGAGTTCCACCGACCGCGCCAGCTCGATCAAATCCGCAAGGTCCGGCCGGCGGATTTCGCCGACCGCCAGGCGCTCGTTCATCAGCGTGGTGATCGCCACCTTCCAGCCCGCGCCCGGCGCACCGAGCCGGTCCGCATCCGGCACGCGCAGGTCGGTGAAGAACACCTCGTTGAAGTTCGATGCACCGGACATCTGGTGGATCGGCCGTACCTCCACACCCGGCGCATGCATGTCGATGAAGAACGCCGTCAGCCCGGCATGCTTCTGCACGTTCGGATCGCTGCGCGTCAGCAGCAGGCCATAATCGGAATAATGCGCGCCGGAGGTCCAGATCTTCTGGCCGTTGATCACCCATTCATCGCCGCGCTTCTCCGCGCGGGTGCGCAGGCCGGCGACATCCGATCCGCCGGCGGGTTCGGAGAACAACTGGCACCAGATTTCCTCGCCGCGCAGCGCCGGACGCACATAACGCTGCAAATGTTCGGGCGCCGCATAGGCGATCATGGTGGGGATGCACATCCCCAGGCCGATCAGAAACACGTTGTGTGGGACGTCGTACTCCGCTTCCTCCTGGTTCCAGATGATCTGCTGCATCGGCGTACCGCCACGCCCGCCCCATTCCTTCGGCCACGTGATGCCGGCGAACCCGGCGTCGGCCTTCTTCGCCTGCCACGCCTTGGCGCGCGCAATCTCCGCGGCATCGGTGTCGCCGTAGCGATGCGCACCGCTGCTGCGCTGCTTGCGCGCGGCGTTGGCGTTCAGGAAGGCACGTGCCTCGGCGCGGAACGCGGCTTCTGCGGGGGTGTCGTCGAAGTCCATGGACGTTCTCCTGCGCCTGTCAGGCGGCGTTGCGCGTTTCCAGTTCGGCGACCACGCGATCTTTCCAATAGCGCTGGCTGCCGAGCGACAGCGCCAGCAGCTTGGCGCGGCGATAGAACAGGTGGCAGTCGTAGTCCCAGGTAAAGCCGACGCCACCGTGCACCTGGATGTTCTCCTTCGCCGCAAGCCAGAATGCATCGGAAGCGGACACCCGTGCGGTCGCCGCGGCCAACGGCAACTCGGCCGCATCGGTGGATAACGCCCAGGCAGCGTAATACGCGTTCGAGCGCGCCAGTTCGGTGGCGACATAAACGTCGGCGAGCTTGTGCTTGATCGCCTGGAACGAGCCGATCGGCCGGCCGAACGCGAAGCGCTCCTTCGCATAGGCCGTCGCCATTTCCAGGCTTGCGCTGGCGCCGCCGACCTGTTCGAACGCGGTCAGGATCGCGGCGCGATCGAGCAAGCGCCGCACGATCTCCCAGCCCTGTCCGGATGCGCCGAGCAGCGCTGCCGGCGCGCTGTCGAAATCGATTTTCGCGTGGTTGCGACTGGGATCCACCATCGGCAAGGCGCTGCGATGTACGCCGGTCGCGGTCAGATCGGCCAGTGCGAGCGACATGCCGGATGCGTCACGCACCACGACCACCGCAAGCTGCGCGATCGAGCCATCCGGCACGGGCCATTTGGTGCCGGTGATCCGGCCGTCGGACAGCCGCGCGCGAACCCCCGCCTCGCGCGGGTCACCGGCGCCCTCCGCCAGGGCGAACGTCGCGATCAGTTCGCCGCGCACGATCTGCGGCAGGTACTCGCGCTGCTGCGCCTCGGTGCCGGCGGCGAGGATGGCTTCTGCGGCAAGGCATACTGTCGAGGTGAACGGCACCGGCGCCAGCACACGCCCCAGTTCCTCCGCGAGCACGCACAGCGCCTCATAGCCAAGCCCGGCGCCGTCATGGATTTCGGGGATCGCGGCGCCGAGCCAGCCCATCTCGGCCATCGCCCGCCACAGCTCCGGGCTATAGGGTGCGTGACCTTCCAACACGTGGCGGACTGCCTTGGGCGGGCATTGCTCGCGCAGGAACCGCTGCGCTTGTTCACGCAACAGCTTGCTGTCGTCGGAAAAGTCGAAATTCATGGCGTTTCTACCCGGCGGCGAGCGCAGATACTAGCGGGTAGCGACCGACGATCAATCCCTCGCCCACCAATGCTGCGCCAGGGGTTGAGGAACGTCCGCCCCGTCATGCCGACCACCGGGTCAAGTGCCCGGTGGCAGGCTCCTGTCGGCATCCACGACTTACTTGCGGTTGGGCAACAAAGGCGTGGATGCCGATCTTCGTCGGCACGACGGGAGAGGACGCAGCCGCGCGACCCCGCATGAATCGCGCAAAGCAACGCATCACCTACGCCTGTCATGTCATCTACACTGTCGCTTGACCTACGCCTGACGCGGGATGTCCACGCGATAGAGCGTATTCCCCAAATCGTCGATGAAGCTGAAGTCGAGCGTATCCTTCTCCAGCCGCATCGCCATGAAACCGTGATGGCTGCTGCCGAACTGACCCGGCGGCCGGACCGCTTCGCCAAGGCGCCGATCCGCGTTGGGGCTAGTTGGACCCGGTCGCTCCAGGTGAGGTTACGCGTTACCCGGCCATGGCGGTTGGGACGGCCTGCGGCGTCGCCCCGCGGCGTTCCCTACAGACCCAGTCGCAGCGCGGCGCCGATCTCGCCGACGATCCCGCGGCGGAACGCCAGCACGCACAGCACGAAGATCGCGCCCTGCGTCACCGTCACCCATGACCCGAACTGCGCCAGGTAGTTCTCCATCGCCGTCACCACCACCGCGCCGACCACCGGTCCGAACACCGTGCCCAACCCGCCCAGCAATGTGGTCAGCACCACCTCGCCCGACGTGGAGTAGTGCACGTCGGTCAGCGTCGCGATGCCGAACACGATCGCCTTGGTGCCGCCGGCGACGCCCGACAACATGCAGGACAGGATGAACGCGATCAGCTTGTAGTCGTCGGTGCGATAGCCGAGCGATGTGGCGCGCGGCTCGTTCTCGCGGATCGCCTTCAGCACCTGGCCGAATGGCGAATGGATGATGCGATGGATCAGCAGGAATCCGGCGATGAACACCGCGGCCACGACCCAGTACATCGCCATGTCGTTGTTCAGGTTGATCACGCCGAACAGATGCCCACGCGGCACTTGCTGGATGCCATCCTCGCCGCCGGTGAACGGTGCCTCGAGGCAGAAGAAATACACCA
>DATHNI010000517.1:0-4586 GCA_035486135.1 Acetobacteraceae bacterium
GGCGGCCCGGCGCCCGGCAGCCCGCAAGCACAGGCGAATGCGCAAACCGCGGAGGCGTGCCAGCAGCGCGCCGACGAGGTGTACAACATGCGCCACCGCGACACGATCTACGCCCCGCCCGCCGACGTGAACACGCCGTTCTCCGGCAGTTATGCGCCGGGTGTGGAAGACCGGACCCTCTCCGGCATCTATGAGCGCGACAGCATGGTAAGCGACTGTGAGCGCAACACCGGCGTCGAGGGCAGCCGGACGCCGGAGCAAGGCGCGCCGCCGCCCGGTTACGGTCCCGTCGCGCGGCCCTGAGGGCGCCGGTGCTGGAGGCGCCGGGTTCTGGAGGCGAGGGTGCTGGAGGCGAGCGAGACACTGGCCTGAGCCGCCGGCATCGCCTAGAAGCGACACCACCGACCGCATTGGGGCAAAGGGGAGGCCATGAGCAAGATTATTCGCACCGAGCCGGGCAGCATTCTGTCGAAGGCCGTGGAGTACCACGGTTTCGTTTACCTTCCGGGCATTACCGCGCGGGACACCAGCAAGGACATCAAGGGCCAGACGGCCGATATCCTGCAACAGATCGACCACATGCTGGAAACCCACGGCACCGACAAGACAAGGCTGCTGCAGGCGCTCATTTGGGTAAAGCACATCAAGGACCGCGCCGCGATGAACGAGCTGTGGACGCCGTGGCTGCCGGCGGGCGGCGCTCCGGTTCGCGCCTGCGTGCAGGCGGAGCTGGCCAGTCCTGAGATCCTGGTCGAGATCATGGTGACCGCCTGCAAGTAACCGGCCTGTCCGTTAGTGACAGGCGCGTGCCGCAAGGACTGGCTGCTGGCCGCTCGCTGGGTGGCGTGCTGGATGGGTGACGTGCGGGTTGTGTCGAGCGCGAGCGGGCTGGCACGGCGCGGTCCGCACGCTGCCGCGTCCCCGTCCCGTCGGTCCCCGCGTTCCCGCGCCGTCAGCCGCCGCCGATTCGGGATGGGTCAGAAGGGTTGCGCTACCACGGCCAAACTTTGAGCATGCCAGGGCGTGCCGGATTCGGTCGAACCGGTCCTTGTCGCGCTTGCATCAAATTTTGGTGATTAGGATATTTTTCCCGGATAGAAGACTTATCCACAGGCTTGCATCAACGATTTCGCGCCGCGTCAGTGAAACCGCTCACACGGTGGGTTGTCATCATTGCAACCCTGATGCTACCGCCGGTCAGAGCTGGACAAGAAACCGGGGGATCAGGCTGATGCGGGTGCGGGGAACCGGCGCGAATGCTGTCATTCTAGGGTCGCTTCTGACGTTTTCAATTCAATTGGTCGCTCATGATGCCCTCGCGTCCGCCACAACCCGGAGCAGACCGGGGTCCCACGCCATGGTTGCCCATCACGCCCTGATTGCGGGGCATCGCCCGGCGCGCGTCGCGTGGCATGGCAAGATCGCCCCACGGTGGCGGCAGGCCGCGAGGGGCGGTGGCATCTCCTGTGTCCCGTTCGCGCGGAGCGACTCCGGGATCGCCCTGGCCGGGAATGCTTGGCAGTGGTGGGACCACGCGGCCGGCGTTTATGCGCGGGGACAGACGCCGGAGCCGGGCAGTGTGCTCGCCTTCCGGTCCAATCCGCGGATGCGTCTGGGCCATGTCGCGGTGGTCAGCCGGATCATCAACGCCCGCGAAGTGGAGATCGACCACGCCAATTGGTGGGGGCCGGGCATGCGCGGCGGCGTTGCCCACAACGTTCCGGTGGTGGACGTGTCCGAGGCCAATGACTGGTCGGCCGTGCGGGTCGGGTTGGGCCGCAGCGACGAATTCGGCAGCGTGTATCCGACCTACGGCTTCATCTATGACCGGCCGGATAACGACGTGGCGGTGGCCGCCGCGGCCGGCGCGCCAGCACCGCAGCCGGTGCTCAATCCGGCGCCGGGCGATCTGCGCCCGGTGGCCGAGCGGCCGTGGCAAACCTTCGAGGAAGTTGCCCAGGCCCCAGCACTGTCATCGGCGCCGGCACTGGCATCGTCGCCAGCACTGTCATCGGCGCCGGAGTCGCACAGTGCCGATCAGAGCGTGCAGCAGGCGTCCGTGGTGGGGGCGATCGACCGCAAGTAACGCGGATCGCGCCCCGATCCTGCTCGCATCCCGCGTGGATTCGCGCGTCGCGCCGGCCCCGGCGGCGCGTTGCCAATGTTGCGCGACCCCTGCCGATTTTTAACCAGCCGGCCGGACCGATAGCGTTTTTTTTTGCTGTCGCAAGTGTTCGGCTTGGGCTATGAACCTGACGCTTGCGGTACGGGTTGGCTTGGCCACACAAGGGGGCGTCAGTGGTGTCGGAATCGCTGACAGAGAACAGATTTGAGTCGGGGCCTCCGCGGATCGCTGTTATTATTCCGCTCTACAACGGCGAAAAGTATATCGCTCAGGCGCTCGACAGCGTCTTCGCCCAACGCCTCCAGCCAGCCGAGATCGTTGTCGTGGACGACGGCTCGACCGATGACGGCCCGAAATTCGTTGCTGAACTGGCCGAGCGCTATCCCATCCGGTTGCTGCACAAGCCAAACGGCGGACAGTCGGCGGCGCGCAATTTCGGCGTGGCGCATACCACCAGCGAACTGATCGCCCTGCTGGACCAGGACGACATCTGGTATCCCAATCACCTGGAGCAATTGATCCGGCCGTTCCTGCTCAACTCCGAGCGGGAGCTGGGGTGGGTTTACAGCAACCTCGACGAGATCGATGAGCATGGCCGGCTGATCGCCCGCTGCTGCCTGCGCTTCCTGCCGCTGCCGAATCCGAAGCGGGACCTGTTCGGCTGCCTCGCGATGGACATGTTCGTGCTGCCCTCGGCATCGCTGATCTCACGCAAGGCGTTCGAACAAGTCGGCGGCTTCGACGAGAACCTGTCCGGTTACGAGGACGACGATCTGTTCCGGCGCATCTTCCTGGCCGGCTACGACAATTTCTACATCGACGAAGGCCTGTCGCGCTGGCGCATCTACTCCCACAGCGCGTCCTATTCGCCGCGGATGGCGGCCAGCCGCATGATTTACTTCCGCAAGCTGCTGGGTGAGTTTCCCGACGATCCCAGGCGCGAGCAATTCTATGCACGGGATTTCCTCGCGCCACGGTTTTTCCCTGCATTCGTGCGCGAGTATACCAACGCCCTGCGCTGTGGCGATCGGAAGGCGATCCGCACGGCCCTGAACGACCTTGTGTTCGTGGCGCGCCGGCACAAGCGGAAGAACCGGATCATCATGGCATTTGTGCTGCCGTTCCTGCGCATCCCATTCCTGCCGAGAACGCTGTTGCCGGTGATGCCAGGCGTCAGCCCGGTGATGCGCCGGCTGCTGCGCTGAACGCGGGGCGCACCGGGGAATCGCCGCGTTAGCTCTTGTGCAGAGCATGCCAAGCAGGTACGGCCCGCACCGGCAGCGATCCAGGAATTGTCCTATTGTCCCGCAACAACGGAACAGCATGGCGCTGACGGTCGGCCCTCGGGGCCCTGCGACACGGTGCGGCAACATTGGTGCAGGCTATGGCTGGGCACGCCTTTCCGGGCGCTGAGCGCCACCTGATCCTGACCGGCGCCGATGGCTACATTGGCTCGCGGCTCGCAGCCCGTGCGCTCGCGCAGGGCTGGGCGGTGACGGCGCTGTCACGGCGCGCGCCGGAGCAACGGCGCCAGGTGAACCGCGATCAGCTTCGCTCGATTCCGTGGGTTCTTGGCGCGCCGCTTCCACCGGCTGCGCTGGATCCGGCATCGCCGGCAGCCCGCCATGTGCTGGTGCATCTCGCGCATGACTGGTCGGACGCAAAGGCGGGCCCGGCCGAAGGTACTCTCAACCTCGAAGGGACACGCTCACTGCTTGAGTCGTGCCGCGCCGCGGGAGTGGGGCGGTTCGTCTTTGTTTCCTCCCAATCGGCACGGGCCGACGCGGCCAACGTCTATGGACGGGTCAAATGGCGCATCGAGCAAATACTGGACCGGAACACCGACGTGGCGGCCCGGGTCGGGCTGGTCTACGGCGGGCCGCCGCGCGCGATGTTCGGCTTGCTCTGCATGCTGACGGCGCGGCTGCCGATGTTGCCGATGATCGATCCCTGGCGTGAGGTGCAACCGATTCATCTCGACGAGGTCTGCGAGGGATTGCTCCGCCTCGCGGCAGGAACAGGCGGCGGCTGGGCGGGCCTCGCGGCACCGTCAGGCATGCAGTTTGGCAGCTTCTTGCGCTCCCTGGCTCGCGAACTGTACGGGCGCCGTCTGCCCATCATTCCGATTCCGCTGCGCTTCGCCCTGCGCGCCTGCGATGTACTCGACCGGCTGCCGTTTGGCCCGAAGGTGGATCGAGAGCGCATCCTCGGCCTCGCCGGTACGCGGGCGTTGGACTGCGCCGCGCACCTGCAAGCCTTGCACCTCACGGTCGCGCCATTTGCTGAAAACCTGCGCCTGGAGCCCGCAAGCCGCAAGACCATGCTGAGAGAAGGTCGCGCCTTGCTTGCATATGTGTTGCGGGCCCGGCCCGGCCACGACCTGATGATCCGCTATGTCCGCGCCGTTCGCGATGCCGCTTGTTCCGGTACCGCTCATAGCGCCGGACCGTTGCCGTTGCCC
>DATHNI010000518.1:0-39946 GCA_035486135.1 Acetobacteraceae bacterium
TGATGCGAACGGTGTGCAGCATTGCGGCGATGCGCGCGGGCATGGTCCGGGTGGGCGGATCCGGTTGGGGATCGTGGGTCGGGGCAGGACAGGGAGTGGCGGTGGCGCGCTGCACCCGGCAGTTATAGGATTGTTAGGGGTATTTGTCAAATGAAATAACGGACCGACCGATCCCGGGCGAGTCTTGCCATCGTCTCATGTGCGCTCCGGGCGAGACGGTGCGCGGCGCCGGCCGGGCGACTGCTTCTGGTGCATGGGGTTCTGCCGCCACGCTGCAAGCCGGGGCAGAGGGATGGCGGCATCAATAGGTGCATGGGGTTCTTGCCGGCGCGCTGCGAGGTGCGCGCCCTGACTGGCAGGATCGAGTGGCTCGCGGCGAAGCAAGCAAGATTTTGCGCAGATGCAGGCCGATGCGCACAAACACGCGGATAATACAGGAGCGCCCGCCTCGGCGCGGACTCCCCGGGTTGGGTTGTGCGATGGCTGCCGTGAAGCGCCGCGCCGGCCCCAGGCCCATTCGCGTGTTCAGCGTGTATCCCTTCTGCATTTGCGTTGAGTCTTGCTTGCTGGGCCGCGTACCGCACCGTTGCCGCACGGCGAGCAGCCGGGTGTGGTGTCGGGGCTGGGCGATGTGCCTCATTGTGCAGATCCCCCCTCGACGCCTCCCTCCGGAAAGCCCATTTCTTGCACCTGAGGAGCCCACCGATGTCCGAAACCCTGCTGCGCCCCCCGCCCCCTGCCCTGTTCATGCCGGAGAAGCAGCCGGCCAAGCCGCTGACCCGGCGGCTGAAGGTCGTTTCGGAATACGAACCGAGCGGCGACCAGCCGACCGCCATCGCCGAACTGGTGCGCGGCGTGCAGGCCGAAGATCGCGACCAGGTGCTGCTGGGCGTCACCGGATCGGGCAAGACATTCACCATGGCCAAGGTGATCGAGGCGGTGCAGAAGCCGACGCTGATCCTGGCACCGAACAAGACGCTGGCAGCGCAGCTCTATGGCGAGATGAAGAGCTTCTTCCCCGACAACGCGGTGGAGTACTTTGTTTCGTATTACGATTACTACCAGCCGGAGGCGTATGTCCCGCGCACCGACACCTACATAGAAAAAGACGCGCAGATCAACGAACAGATCGACCGCATGCGGCATGCTGCGACGCAGGCTCTGCTGGAGCGCAACGACGTGGTGATCGTGGCGTCGGTGTCGTGCATCTATGGTATCGGCTCGGTCGAGACCTACGCCAAGATGGTGGTGAAGCTGGAGGTTGGCGGGCGGATCGATCGCGACGCGCTGGCCAAGGGGCTGGTGAACCTGCAATACCGCCGCAACGACTCGGCGTTCCAGCGCGGCACGTTCCGGTTGCGTGGCGATGTGGTGGACATCTTCCCCAGTCATTACGAAGACCGCGCCTGGCGGGTGACCCTGTTCGGCGACGAGATCGAGGCGATCCACGAATTCGATCCGCTGACCGGCGACAAGACGGCGTCGCTGAACGAGATCACCGTGTATGCGAACAGCCACTATGTCACGCCGCGGCCGACGCTGACGCAGGCAATCAGCGACATCAAGGTGGAACTGAAGGAGCGGCTGGGCGAGCTGACCGCGGAAGGCAAGCTGCTGGAGGTCGAGCGGCTGTCGCAGCGCACGACATTCGACATCGAGATGATGGAGACGACCGGGTCCTGCAAGGGGATCGAGAACTATTCCCGCTACCTGACCGGTCGCAACCCGGGGGACCCGCCGCCGACGTTGTTCGAATACCTGCCGGAGAACGCGCTGCTGATCGTGGACGAAAGCCACGTGACGGTGCCTCAGTTGGGCGGCATGTATCGTGGCGACTTCAACCGCAAGACGGTGCTGTCGGAGTTCGGTTTCCGCCTGCCGTCCTGCGTCGATAACCGGCCGTTGAAATTCGAGGAATGGGAACGGTTCCGCCCGCAGACCATGTTCGTTTCGGCGACGCCGGGACCGTGGGAGATGGAACGCGTCGCCGGCGTGTTCGCGGAACAGGTGATCCGGCCGACGGGTCTGATCGATCCGGTGACCGAGGTGCGCCCGGTAGAGCACCAGGTGGACGACCTGCTGGCGGAATGCCGAACCGTCGCGGCGGCCGGCGGGCGCGTGCTGGTCACCACCCTGACCAAGCGCATGGCGGAGGATCTGACCGACTATCTGACAGAGCATGGGGTGAAGGTGCGCTACCTGCACTCCGACATCGATACGCTGGAGCGCATCGAGATCATCCGCGACCTGCGGCTGGGTGTGTTCGACGTGCTGGTGGGGATCAACCTGCTGCGCGAGGGATTGGACATTCCCGAATGCGCGCTGGTGGCGATTTTGGATGCCGACAAGGAAGGGTTTTTGCGGTCGCAGACGTCGCTGATCCAGACGATCGGGCGGGCGGCGCGCAACGTGGATGGGCGGGTGGTGCTGTATGCCGACACGATGACCCGGTCGTTGCGCAGCGCGATCGAGGAGACCGAACGCCGGCGCAACAAGCAGCGCTCGTGGAACGAGGCGCACGGCATCACGCCGATGTCGATCAAGCGGACGATCGGCAAGGTGCTGGAGAGCGTGTTCGAGCAGGACTACGTGACGGTGGCGCCGGTGAAGGACAGTGGCGCGACAGAGTTTGTCGGACGCGACCTGAAGGCGACGATCGCCGAACTGGAGAAGCGCATGCGCGCCGCGGCGGCCGATCTTGAATTCGAAGAGGCGGCACGGCTGCGGGACGAATTACGCCGGTTGGAAGCATTGGACCTCGGGTTGGAACCACCCCCGGCGCCGAGCGCATCGATGCGGCCGAACGCGCCGGGTGCAAGGGGACGCAAGGATCGCACGCCGGAGCCAATGGGGCCGGGCGGCGGAGGATACGACCCGTCGAAGCGACGCGGCGGACGTGGAGGGATGCGGCGGCGGGGGCCGTAAGACACAGGCCGAATGACCGAGCCGGTTGAATCAGAAACGATGATTTCGGCGTAATCGCGTTGGTTGCTCTCCGCTTGTCCCGGTCACCAGCGATTGTAGCCAGGGATCCCCTGTATGCGTCCGTGGTCTTGACTTCCACAATGATCGTATGACCTTCGGGCGACTTCCACGTCCCGTCAAACCCGACCTTGTTTGGGGTTCCCTGGTACCGCCCATTGGTCATAATATAGTCAAGCTGGCGCCCCAATTCGTTGACCAGGTGCTGAAGGGCCATGCCGCTCTTGGGAAAGCTCGACGAGAGGCACTGCTCGACATACCTACGAATTGGTTCGCTGTCCGGAAGTCTTGCCAGATAGTCCCGCAGTACCTGCGAGCAAGATGAGTCATCACGGAGATTGCCGTCTTCGGCCACTTTCACAACTTGTTCGATTGTGAACTGCTCAACTGCCAGCGAACTCGAATTCGATCATTCAAGCAATGCCGTTGGCTTCCTCCCCATCCCAGCTCGCGGCCGGGTCGCGCCAAGCGTGCGACATTAACCAATCAGCTCCGCGATCGTGTCAATGAATTGTCTTGCTACGTTGCTCGCCTCGCTTGCCTGCTCGACCGAAATCGCCGCCAATGGATCGACGCCGTAATCGGCTGCCGATTTCAACGTATATGCCCGCGCAAGAAATCCGACCAATCGCGGATCTATCGGAGGTTCAATCCGCGCCAGGCGTGCAAATTCGCTCCGCAGTCCCGAATGCGTTTTCGCCGCCTTGCCAGTCTTTTCTGGGACAAACGCCATCGCCGCATGGTACCCGGCAAGATAGGCCTCGCGCGCGGCGATGAAGGCAATGGGCAGACCAATACTGGCATCCGCAGCAGCAAGGTGCTGGCGGGCAATTCCAGTGATCGTGCCGCCTCGGGAGTCAAAGCTCAATTCCCTCCCGCCTGATCTCGTTCATCAGCGCGGTGCGTTCGCTATAGGCTCCAGCAGGGAACGGAATTGGAGTTAGCACAGCCCCCGTATCGTACAGGATCTCGGTCGTCACATCGGCGAGTGGTCCCGCTTCGTCCCATAGCCCACGGTAGTCTCGAAGGAATATTGCGATATCGTAATCGGAGTCCATCCGAGCGTCCCCGCGCGCGCGTGACCCAAACAGCATCGCACGCTCCAGCCTGTCGCCATACAACCTGTCAAGCACGGTCCGAAAGTGACGCAAGACCGGATCGCTCACTGAAGGTGGCAGCATCGGTTGGTTCCCTGGCATGGCCAGCGCCGGTCAGAGGTCGATGCAACGCGGCACAACGCGCCTCACATTGCGCTATTCTCATGGCAGGGCAAGCACAATAAATGGATGCAGGAGGCAAACCGCCAGGGCGTATAGTGCTCCCACACCAGCTCGAGATCGCTGATCACGCACGGCATCGGGGCGCGCGCACTACATTGCGGCACTAAGCCCCAACCGCAACCTCCGAATCGCACCCTACTCCTGCCGCAGGCTCAGAATATATCCCGCCAGATCATCAATCTCATTCCTGCTCAGGTGCAGATCGGGCATCCGGGCATGCGGCGTTTGCAGAAAGGCATGCAGCGATAGCGGCGTCGTCGACGGCATGCGCGCGATGGCGGTAAACGCCGGCGCGCCGTTGTCAACGCCACGCGTCGCTGCCGGATCGACCACATGGCAGGACGCGCACCAGGTCTGGGCCAGATGGCGACCGGCGCCGACGTCCCCGATGTCCTGCGCGCCGACTTTCGGCGTCGCCGCGACCAGTAGCGTTGCGGTCAGCAGTGGAGTGCAAAAGAGCAGTACTCGGTTTGTGCCGTAGTGATGGTGGGTCATGGGTCGTTGCCCGTCGCTCCCGGCGATGCCGGCGATGCCGTTACGTGCGCCGCCCGGCCCGGTGACGCATTGATCTCGATCAAGGCGGCTGGTGGTGGCCCTCGCCGTGGTCCGGCGCGCGGGACGTCAATATCTGCAGTGCGATGTCCTATTCGGGACCGTGGGATGCGGCCGGCGACTCCGCGGAGACGGGTGGTATCGCGTGCGGGATCGTGGCGGTCGCCGGCACACGGATCGGCGCGGGCGGCAGGCCCGCTTGATAGCGCGCGGCCATCGCCCGATACGCGGATTCAAGATATGTCGTGAAGCGCCCCGTATCGAACAACGGCGCCGTCAGCCGATTGCGCTCCAGCGTCTGCCGGACCGCCGCCAGCGCGTCGGGATTGGTGGCAAGCACGATCGCCTTGGCCTCATAGGCGTCCGGTGTGGTCGTTATCAATTCCCCCAGCCCCACAGCATTCACCAGGCTCGCCGCAACCCTGCCGGCAAACGTCGCACCCATCCGGGTCAGCACCGGCAACCCCGCCCACAAGGCATCGCTGGCGGTGGTGTGAGCATTGTACGGCGCGGTATCCAAAAACAGGCCGGCCAGGCGGTGCCGCGCCAGATGCTCCGGCAGGGGCTGCCTCGGCGCGAACACCAGCCGATCCGCGGCAACCCCACGCTGCGTCGCCGCGCGCCGCAGATTGGCCACCGCCGCGTCGTTATCGTGCAACAGCCACAGCACGCTGCCCGCGACGCGCCGGAGTATCCGCATCCATCCGTCGAACACGTCCGGTGTGATCTTGAGGCTCTGGTTGAAGCAACAGAACACGAAGCCGTCTGGCGGCAGTCCCGCCTCTGCTCGGCTGGGCGTGCGGTCCGCGATCCGCCGCCTGGTATCGTTCACCTGATAGCTGTCGGGCAGCCAGACGATCTTTTCCGCGTAATGCTGCTGTTCGGCTTCGGCAACCAGGATCGGATCGGCGAGGATATAGTCGATGTAGTCCGCGCCCATCGTGCCGGGATAGCCAAGATAGTTCGCCTGGATCGGCGCCGCCCGGCAGGCGAAGATCCCCGTCCTGAAATTCTGGGTGAAGCCCTTCAGATCGACCGCGATGTCGATCCCGAGCTCCCTGGAGAGCAATGCCACCGCCAGATCGGAGCGGTTCCGGACATCGATGAAGCGATGGAACCCCGCCAACAGCCGTTGCCGCATCGCGTCCCCTGAGTCGGGGCCGAACGAGAATGCGGTGATCTCGAACGCCCGCGCATCGTGCCGTTCGAACAATTCCGCCATCAGATAGGCGGTGGCATGGTTATGAAAGTCGGCGGAGAAATAGCCAACGCGCAGCCTGTCGTGGCCGGGGCGCCGGCCGATCTCCGGCAACGCGGCGTTCGCCGGGCACATGGCCCGCACATAGATCTCCGCCGCCTTGCGTTGCAGCCGGGGAGAGTCCGACAAGGCGATGAGCGGAAACGGCAACGACGCCGTTTCGCCACGCTCTATCCGGTCTTCCAGAGCGGCGACATCGCGCTGGAGATCGCTCCAGTCGCATATCGTCATCCTGGTATGCGCCAGCATGCCGGGCAGGAACTCGAGGTCGGGCTGCAAGGCGAACGCCGTGGCGTAGCTCGCCAGCGCCTCCTCGTGGCGGCCCAGGCCTTGCAGCGCCGAGCCTCGGTTACGGTGCAAACGTGCGTCGCCGGACCGCAACGCGATGGCCCGGTCGAAGCTGGCGAGGGCCTCGTCGAAGCGATGCAGTTCGCGCAGGCCGTTGCCGAGGTTGTCGTGCGCCTCGGGGACGCTGCCGTTCAACGCGATGGCGTCCCGCACCAAGGCGACGCCCTCTTCCCACCGGCGGGTCTGCAACGCGATCACACCGCGCAGGTGCAGTGCGTCGAAATGCCTTGGATCGCCGCGCAGGATGTCGTGATAGAGCGCGTCTGCCTCGGCCAGGCGGCCTTGCCGGTGCAGCGCCGCGGCCGTTGCGAGGGTGGCCTGACTGGTCTGCGCTCCGCCGCCGTCCGGCGGTGCCGCCGCTGACACTGGGCGCCTCTCCAACGTCATTCCATTGGTGCGGTCGAGAAGACTCGAACTTCCACGGGGTTACCCCCACAAGCACCTCAAGCTTGCGCGTCTACCATTCCGCCACGACCGCACGTGGGGTAAGCAAGGCGGCGGGGTATAGCCGATGAACGACACAGCTTCAATTGCCGCCGCATTGCCTGGGGATGGCCGGGCCGCCGCGGTGACGGGCGCCGCGGAGAGCCACAGCGACCCGCGCCCGCCGCCGCCGGAATGGCGCATCGCCGAGGGCCTGACACCCTATCCCGACGCGCTGGCCACCATGCAGCAGCGCGTCGCGGCGATCCGCGCCGGCACGGCGGCGGAGGCGGTGTGGCTGGTAGAGCACCCGCCGCTTTATACCGCCGGCACCTCGGCACGGCCGGAGGAACTGACCGACCCGGCCCGCTTCCCCACCTTCGCCGCCGGGCGCGGCGGACAGTGGACCTATCACGGCCCGGGGCAGCGCACCGGGTATGTGATGCTCGATCTCACCCGGCCGCACGGCAGCGTGCCGGCACGCGATGTCGGCTGCTACGTGCATGGGTTGGAAACGTGGCTGATCCGCACCCTCGACCGGTTCGGCGTGCGCGGGGAACGCCGGCAGGGCCGCATCGGGATCTGGGTGGCCGACCCGACCACCGGCGCCGAGGCGAAGATCGGCGCGATCGGCGTGCGCGTCACGCGCTGGGTGAGCTGGCACGGCGTGGCGCTGAACGTGGCGCCGGACCTGTCGCATTTCTCCGGCATCGTGCCCTGCGGCATTCGCGAGTACGGCGTCACCAGCCTGGCGGCGCTGGGCATCCCGGCCACCATGGCGGACGCGGACGCCGCCCTGCGCGACGCCTGGGAGGAGGTGTTCGGAGAACGGGCCGTCGCCGGCTCCGCGTGCGATGCGGGGGCCGGCGGGCGATAGGCGCCGCCCCGGTCCTCTCCCGCCATCCTCTCCACGTGTCACGGCCGGCCCCACGGGTCCGGCCGAAGCCCCCCGGGACAGGCTCGGGCCGAGCCGTGACGCCGGGGACGGCGCTACGCCAACGGCCCCAGATGGAAGCCGGGATGATCCGGCGGATCGGCCATTTCCTCGTCGATGCTGGTTACCTCCGCCATGCGCGGGCCTCGGCGGCACAGGCGCGCCATTTCCTCGACCGCGGCGACGTCGCCGGCGATCAGCGCCTCCACCGTGCCGTCCATCCGGTTGCGCACCCAACCGGACACCCCCAGTGCGCGGGCCCTCTCCGCCATCCAGGCGCGGAAGCCGACGCCCTGCACCCGTCCCGCAATGACCAGACGCTTCGCATTCATGCCCGTTACTCTGTTGATAACGCCCGTTACTCTGTTGACAACGCGATGAACCGGGCGGCCAGGGCGACGTCGGCGGCGATCGCTGCCCGGCGGGCGGCGGCTTCCGCGTCCTCACCCCATTGCTCAACCTGGAACAACTCGTCGAGCGTGCCAAGCGCGCAGGCAGCCGGCGCGTCCAGCTTGCCCGCCGCCAAAGCGAGGCCCAGCACCAGGCTTCCCAGCGCCGGCACCGCGATGCCGAGTGCGGCCAGCACCTCCACGTTCAGCGCCGCCACCGCGCGGCGCAAGGCGGCGACGCTGTCCCGGTGCTGGCGGATCGGCGCGATCGCGGTGGTGACGCGCAGCGGAGCATCGTGAGTCAGCGTCGCCCAATCGAGCCAGGGCTGCCAGAGGCGGGCCTGGCGCCGCACCAGTTCCTCGGGTGTCGCGGCGCGGTAGCACAGCAGGTCGGTTTCGCCGTAGCGCGCGATAGCATCGATGGTGGGCGCGGGATCGGGAGCGATGCGTTGCTGGGCGGTGCCGGCGAGCCGGGTCAGGGGCGTGTCGGCGAACGACATCTCGCCGCCCTTGGCGCCGCCGGCGGACTGCCACTCCGCGGCGATCGCCGCCGCGAGCAAACGGGGACGAATGCGCAGTTCGGGGCCACCAGGGAGGTGCATCGGGCGGCCGTCGAGCAAGACGGCGAAGCCGTTGTCGCTGGGGGCGACGGTCGCGGTGTCCCAGAAGCGCTTCATTGCCGGACTTTACGCCGGCCGGGCGTCGCGCGGGAGAGGCCCAGGGCAGAACCCTGGTCTTGTTTCATCCGATTGCCCGTCGATGCCGCCACGATGATGCCGCGGCGCCGGCAGTCGCCGCGCCTGCCCCCGGCGCCGCTTCTGCCGTTGACAGCCTCGCGCGCCACCCCAAAGGCGCCGGCCGTTGCTGCACGACGCGCCGCACGTATTCGCGGAGGCTCACCGACATCGCAATGAAATACCAGAACTCCGGCTGAAAGCCGATACCGACGAAGGCTCCCGCGGTCAGCATCACCGCCAGCCCGCTCTGCAGCGCATTCGACATGTCCGCACACCAGGCGAGATGCGGAATGTCGCGCGTCTGACGCGCCAGGCTGCGCAGGGTGACGAACGCCCAGCATGCCAACCCCAGGAACAGCGCCAGGCCGACCACACCTTGCTCGCCCAGCACCTCGAAATAGATGCTGTGGAAGGCACGGCCAAACACAACCAGGCCGCTCGGATACTCGATGCGGCTCATCAACCACACCATGAAGCCGCCACCCCACGGATGCGTCGCGATATAGCCCAACGTCCATTTCCAGATCAGGATGCGCGTCAGCGCCGAATCTTCCTCCATCGGATGGGCCACGGTGTCGATGCGGCTCGTCCACGCCGAGGAGCTTGCGTACACGACCGCCAGGCCGACCCCGGCCAGGCAAAGCCCGAACAGCAGCTTATTGCGTGACCGCATGAACATGTAGAGACCCAGCGCCACCAGCCCGACCAGCGCGCTGCGCTCGTAGGTGCCCAGCGCGGTCAGCAGCGCAAGGCCCGCCAGGCCGACATAGCCCAGCATCACCCAACGCGACCGCGGCAGTAGCTGTGTGTTCCGGCCCAGGAACAGGGCAACCGGTATCGCCATCAGGCAGGCGGTGGAAAGATGGCCGCCCTCCGCCAGGTTGGAGTTGCCGTTCTCCAGGCCAAGGTTGCGGCCATAGCCACCGCCCGAGATCATGACCTTGAGCCCGAACGGGACGAAGTTCGCCGCCAGCGAAAACACGTAGGTCTGAGCGAACGCCTCGATCTGCGTGCGGGAGCGGATCACCAGCGGGACGAACGCCGAGAACATGATCGTCTTGAAGGCCCAGTCCCACTTTATCCAACCCTGGGCCGGTACTTCCGCCCAAAGCATCGTGACGGTCACCCAGACGCCCATGGTGACCGTGAGCACCGTGGGGAGCGTGATATTCGGCGGGGACCGCCGGTCCATCAGGAAATAGCTGGCCAGTGCCGCGACGCCCATGATCAGCGCCACCGGGATCTGGTTCAGGATGATGTAGGCGACGGCCTGCGGCTGGAAGGTGTCGACCCATACGTAGCCCAGGGTCAGCACGAACGGCGCCGCGACGCCCAGGCAGATGAAGCTCAGATAGACCAGGGTCAGGAATAAGCTGCGGAGCAACCGTGATTTCTCCTTCGCCGGACGGAGGCCTGGCCGAGCGCGGGACTACCGGTGCGTGCCGCGCGGGCGGACCGGACGGACCCAACCGGTCCGCCCCGTTGTCCGTCGCTTCCTGCTGCGCACCGGCTTGGCGGCCGCCGCCTCCTGCCCGGGCACATGGTCCGGCGCGGCCGTCTCGAACCACGGACGTGTGCGGTCGAGCTGCACGGCCCGGAAGATGACGTACACCATCATCACACTACTGAAGACAATTCCGACGAGGTCCAGCACCGCCCAACTCCCGGCCGTTCCACCGGCTCGGGCCCCCTATACTTGACCCCCCTATACTTGAATCGACGGCCAAATGTCACCTTTCGTTGATGTCGTCCGGCACCGCACACGCAATCCCGAACGGCTGCAACGGGAACCGCGACGGCGTTCCGTGCGTCCTTGACGCAGGGCAGGTACTGAGCGGGGTTGGAGATGTCACACGGATGCCGGGGCGTCATGACCGGGTTGCTGCTTGGGTGCCTGGCCTTCCCGGCGCTCGCCGAGGTTCCCTCGCCGGATTCCCCGGCCGCGAGGCAGGAGGCGGAAAAGCTCGACCAGCTTCCCGCCGTCGCGCCGCACGGCAAGGCCCGGATCGACCATTCGGGGCGCAAGGAGACAGGCCGCGCCTCGTTCTATGCCCGGAAGTTTGCCCGCCGGAAGATGGCCGATGGCCGGCCGATGAACCTCAACGCCAACGTCGTCGCCAGCAAGACCCTGCCGCTCGGCACCACCGCCGCGGTGACCAACCTGCAAAACGGCAAGACCGCGACCGTGAAGGTCGAGGATCGCGGGCCGTTCATCGACGGCCGGGTGGTCGACCTCAGCCCGAAAGTCGCCCGCGATCTCGACATCAGCAAGAGGCAAGGCGTCGCGCCGGTGGAGGTGAAGCCGATCGCGGTGCCGCAGCCGGACGGCCAGGTGAAGCTCGGCGCCGGTGCGGCCGCGGCCACCCCGGAGGAGATCCAGCAGGCGACCGAGACGACCAAGGCGCTGGTGGACAAGCGGGACATCGAAACTGCCAGCCGCCGCTGAACGGGCCCCACGGACACGCGAGCCGGCACTGAACGAGTCCGCACGGACGCGCGAGCCGCCGCCGAACGAGCCCCACGGACAGGTGAGTCGATGCCCCGAACGTCGCCGCGTTGGCGAATCCCGGCCAGCACGCCAAAGTGCTGGTTGATCCGTGGCACCAGGGGGGCACGACATGGCCGACAACGAACCTGTGGCGCTGTATGCCAGTGTCGGACCGGAACTGACGCACTATGACATGGACGTTGACGCAGCGACGTTGACGCGCCGCTGCTCGGTGCGCGTGCCGGCGAACGTGCAATATGTCTGGCCGCATGCGTCGCGGCGGTTCCTGTATGTCGCGAGCAGCGACAGCGCATCGGGGATGGGGGCGGCGGGGACGACGCATCATGTGACCGCGTTTGCGATCGACGCCGGCACGCGCGCGCTGACGCCCCATGGCGCGCCGATCCGCCTGCCGGCGCGGCCGATCCACATGGCGACCGACATTCCCTCGCAGTACATCCTGGTGGCATTCAGCAACCCGAGCACCCTGCGCGTCTATCGCATCAACGGCGACGCGACGCCGGGCGAGGAAGTCGTGCCCCCTGGCCCGATCGATCCCGGCATCTTCGCTCACCAGGTGCGCGCGACGCCGGATAACCGTCAGGTGATCCTGGTCACCCGCGGCCACGACGCCGCCGGCGGCAAGCCGGAGGAACCCGGCGCGCTGAAGGTGTTCGATTTCCGCGATGGCGTGCTGAGCCATGAGGTGTCCGTGGCGCCCGGCGGCGGTTACGGATTCGGCCCACGCCATCTGGATTTTCATCCGTCGCAGCCGTGGGTCTATGCGTCGCTCGAACGGCAGAATGCCTTGGACATGTTCGAATTGCACAACGGCGCGCTGTCGCCAGGGCCGCGCTTCCGCAAGGACACGCTGGCCGGTCCGCGCCGGCCGGATGTGCGCCAGCTTGTCGGCACGGTCCACGTGCATCCGAATGGCCGCACGGTTTATGTCGCCAATCGCGCCAGCGACACGGTCGATGTCGGCGGCCAGCGCGTGTTCGCCGGCGGGGAGAACTCGCTGGCGGTGTATGCGATCGATCAGGCGAGTGGCGAACCCAACCTGATCCAGCACGTCGACACGCAGGGTATCCATCCGCGCTGCTTCCACATCGATCCAAGCGGGCGCCTGCTGGTTGTCGCGCATATCATGGGGCTGCAAGTGCGTGACGGAGATGCAGTCCGCGTGGTGCCGGCGCGGCTGTCTGTGTTCCGCATCGGCGACGACGGCCGGCTTGCCTTCGCCCGGGCCTACGACGTGGATGTGGGCGAACGGACCATGTGGTGGATGGGGATGGTTTGACGTATAGGTTTGCCGCCTTTGGCGGGAGAGGTCGAGACAAATGAAATTCGGCGCTTCGATGTTCTTCACCGACTATTCAATGACTCCCGCCGCGCTCGCCCAGGCGCTGGAGCAGCGGGGGTTCGACATCGTGTGGGCGCCAGAGCATTCGCACATTCCGCTGTCGCGCAAGACGCCGTTCGTGCTCGGCGGCGACCTGCCCAAACGCTACTACGACGTGATGGATCCGTTCGTCACGCTGGCCGCCGCGGCGATGGTGACGACGACACTGAAGATCGGCACCGGCGTCTGCCTGATCGCGCAGCGTGACCCGATCCAGACGGCGAAACTGGTGGCGTCGCTCGACCAGGTGTCCGGAGGCCGTTTCGTGTTCGGCATCGGCAACGGCTGGAACCAGGACGAGATGGAGAACCACGGCACGAACTTCGCATCGCGCCACAAGCTGGCACGTGAGCACGTCGAGGCGATGCAGGCGATCTGGACTCGGGACGCCGCGGAATATCACGGCGAGTTCGTCGATTTCGGCCCGATGGTGAGCAATCCGAAGCCGGTGCAGAAGCCGTATCCGCCGATCCTGGTGGGCGGCGCGTTCCCCTATAGCGCGCGGCGGGCCATTCGTTACGCCGACGGCTGGATGCCGCAGGTGACCGCCTCGTCACCCACGCCGCTGACCGAGTTGATCCCGCGGTTCCGCCAGATGGCCGCCGAGGCGGGCCGTGATCCGGCGAAATTCGATATTTCCATCGGCGGCCAGGCGGAAGACATCGACCTGATCAAGCGCTACCAGGATCTGGCCGTGACCCGCGTGTCGGTCAGCCTGCCGTCGGAGCAGGGGGACACGATTTTGCCGGTGCTTGACCGGTGGGCGGCGATCATCCGCGCGGTGAACGGATAGACCGTCACGCCGACCACCGGGTCAAGCGCCCGGTGGTCGGCATGACGACATGATCGGCCAGGAACCACACTTCGTGTCTTCGTGCCTTTGTGGTGAACCTACTTACTTTACTTGCTTACTTGCTGCACGGCCCCCATCGCCCGCCAGATATGGAACGGCGTCGCCGGCCCATCGAAGCCCGTCACGCCCAGCGGCGCCAGCGCATCGAGAATCGCGTTGTTGATCGCCGGGAACAGCGCTACCGCGCCCGCCTCGCCACAGCCCTTCACGCCGAGCGGATTGGTGGTGCAGCGCGTCGGGGAAAAATCCAGCCGGAAGGACGGCAGATCGTCGGCGCGCGGCAGCGCATAGTCCATGAACGAGCCCGCCAGCAGCTGCCCCGACTCCGGTGAATACACCGCATGTTCCTGCAGCGCCTGTCCGGCACCTTGCGCGATCGCACCATGCGCCTGGCCCGCGACAACCATCGGATTCACCAACACCCCGTAGTCGTCCACAGCGGTCAGCCGCTCCAGCGTTACGCGGCCGGTCTCGCGATCGACCTCCACCTCCACCACATGCGTGCCGTTCGGGAACGTCATATGTTCGCGCGTCCACGCATGATACGTGTCGAGCGGCGTGTCCTGCGCGCGTGCCCGCGCCGCCACGTCCAGCAGTGAGATCGATCGGTTGGTGCCCACGACAGCAAAGTTGCCGTCAGCGAAGACGATATCGGCATCCGCCGCTTCCAATGCCTCCGCCGCGATAGGCTTGCCCTTGTCGATGATCGTGTCCGATGCACGCCACATCGCCGTGCCGCCCATATAGGTGGCGCGCGAACTGCCATGGCCGCCGCCCATCGGAATCAAATCCGTGTCGCCCTGGCGCAGCCGGATCAGCGCATTCGGAATACCGAGCCGATCAGCGAGGATCTGCGGAAACGTCGTTTCGTGTCCCTGCCCGATGGTCTGAGTGCCAGTGATCAGCGACACCGTGCCATCATTCTCGAACCGGATATCGACGTTCTCGTGCGGCGACCCGCCGGTCGCCTTGATATGGTAGGCGAAGCCGAGGCCGCGCAGCACGCCGCGCGCCTCGCTTACCGCGCGACGTGCTGCGAAACCGGCGACATCAGCCGCCGCCAGCGCACGATCGAACGTCGCCGGGAAATCGCCGCTGTCCACGTGGAAACCGAACGCGTTGGTCAGCGGCATCGCGCTCGCCGGCACAAAGTTGCGGCGACGCAACTCCGCACGATCGAAGCCGCATTGCCGCGCCGCGGCGTCGATCAGCCGTTCGATGATGTTGACGCTCTCGGCAAAGCCCGGCCCACGCGTGACACCGATCGGCGTGGTATTGCTCAGCACCGCGCGGACGCGCAGTGCGATCGCTGGAATCGCATAGACCGTGCCAGGCAGATGCACATACTGATTGGTCTGCACGGCACCGGCGCCGCCCGCCATGTACGCGCCGAGATTGGCAATGCTGGAGACGCGCAACGCGAGGAAGCGCCCCTCGGCATCGAGCGCCAACGCCGCATCCGCCACGTGGTCACGCGCCTGGTGATCGGTCAGAAAGATTTCGCCCCGCGTGGCGATCCATTTCACCGGCCGGCCGACACGCCTGGCAGCCCACAGCATCAGGGCGTGCTCTGCGTAGGTGAAATTCTTCGCCCCGAAGCCCCCGCCCACATCGGGCGCGACGAAGCGCACGGCGTCCGGCGGCACGCCGAGCCAGCGCGCCGTGGCGTCGCGGTTGCCATGAATGTTCTGGCTGGAAACGAACAGCGTGTAGCGGCCTTGCGCCGCATCGTAGGTGCCGACGGCGCCGCGCGGCTCCATCGGGTTGGTCACGACACGATGGTTGTCGAGGGGCAGCGCAACGACATGCGCCGCGCGCGCGAACGCGGCTTCGACCGCGGCCGCATCGCCGGTGTGCCAATCGATGCAGATATTGCCTGGAACTTCTGACGACACCTCGGGCGCACCCGGGGCACTTGCGGCGGCGGCCGTGGTCACGGCGGCCAGCGGTTCGTAATCCACGGCAACGTGCTCGGCGGCATCCAGCGCCTCGCCACGCGTCGCGGCGATGATCAGTGCCACCGGCTCCCCGGCAAAGCGCACCTTGTCGTGCGCCAACAGCGGCTGCGGTGCGAAGGCGAATTGTTCCCCGGTCTGCACATTGGCTTCCACCGTCGGCCGCATCGGTTGCAAACCATCCGCCGCCGCGTCATCCGCGGTCAGCACCGCGAGCACGCCGGGCATCGCGCGCGCCGCCACAACGTCGATGCCGGCGATCCGCGCGTGGGCGTGTGGCGAGCGCAGCACCACGGCGTGCGCCAGGGCGTCGAACACCAGGTCGTCGAGGTAGGCGCCATGGCCCGTGACGAAACGTGCATCTTCCCTGCGCTTTGGCGCATCGCCGATTACCGCAAGCCGGGTCATCGATTCTCTCTCCTGCTGCACGTCCACACGGAACGTCCTTTCCCATACTGTCATGCCTGATGGAACGTTGTTGCCGGACTTGCAATACGGCGTTTCCGGTGGTGGACGCTCAGTCATCGAGGCTATTCTACGGCCGCCGGATCGGCCGACAACCACGGAGCACGCCGTCGCCCATGCATCTCCCGTCGGTCAACGTCCTCTACGTATTGTCCGGTTTCCTGGTCGGCCTGCTGGTCGGCCAGACCGGCGTGGGCGGCGGAGCGTTGATGACGCCGATCCTGGTATTGCTGTTTGGCATTCACCCGGCCGCCGCGGTCGGCACCGATTTGCTCTATGCCTCCATCACCAAGACAGTCGGCACCGCCGTGCACGGCGCCAACCACACTGTGGAATGGCCGATCGTCGCCCGCCTCGCCGGAGGCAGTGTGCCGGCGACGGCGCTGACATTGTTTGTGATATCGCATTTCGACCTGTCCAGCGCCGCCGCCTCCCATGTCATCACCACCGTGCTGGGCGTGATGCTGTTGCTCACCTCGCTCGCGCTGCTGTTCCGCCACCGCCTGCTTGCGATGGGCGTAAACCGGGTCAGCAAATATTCACCCCGTTCCACGGTTGCACTGACCGTGCTGACTGGCGCGGTGCTCGGCCTGCTGGTGACGATTTCCTCGGTCGGCGCGGGCGCGATCGGCGTCACCGTCCTGCTGCTGCTGTATCCGGGATTGCCAATGGCACGCATTGTCGGCTCCGACATCGCCCACGCGGTGCCGCTGACACTGGTTGCGGGGATCGGGCACTGGGTCCTCGGATCGGTGAACCCGGACATGCTGGTCTCGCTGCTGATCGGCTCAATCCCCGGCATCGTGCTGGGCAGCGTGCTGGCCTCACGGGTACCGGAATGGGTGTTGCGGCCGCTGCTTGCGGTCACGCTGGCCGTCGTGGGCGGGACGCTGGTGTTCTGAGGCGGCTTCAGGCAAGTGCGCCCGTGCTACGTCCCCGCCGTCGCCCCATGCGCATACAGCGCCAACACGTCGCGCACCGCACGGTTCAGCGGCGTCGGCACGCCAACCTGCGCGCCGAGTTCCACCACCGCGCCGCTCAACCACGGCAGTTCCAACCGATTGCCGCGCGCCAGGTCGCCCTGCATCGACGCGGTCATCTGCGGCGGCAACGTTTCGACGAACGCCATGCGCTGCTCTGCATAATCCGCCGGTAACGCCACACCCATCGCACGCCCGACCGCAACGGCCTCGCGCACCACATCCAGGAAGAACCCGCGCGCCTGAGGATTGGCGCGGATCGGACCGATGGTGGAGCGCATGCTTGCCGTGCAGCCCGACATGGCAACCAGGAACACGAACTTCTGCCAGATGGCCAGGCCGATGTCGTCGGCGATCTCGGCATCGATGCCCGCGCCGGTGCAGGCCGCATACAGCGCTTCCACCCGCGCCGAACGCCGGTTGTCCAACTCGCCGAAGATCAGCTTGGCCATAGTGCCGGTGTGGGCGATGACACCGGGACTGGCGATGACGACGCCGATCTGCCCGACCCCGCCGATGATCGCCTCGCGCCCAAGAACGCTGGCCAGCACGTCGTCCTTGCTGACGCCGTTCTGGAACGACACCACCGCGGTGCCGGGGCGCACCAACGGTTTGACGGCCACCGCCGCCGCTTCGGTGTCCCACAGCTTCACACCAATGATGACCACGTCAGCCGGCGCCAGGGTTGCCGGGTCGTCGGTCGCAACGACGTCGCGCAGATGCAGGTCGCCGCGCGCGCTGGTCACGCGCAGCCCGTTCTGCCGCATCGCCGCCAGATGCGCGCCACGCGCAACGAACGCCACGTCGTTGCCCGCCGCGGCGAGCCGCGCGCCGAAATAGCCGCCGAGGCCGCCGGCCCCCATGATCACAATGCGCATGCGACGATAGAGCGTGCGACGAGGCGGCGCGTCAAGCATCAAAGGCGGCCGGCATCCGGCACCTCCCGCCGCTGTTGCCCTGTCCCACGAATAATCGCACTATTCTCACCCAGACAGGATGATCGCCGGCGGCTCGGGCCGCGGGGAGCATAAAGTCAATCCGACGGTGTACCCCGCGTCGGACCAGAGTGGGGCGAATGCGTAGTCAGGAGGCCAAAGAATGGATGCGATGCCGGTCAACACGGTGCCGGACGACCACGTGATCCGCGACGAGGCGACGCTGGAGGCGCTGTACGGCGCGGCTTCCGGCGGCGCGATCGCCAAGGAGATCGATTACATCCATCCGCACTATGCCGCGATGATTGCCGCATCGCCGTTCATGGTGTTGGCGACAAGCGGACCCGGCGGGATGGATGCGTCGCCGCGCGGCGATCCCGCGGGGTTCGTGCACATCGCCGACGAGCACACGCTGCTGATCCCCGATCGTCGCGGCAACAACCGCATCGACAGCCTGCGCAATATCGTGAACGATCCGCGTGTCGCCTTGCTGTTCCTGATCCCCGGAGTCGGCGAGACACTGCGAGTGAACGGGCGCGCGACGATCTCGGTGGCACCCGGCCTGCTGGCGCGCTTCGAATTTCGCGGGACGCTGCCGCGCTCGGTGATCGTGGTCGCGGTGGAGAGCGTGTATTTCCAGTGTCCGAAGGCCCTGGTGCGTTCGGAACTGTGGAATCCGGAGAAGCACATTTCGCGCCGGTCGCTGCCGAGCACAGGGACGATCATCGCAGACATCACCGCCGGGAAACTTGGCGGCGAGCAATATGACCGGGAATATCCGGAGCGGTTGCGCCAGACGCTGTACTGATGGGCGAAAGCCACCCCCCTGCGCTTGGGGGAATTTACCCTGTCTCCATCGGCAGGCTGGGGTCGCTCGCCCATTCGGACAACGACGCGTCGTAGAGTTTCACATGGTCGTGGCCGAGCATCACCAGCGCCAACGCGTCGGCGCTCGCCGCGATGCCGCCGCCGCAATAGGTGATGACGGGCCGATCCAGCGCGCCAACGTCCGCAAACCGGCGGCGCAGTTCGTCGGCCGGCAGAAACTCGTTGGTCTCGGGATTCAGCAGATGCGCGGCGGGCAGATTGACGCTGCCAGCGATACGACCCGGGCGCCCATAGCTGTTGCCGCCGGTCCCCGTGTGCTGCTGCGGCGCCAAGGCGTTAAGCGTGCACACCGCGCCGTCGCCGATTGCAGCCAGCACCTGCTGCCTGTCCACCATCAGGTCGCGCACTTCCCGAACGACGAAGTCGCCGGGCGAGCGCGGCGTCGCCGGTCCGGTTTCCACGGGGCGATCTTCACGCGCCCATTTTTGCCAGCCGCCATCCAGCACCGCGGCATTGTCGAAGCCGAACACCCGCAGCAGCCACCACAGGCGCGTCGCCCACCACGCGTTCGCGGTACTGTAGGTCACAACGCGGCTGCGGTTGTTGACACCCAACCCGCGCATCGCGGCAGCGAAATCCTCCGGCGCCTGCCGCATGAAACGGAAGCGGTGCGAGGTGTCGGACACATCGCGAAGCATATCGACGAATTGCGCGCCGGGAATGTGGCCCTTTTCGAAATCCTCGCGTCCCGGAACGACCTGATACGTGATCTTCGGATCGGGGATCAGATGCGTGGTGCAGTCGAACACCAGTACGTCCGGATCATGCAAGTGCTCTGCAAGCCAGGCGGTCCCCACGAGATAGTCTGGGTGTGCGAAGTCTGCCATGGTCGGTGTGCTCCATACATGGCGGGGTTCAGTGTGCCCCGTGCCCCGCGGGAAGCTCGGCGAGTTCGATCAACACGTTTCCCGTGGCGGCAGGATCGATGAACGCGATGCGCGAGCCTCCATGGCCTGGCCGAGGCGTTTCGTCGCGCAATTTCACACCCTTCTGCTTCAACTCCGCCAGCGCGGCGTCGATGTCCTCGACCTCGAAGCAGATGTGGAACAGGCCGGTGCCCTTCTCATTGATCCAGCGCGTGACACCGGATTCCGGGCTATGGCTTTCCAACAGTTCCAGGTACGTCTCACCGATCGGCAGCATCGCCAACCGCGCCGTCGCATGCTGCTCTTCGTACTCCATCTCGATCCCAAACGTATCGCGCAACATGCCGAGCGACTCATTGATCGAATCGACGGCGATGGCGATGTGTTCCACGCGCTTGATTTTCATAACAGCCTCCTTCAGGAGATGGTGACACCGCTGTCCACCGGATAGACCTGCCCGGTGACCATGCGGGATTCATCTGACGCAAGGAATAACGCCATGTTGGCGATGTCGGGCGCCTCGATCAGCCCGAGCAAATGCGAGTTCGCCAATTTGTCGATCGCCGCATTGCCAGCCATGAGCTTGCGCACCCGGTCGGTCATCGTCGCCGACGGCGCAATCGCATTCACCCGCACGCGCTGCGGCGCGAATTCCACGGCCATCGAACGCGTCATCGCCGCAACGCCGCCCTTCGCCGCAGTATAGCAGTCGCGGCCGGCGATTCCCATCAGTGCGACGTTGGACGACATGTTGATCACCGAACCCCCGCCCGACCGGATGATCTCCGGAATGCCGACGCGGCAGCCAAGGAACGTGCCAAACAGATCGAGCTTGATGACCCGCCAGAACTCCTCGATCGGCGCCTCTGCCACGGAGTTGTCTTGTGGCGTCGAACCTCCGGCATTGTTGTGCAGCACGTGCAAACCGCCAAAATGCTGTACCGTGCTGCGGATAGCCGCCTGCACGCTGGCTTCGTCCGTCACGTCAGTGCGAATGGCAATCATATCGTGGCCGGCAAGTTGCGCGGTTTGCTCCCCGGCCGCCGCATCGATGTCGGCAACCACGACACGCGCACCTTCGCGAGCGAACAGGATGGCCGTGGCGCGGCCAATGCCGGCACCGCCGCCGGTGATGAAGGCGACCTTGCCGTCCAGCCGTGCCATGCGTTCCTCCCGTTAGTGGCTCAGCTCTCGTGTCATATCATCGATGCCGTTCACCGTCAGCGGATACATCCGCCCGCCCATCAGATCGCGCATCATGCTGATCGACCGCACGTGGCCCCAGCTTCGCTGCGGTGTCGGATTGAGCCAGGCCGAGCGCCGATAATGCGCGGTCAAACGTTCCAGCCAGACGGTGCCCGCCTCTTCGTTCCAATGCTCGACCGAGCCGCCGGACATGGTGATTTCATAAGGACTCATCGCCGCATCGCCAACGAAGATCAGCTTATAGTCCGGCCCGTAGGTGCGCAGCACCTGCCAGGTCGGCACCACCGCATCATGCCGCCGGCGATTGTGCTTCCACAGACGCTCATACGGGCAGTTATGAAAGTAGTAATACTCCAGGTGCTTGAACTCGGACCGCGCCGCGGAGAACAGTTCCTCTGACAGCTTCACATAGTCGTCCATCGAGCCGCCGACATCCAGGATCAGCAGCACCTTCACTGCGTTATGCCGCTCCGGCACCATCTTCAGGTCGAGAGAGCCAGCGTTGTTCGCGGTGGACTTGATCGTGTCAGGCAGGTCAAGTTCTGTCGCCGCACCCTGACGGGCAAACCGCCGCAGCCGGCGCAGCGCCAACTTCATTCCACGCGTGCCGAGTTCCACGGTGTCGTCCAGGTCGCGGAATTCCCGCTTGTCCCACACCTTCACAGCGCGCCGATGCCGCGATTCGTGCTGACCGATTCGCACGCCTTCCGGATTGTAGCCATACGCCCCGAACGGCGACGTCCCCGCGGTGCCGATCCATTTCGAGCCGCCCTGATGCCGGCCCTTCTGTTCTGCCAGCAACTCGCGCAGACGGTCCATCAATGCCTCGAACCCGCCCAGCGCCTCGATCTTCGCCATTTCCTCTGGTGTCAGCAGTTTCTCGGCAAGCTTGCGCAGCCACTCTTCCGGCAGGTCGCGCGACAACACGCCGTCCTCGGCCTCCAGCCCCTTGAAACATGCGCCGAACACTCGGTCGAAGCGGTCGAGATGGCGTTCATCCTTCACCAGCGCCGCGCGGCTCAGATAATAGAAGTCCTCGACATTATAATCGGCCACGCCAGCGCGCATCGCGCCGAGCAATGTGAGATACTCGGTGATCGAGGTGTTCAGCCCCGCCTGCCGCAACGCCAGAATGAAATGCGCGAACATCAGCCACCACGCCGGGCCAGAAAAGCCAGCCGTTCGAACAAATGCACGTCCTGCTCATTCTTCAGCAGCGCGCCATAGAGCGGTGGAATGACAAGCTGCTTCTCATTGCTGCGCAGCGCTTCCACCGGCAGGTCCTCTACCATCAGCAGCTTCAGCCAATCCAGCAATTCCGCTGTGCTGGGCTTCTTCTTCAGGCCGGGCACCTCGCGCACCTGGAAAAACACGTTCAGTGCCTCGCGCGCCAAATCCTTCCGAATATCCGGATAGTGCGCCGCAACAATCTGCTCCATCGTGTCGCGGTCGGGGAAGCGGATGTAGTGGAAGAAGCAGCGGCGCAGGAACGCGTCCGGCAATTCCTTCTCGTTGTTCGACGTGATGATGACGACCGGCCGATGCCGGGCCACGACGGTCCGCCGCGTCTCGTAAACAAAGAATTGCATGCGGTCGAGTTCGAGCAACAGGTCGTTCGGGAACTCGATGTCCGCCTTGTCTACCTCGTCGATCAGCACCACGACCGGTTCAAGGGAATCGAACGCGTCCCACAGCTTGCCGCGCACGATGTAGTTGGCGATGTCGTGCACACGCTCATCCCCAAGCTGCCCATCGCGCAGGCGCGACACCGCGTCGTATTCGTACAGCCCTTGCTGCGCCTTGGTGGTTGACTTGATGTGCCACTCGATCAATTCATGCCCCAGCGCCTGGGCGACCTCATGCGCCAGCACTGTCTTGCCGGTGCCGGGTTCGCCCTTGATCAGCAGCGGGCGTTGCAATGTCACCGCCGCGTTCACCGCCACCTCCAGGTCGCGGGAGGCGATGTAACGTTCCGTGCTCTTGAATCCGGCCACCCTTGGCTTCCTTCCACGATCGGGTCCGGGCAATAGTCAGGCCAATGCGGCACCGCCGCAAGCCGTCCGTTGCGCCCCGGAGGGCTGGGGCCGGCCGGCCGGCCGGGCAACGGACGCGCCAATGGACTAACCAGTTAATGAACCGCTCGATGCACTAACCGGTTAATTCACCCAACCCTTGCCCGCTGGGCTGAGTGCGCACTGGTGCGATGTGGCGGCGGTAACTAACCGGATAATGGCTTTGACCATTAACTAAACGGTTAATCCACCCGTCGCCGCACGGATGCCACCCCCAACAAGCAGCAGATCGTCCTGGCGCCGCAGCGGATTGTCCTGGCGCCGCAGCGCATCGTCGTGGCGCCTAGGCGGCGATGCCCTCCACCGGGGACAGCGCCGGCCGGCCGCGGATCATGTCCGCCGCCTTTTCCGCGATCATCATGGTGGAACAATAGGTGTTCGCCGATGGCATGTTCGGCATGATCGACGCGTCCACCACGCGCAGTCCGGCCAACCCGTGGACCCGCAACTGATCGTCCACCACGGCGGTCCGATCGGTCGCCGGTCCCATCCGCGCCGTGCCGATCAGGTGATACGCCGTCGAGCCATATTGGCGCGCGTAGTCCAGCAACTCGTCATCCCGTTGCGCCTCCGGACCGGGCAGTGCGTCGCCATCGAAATACGGCGCAAGTTCCGGCGTGTGCAGCAGCTTGCGCGCCAACCGCATGCCGGCAACCAACACGCGGCGGTCCATCTGATCCGTCAGGTAGTTGGGTTGGATGATGGGATCCTCGAACGGATCGGTGGACCGCGCCCGCACATAGCCGATGCTCTCCGGCCGGTGCTGCCACACGCCGCACGTCATTCCGGGATAGTCGTCCAGCAGTCCGACAAATCCCTGCTTGTAGCTGGCGGGACTGAACACGCCCTGCAGATCGGGGAAATCAAGCACCCCCTCGGACTTCCAGAACCAGTGCACCAGCGACGGGCTGAGCGCCAGGATGCTCGGCTTGCCCATCGCCCAGCGCATGATCTGTCCGGCCAATCCAAGACCGTGCGACATTTCGTTGATGGTTCGAATATTCTTCACCCGCGCGACCACCCTTGCCGAGTAATGGTCGCGGAAATTCTCGCCTGCCGGCAGATCGGCAATCACGCTCATGCCAAGAGATTGCAGCAACGCCGCAGGCCCGACGCCGGAAATCTGCAGCAGCTTTGCGGTATTCACCGTGCCGCACGAAAGAATGACCTCACGCCGCGCGTGCACTACACGCTGCGTCGTGCGATCGCGATCATCGACATAGCGGACGCCCATTGCACGCTTGCCCTCGAACAGGACCTGCGCCGCGCGCGCATCGGTGCGTACGTCCAGCCGGCCCGAGGCACGCGCGGGATGCAGGAACACGCGCGCCGCCGAATGCCGCCAACCGCGATAGATGGCACGCTGGAAGTAGCCGACACCCTCTTGATGATCGCCGCTGTTGTAGTCGGCGCATCGCGGCAGTCCGGCACCGACCGCGCCGGCGATGAAGGCCTCGCAGACCGGATGGATCCAGTCGATATCGGTTACCGGCAGGTTGCCGTCGCGTCCGTGGATGCGATCGTCGGCGACTCCGATCCGCCGTTCGGTGCGCCTGAAATACGGCAGCACATCGACATAGCCCCAGCCGCGATTGCCACGCTGCGCCCAATTATCGAAATCCGCGCGCTGCCCGCGGTTATAGATCATGCCGTTGATGGAACTCGATCCGCCCAGCGTCCTGCCCTGCGTCGTGGGGATTTGCCGGCCGGCGATGCCCTCGCCCGGCTCGGTCTTGAACTGCCAAGTATAGGTCGGGTTGAACAGCATCTTGATGAAGCCGCCCGGCACGTGGATGAACGGATGCCGGTCGGGCGGCCCGCATTCCAGTACGCACACAGTGGCGCCGGGATCCTCGATGAGTCGCGCCGACAGGACCGATCCGGCCGCGCCGCTGCCGACGATCACGTAATCGAAAGTGTCTCCCGCATGACCGTCAGGTTGCAGTGCCATAATCCCCCCGGGCGAAAGGCGCCGATTGCTCCGCGCCGCCGATGAGCCTAAACTCGGTTCAGGGAACAGTCCAAGTCAGGCGGGGGCCCAAGCGCATGGAATATGTTTGCGATGCATCCGGCGATCGCACGTGGTTCCGTATTGTCACCGAAGGCGAAGCGGCAGCGGAATCGGAAGCCATGCGACACGCCGTTGAAAAGCACTTCCGCCGTGAGCGGGAGCGCGCTGCGGAAAGTTTCCGCTCGGCGTCGACGGTTTTTATCGAGCAAGATATCGGGAAGGAGTCGCATATCCGAAAGGCGATGCCGCTGTTCCTGACCTTGCGCGACCAGGATGGCCACGTTTTGGTGACCGCCATGCTGCCTCCGGGCGGCAAGCGCGACGCCAATTTCGGCTGCATCATCGTCGGTCCCGCCAATGCCGACCCGTACCCCGAGCATGGCGACGCGATCAAGGCGCTGGGCGAGCATTACGACCTCACGCTGGACCGCGCGCGCTGCTACCCGTATCGTCGTTGACCTAGTGCAACCCAGGAGAACAGGCCGATGACCACAATCGAGCAATTCGCCGCCAAATGCCGTGACGCCTTGCAGAATCACCCCGGCAGCGAAGGCCGCCTGGAAATTTGCGAGTTGGTGGGCAAGGTGCTGCAGGAGCCGGAGTTCATCGCAACCTACATTCCGGACGGCACGCCGGAGCGCAAGGTGCTCTATGAAGATCCCGACCTGGGCTTCACCATTCTGGCGCATGGCTATGTGGGGGCGAAGAACAGCAAGCCGCACGATCACGGGCCGTCCTGGGCGATCTACGGCCAGGCCGATGGCGAAACGATCATGACCGACTGGGATTGCATCGAGAAGTCGAGTGAGGGCAAGCTTGGCAAGGCTCGCTGGGTGCGTGATTACGCGATGCGGCCGGGCGATGCGTATCTCTACGACATTGGCGTGCTGCACTCCCCGCGGCGTGAAGGCTCGACGCGGCTGCTGCGCATCGAAGGCATGAACATGGATAAGGTGAAGCGCTTCCCTTATGAAGCGGTGACCGAGGCGCAGCTCACCACGGCGGCGGAATGATCCGCCTTTTCTCGATCACGTAGGTCTCGATCCGGCCGAAAGACAGCGTGCCGCCGTCGCCAAGCCGGTTCATCTCCGGTGAGGCGGCGGCGCGCTACGGATGAGCAACGTCAGGAGCTTGTTCACGCGCCGGTCTCTTTCAACCGGCGGGCGGAACCGCGACCCCGGCGCGGCGTCCCGACCGCCGGAGGATCAGGCCACCAATCTTCCAGCACCTGCGCTTGCGTGTAGCCTGACCCGAGCCGCGCCATCGCCGCTTCTGGAATCTTACCGTGTGCAATCAGCGAGCGTGCTGCCAAGCGCATCGCGTCACCGGTTTCGCGCTCGATCAACTCTGGCACCTCTCTCCGCAGCGAAGGACTATCGCGGAGAATGCCCAGCACTTCGCCGCGCGAGCGGCCGACGGTCTCAATCCAACCGGCCCGTGGATCGCGCGCCGGACTACACTGAAGCTTGGCCAGATGCTCGATGATCAGCGCGATGCGACTGCCCAGCTCGCGCCGATCCCTTAGCGCCAAACCCTCGATCTCCTCCGCCAGGTTGTCCCAATCGAGGGCGCCCGCCAGTTCGGCAATTTCGGCTGCTGAGCTGCCTTCGCGCGTTACGCACTGCCGAACCGCACGCAAAGCCTCCGCCTGCTCCAACGCCCACGCATTGAAGTCTTGCCCATATCGGCTGACGGCTCTCACATCGTCCGGCATCGCCCATCTCACAGCCAGAGGCTGGGCAGCATAGCGACGCTACGCGGCTTCCGCCATCGTGGAGCGTTCGCAGGCGACGGTGGTCCGGTGCATGTCGCGCACTTCCTCCGCCTTGAACGGCCGAGCGCGATGCATCGTCGCGCGGTTGTCCCACACCACCAGGTCCCACTGCCGCCACACATGCGCGTAGACGAAGCGGCGTTGCGTCGCATGTTCGACCAGGTCGCGCAGGAACGCGCGCGCCTCCGGCACCGGCCAGCCCAGGATCGCACCGGCGTGCGACGCGAGGAACAGCGACCTGCGGCCGGTCGATGGATGGCGGCGCACCAGGCGCTGCTGCACCGGTGCGAACCGCCGCCGCTCATCGTCGCTGAAATCGGTAAAGCCCAGGATGGCACGAGAATAAAGCTGGCTGTGTTCGCAGATCAGGGTCTCGCACTCGGCCTTCGTTTCGTCGTCCAGCGCATCATAGGCGGCGCGCATGTCGGCGAATTCGGTGTTTCCTCCCGCCGACGGGATCACCCGCGCCGACAGCAGCGAATACTTCGCCGGCACCGGTTTGAACGATGAATCCGAATGCCACAGCCGGTTGCCCAGCGAGAACAACCGCCGGCGGTTGTCACGTGCCAGTACCTGGCTGTCGTCGTCCAGGTTGGAAATGTCGTTGACATGCGCTTCCAGCCGGCGCCGTTCCCGGCCGAAGGTCAGGTCCCCGGTCGCCAGTTCCAGCTCGCCGAAGTTGCGGCTGAACGCGAGCTGGGTTTCGTCGGTGAAGTGCTGGCCGTGGAACACCAGCACGCCGAATGCATCCATCCCTGCCGCAACCGCCGCGACATCCGATCCAGTCAGCGGCAGCGTAATATCGATGCCGGACACCTCGCCCGCGAAGAACGGGCGAGACACCGGGTCGATCGGCCTGATCGAGATCGTCATGGCAACCGGCCCCCTCAGTGCACCAGGTCAGCGAGGCCCATGGCATTGCCGAAGCGACGCGCCGGTTCCAGCGGGTCGCCGTATTTGCGATGCATCGCGGTGTGGTACGCCGCGGAGAGCAACAACCTGTCGCGGTCGGGCTGCCGGTTGATGCCGTAATCCATCAACATGCACTGGGCGATTTCCTGGTTGTGCGGATCGTTGCCGAGCTTGGTCGCCGCCAGCGCGATACGCTGCACCAGCGGCGCGCGATCGGCCACGTTGTCGAGGTAGGCCTGCGTCCAGTCCACGCTCTCCTGCCCGTTCAATGAACAAATCGCTGCATCGACCCGGTCGAGCAATTGCCCGGCCGTCAGCCGGTCTGCGCCGCTCGGCGCCTGCGCCGAGAATGTGTGCACCTCGCCCAGGCCCCGCTGGTTGTACGCCGTGCGATTGACGAAGGATGCCGCCACGTAAAGCAGCCGCAGCCGTCGCGGGTGGTCGAAATTGTCCCAGAACCAGCCGAGCGTATTCAGGTATTCATAGCAGTGGTGCGGCATGTTGAAATACTCGGCAGCCCGCGTCTCCAGCACCGTCTGCGCGCAGGCAATCTGCAAAACATCCAGCATCCGACGCGGACTCTTGCCGGCTTTCAGCAGGTTGGTCACGGCGTCCAGGGCAACCAGTTCGTCCTCGCGGATCGCTGCGCGGATGAGCCCCGCCGACTCTTCCTGGGTCATTTCGCCGGTCTGGCGCAGCACCGCGAGTTCGGGCTCGCTGACGCCGCCATAGGGCACGGCATGCAGGGCCTCGCCCTCGAGATGCATCTTCACAAGGTTGCAGGCCATTTCGTAGGTGGAATACCAGCGTGGCCCCACCGCGACGTCCAGCGCACCGGCATAGACGACGTGATGCGCGTTGTCCCAACCGATCGCGTTGCCGATCTCCACCGTGGAGCGGGCGCGGTACGCCTTGTGCCCCGTCGTGTACGACCGGTTGTTCAACAGCCGGTCCTGCACGTCCATCAGGCCGGCAAACACCAGTTCGGCCAGCACTTCCTTGCGGTCCGCGGTTTCCTCCATCAGTCCGAGGAAAACGCGATACGCATCGATCACCTGGCCGCGATGCACCAGGGTCATCCAGTTGTTCAACCGTTCCCGCAGCGGAGCGACTTCGCGCAGCGGCTCCTGGTCCGGCCAGTAGACCACGGGTGCCGGCGGCGCCTCGACCTTGCCGATATTGCCGCGCATGCGCGTATAGTGGCCGGGCGCCTTGTTGATCTTCTGGTTCCAGATATCCAGCCCGCTGGGGATGTACCAAATGGTCTGAGCCATCGGCAGCATGGCGAGTTGGCTCGGCAGCATCTTCGCCAGGTTGATCGTTGCGCGCGCGCTCAACAGGCAATGGTCGTTGTTCACGAAATTCGGATACCCGTCATCAATGCGCTCATGGTATGGCACATGCGTGTACGGCGCATGGATGCGCACACCCTCGGCGATGATCTCGTTCAGCGGACGGCCGGCGCGGACCAGATCGTAATACACCTCGCTGGCACCGACCTGGTCGCGCATGATGATACGCTCTTCCAGTTTGGCGTAGAGGCTGCCTGCCTCGGCACGATCAGTCGTGGTCGTCGTCTGCATGTCCATCGCGATCCCTCCGGCACTCTGCCTGTTTGTCACCATCCTACGCTTGACATGCGTGACCCGACAACCATGGTGGCGCCAAGGGGGATCGGCACCATGGCAGGCAGCAGTTCAACGTGGGTCATTAGCACTGTGGCAGGCACCGGCGCGCAGGGTCATGCCGGCGACGGAGGGCCGGCAGCGCAGGCGTTATTGAACAACCCGTTCGACCTGGTGTTCGATAACGACGGCAATCTGTTCTTCTCCGACACGTTCAATCATTGCATCCGCCGTGTCGACGGGCGGACCCACGTCATCTCCACGATTGCCGGCACCGGTGAACGCGGCTTTTCCGGTGACGGCGGCGAGGCGATCCACGCGCTGCTGAACGAGCCGTACGGCGTGGCGGTGGACCAGGCCGGCACGGTTTATTTCGCCGACCGTTTGAACCGTCGCGTGCGACGCGTTGAAGCACCCGGGATCATTACGACGCTAGCGGGCAACGGGTCCGGCAAATTCAGTGGTGATGGCGGGCCGGCGGCAGCAGCGGGGCTCGTCGAACCGAACGGTTTGGCGCTGGATGCAGCAGGGGAAAACCTGTTCATCGCCGACGTCGCCGATCATCGCGTGCGAGTCGTCGAACTCTCGACCGGGATCATCAACACCTTCGCCGGCACGGGCGAGGCGCGGCATGACGGCGATGGCGGACCGGCGGCGCGGGCAGGGATTTTCGGCGCGCGCGCGGTGGCGTTCGCGCCGGACGGCGCGTTGTACATCCTCGAACGCCAGGGCAGCAGCCTGCGCCGGGTGAGCAATGGGCTGATCGAAACGGTCGCGGGCACCGGCGCGCGCGGCTGCGCTGGCGACGGCGGTGACGCGCGGCAGGCCGTGTTCAACGCACCCAAGGAAATGGCGGTGGACGCCGAGGGCAACGTGTTCATCGTCGATACCGAGAATCACGCGATCCGCTGTATCGACGCGCGCAGTTGGATCGTGACCACCATTGCCGGCAATGGCACCGCCGGGCCCGGCGGCGACCACGGTCCCGCGCGCGAGGCCGGTCTGGCGCGGCCGCATGGCGCGACGATCGGCCCGGATGGCGCGGTGTATATCGGCGACAGCGAAAACCACCGCATTCGCAAGTTGACGCTGACGCATTAGTAGTTCGCAAGTTGACTCTCGTGCATCAGTAGTTCGCAAGTTGACGCTGGCGCATCAGTAACGGGGGCGATGGTGCAGTTGAAATGGCAGGACCTGGGCACGCCCCGCGCCGATGCGTCGGACGCCGCCACGATCGAGCTTGCGGGCTTCATGGCAACGCCGCTGCAAGCCGGGCGGACCAGCCATTTCCTCCTGGTGCCGGAAGCGTCGTGCTGCGCCGGCTGCGTGCCACGCGATCCGCAAGGCGCCATCGAGGTGTTCGCGGCATCGCCAATTCCGGTCAGCGGCGGAGCGATCCGCCTCACCGGCACCTGGACGCTCACGCGCGGCGACGCCTCCCACTGGCGCTACCAGTTACGCGACGCGCGTCCGACCGAGCCGGCAGGTTGGTCCTCGGTCGGACGCCGGTTCGTGCTGCGTGGCGCGCCGTTGATGTGCCTCGCCGCGGTGGCCGGAGCGCAGCAACAGGCCGTCGCGCAGCAACGCCAGGCGGACGCGAGACAGGCGATCGGACAGGTCTCGACGGTCGATCTGCATAGCCACGCCGGCGAGATCCTCCGTGTGCGCTATGGCAATACCGGTTTGGCCCCGGTTGCCGCGCCGATGGCGGAGGGCGGCATGGCGGTGGTGTGCTTCGCCATCGTCTCCGATTCGCCGTGCCATCGGCTCGAGGCGGACCACCGCATTCATCCCTATCGCTCGCCGGACCCGGGCGAACTGTACGCCTGGTCGCAGCGCGGCTTCGCGCGGCTGCACCAACTGATCGCGCAAGAACGGCTGGCCGTCATCACCAACGCCGCCATGCTGCAAGCCGCGCGCGGCGGCACGCCATCCGCCATCGTGGCCGCGGAAGGCGGGGATTTCCTGGACGGCGACGCCGATCGCGTCGATGAGGCTTATGAGCGCTGGCAGCTTCGCCATTTGCAGCTCACGCATTACCGGGTGAACGAACTCGGCGACATCCAGACCGAGCCACCGGAACACGGCGGGCTGACCGATGCGGGCGCCGAGGTGATCCGCCGCTGCAACCGCCGCGGCATCGTTGTCGATGTGGCGCACGGAACGTTCGACCTGGTGAAGCGTGCCGCGTCGGTCACCACGAAGCCGCTGGTACTGTCGCACACCTCGCTGAGCGCACGGCCGGGCGAACGCAGCCGGCTGATCTCGCCTGACCACGCACGGCTGATCGCACAGACCGGCGGAGTGATCGGCATCTGGCCGCCGCGATCGATCTTTCCTGACCTGACCGCGATGGCCAACGGCATGGCACGCATGGCCGATGTCGTTGGGGTAGAGCATGTCGGGCTCGGCAGCGACATGCTCGGGCTACCGTCGGGCGGCGTGTTCGACAACTACCGGCAGTTGCCGGACCTGGCCGAGGCGATGCTGGCGGTCGGGTTCAGTCCGGCGGATGTCGGCAAGGTGCTGGGCGGCAATTACGCGCGGGTGTTCGCCGCGACGATGGTGTGAGGAGTGGAGAGAAACCTCTTCCGCGGGAGCGGGAGAGGTCGAAGGCGCGCTTGCGCCGAGGGTGAAGGTGATCGGGCCGGCACGCGGCAAGAAAGTGGTTCGGGGCGACCCGATCACCCTCACCCTCGCCGCTTCGCGTCTCGACCTCTCCCGCGAAGCGGCGAGGTTTCTTGATATTCAGCCTCGGCGCTTTGAATCCTTGGCCAACCGGCGCGAGATGTGCGCTAACGCCGCAGCACCGTCATTCCGGCGTAGCGCGCGGCGTCGCCGAGCGTCGCCTCGATGCGGATCAACTGGTTGTACTTCGCCAGCCGATCGCTGCGCGACAGGCTGCCGGTCTTGATCTGACCTGCGTTGGTCGCCACCACCAGGTCGGCGATCGTCGAATCCTCGGTCTCGCCGGAGCGATGGCTGATCACTGCACGCCAGCCGGCACGATGCGCCACTTCCACCGTTTCCAGCGTCTCGCTCAACGTGCCGATCTGATTGACCTTCACCAGGATCGCATTGGCCGAACCCGCATCGATGCCGCGGCGCAGCCGTTCCGGATTAGTGACGAAAATATCGTCGCCGACGATCTGGATCTTACTTCCCAACTCGCTTGTCATGAGCGCCCAGCCGTCCCAGTCGTCCTCGGCACAGCCATCCTCGATCGAGACGATCGGATACCGGCTGATCAGGTCTTCATAATACCGCACGATACCGGCCGCATCGAGCGTCTTGCCCTCGCCGGCCAGCACGTATTTGCCGTTGTCGTAGAACTCGCTGGATGCGGGATCGAGCGCGAACATCACGTCCTCGCCCGGGCGATAGCCGGCACGCTCACAGGCCTTGGCGATGAAGCCCAGCGCCTCGTCGGCCGATTTCAGATTGGGCGCGAAGCCGCCCTCGTCGCCGACATTGGTGCTGTGGCCGGCATCGTGCAGGCCCTTGCGCAGGCTCTGGAAAATCTCCGAGCCCATGCGAATGCCATCCGCCACCGTGCCGGCGCCGACCGGCATGATCATGAACTCCTGGATGTCGATCGGATTGTCGGCGTGCTTGCCGCCGTTGACGATGTTCATCTGCGGCACCGGCAGCGTGCGCGCATAGACGCCGCCGACATAGCGATACAGCGGCACGCCCAGTTCCGCCGCCGCCGCCTTCGCCACCGCCAGCGACACGCCGAGGATCGCATTCGCGCCAAGCCGCGACTTATTCGCGGTCCCGTCCAGGTCGATCATGATCTCGTCGATCTTCACCTGTTCGGTCGGATCCATGCCGCTGATCGCGTCGAAGATCTCGCCCTCCACGTTGGCGACCGCCTGCAGCACGCCCTTGCCGCCGAAGCGCGACGTGTCGTCGTCGCGCAGCTCCACGGCTTCATGCGCGCCGGTGGAGGCACCGGACGGAATGGCGGCGCGGCCCATGGCGCCGCTTTCCAGCACCACATCGACTTCAATGGTAGGATTGCCGCGGCTGTCGAGGATCTCACGGGCGACGATATCGGCGATCGCGGACATGCTTGCCTCCTGGGTCTGCGAGGTGCCGTCCGTACCACCTTGGGCGTAGCCGTGCCAGACCGGGCAAATACTTAGGTCGTGACATTTCAAAACACGAACATATAACGAACACAAGCAACCGCGACGCACCCGGTGGCATCGTCCAGGCGGCCCCTGCCAGTGCTGCGGCTGCCAGTGCTGCGGCTGCCAGTGCTCTGGCTCATGCGACTGACGGTTCGCGCACCTGCCGGCGGCAAGCACAGAGCCACCAGGCCACCTCACCAGGAAGTGCACCACCGGCGCCGCCGATCAACCGCACAATCGTCCTGACGGCCGGTACAACTTGGCCGAGTCCGCTGGCCTGGGAGGAACCGATGCACGTACGCCGAATCATGCCCGCTGTGGCGCTGGCCGCGGGGGCGCTGATGGCAGGCGTTGCCCCGCCGGCCCGGGCGGCGATTACCGTTTACTACCACGTCGGCGTCTGGGATGCGTTCGACGGCCAGGGCGACGACGGCGCGCCGGTCTGCGGCATCGGCAGCCACAACCCGGCCGACGGACGTGCCTTTTCCCTACGTTTCCAGATCGGTGGAGACGACGTGACCTTCTCCGCCGTCAAGCCAGGCTGGACCATCCCGGACGGCACGCACATCCCGGTGGTGGTGCAGGTCGGGCTGGAGCAACCGTGGACCCAGCAGGCGGTCGGCAACGGCAACCGCGTGCAATGGACCATGCCCCGGACGGACATGCAGACCTTCGACGCCGAGTTCCGCCGCGCGTCGTCGATGACCGTGACCTTCCCGGCCGGGTCGGAGCAACCTTGGGTCCTCTCGCTTGCCGGATCGACGGCAGCGAGCAATGCGATGGGCCGCTGCGTGACCGACCTCGCTCAGCGTGCCGCGGCTGCCCAGCCTGCCGCGGCGCCCGCCCCGGCCGCAGAGAGTACGACGCAACCGTTCGGCACCCCGCCGGCAGGCCAGGCGCCGGCGGCCCAGGGCAGTCCGGCGCCGGGCGGCCCGGCGCCAGTGCAGCCGGTAACCCAGGATCAGCAGAACACGCAGCCCAATCCGCCAGCCAACCCGCCCGCATCCCATTGATCGGCCGCTGCGTGGGGAGGGCCGCCTAGCCTGACTCGGCCCCGGCTGGCGCGGCCCGCTGTGCGGCACCGGCCGGGGCCGCCTTGGCTTCCAGCCGAGTCGCGAGTGCGGCGAAGCGGATAGCCAGAGCGCCCAGCGCTGACTTGGCCGCAGCAGTACAGGCGGTCTGAGCCATCCGGCCGTAGCCCTCGCCCTGCGCGCGAATTTCCTCGGGTGGGCGTCGGCTCAGCGGGACGTAGGTCATGTGCCGCGGACCGGTTGATCCGCGCAACCGGCTTGTTTGACAGGATGCCTGCCATCTCGTTTAGCGGCGCGCCTGGCAAGCGTGCCGGTTGGGCAATTGCAGGCGGACGCCGGGTGACGCATCCAGGGATATTTTGATCCATATCAAGGACGAATCGAGAAGAACCACTGATAATCCACTGCTCGCCGGAATGATTTTCATGATGGTACGCCAATGGCAAACGAGATCGATGTCGCGGAACTGGCCCGCACGCTTGCCGAAATTGCCAGCACCACCTCGGACACCGGCACGGCGATTCGATTGCTCGAATTGACGCGCGCGTTGCTGGAATCGGCCGGGCTGGAGGACGTGCCGCCCGACGACGCAGGTTGACCTCTCCTGCGGGAGAGGTTTCGGCTTTACTGACCCAGCAGGCGCGTCCAGCCGTGCGGATCGGGTGCCGTGCCGTACTGGATCCCCACGATGGTGTCGTACAGCTTCTGAGTGAGTTCGCCGGTGCGGCCGCCGTTGATCACGTAGCGCTCGCCTTTGAATCCCAACTCGCCGACGGGGGAAATCACCGCCGCGGTGCCGGTGCCCCACATCTCCAGCCGGCCGGACTGCGCCGCGGCGATCACCTCCTCGATCGCCACCGGACGCTCCGCCACGCGCAGCCCCCAGTCACGCAGCAGCGTCAGCACCGAATCCCGCGTGATGCCGGCAAGGATCGCGCCGTTCAGGGGCGGCGTGATCACCTCGTCGTCGATGCGCAGCATGATGTTCATCGTGCCGACTTCATCGAGATAGCGATGCTCTACGCCGTCCAGCCACAGCACCTGCGTGTAGCCTGCGTGCTGCGCCTCCTCTGCGCCATACAGGCTCGCGGCATAGTTGCCGGCGGTCTTCGCCGCGCCCAGCCCGCCGCGCACGGCGCGGACATACTTGTCGGACGCGAGGATGCGAACCGGATTCATCCCTTCCTTGTAATAGGCACCCACTGGCCCGACGATCACGTAATACAGGTAGCTGCTGGACGGATGCACGCCGAGGAAGGTCTCCGTCGCAATCACTGTTGGACGGATATACAGCGACGTGCCGGGCAGCGACGGCACCCAGCGCTGATCCACCTTCACCAGGGCCTCGATCGATGCCTCGACCATCTCCGGATCGAGTTCCGGGATGCACAGGTAATGCGCCGAGCGGTTCAGCCGCCGCGCATGGTCCGCCAGGCGGAACAGCCGCACCCTACCGTCGCGGCCGCGGAACGCCTTCAATCCGTCGAAGATCGCCTGGCCGTAGTGCAGCACGCAGGTCGCGGGGTCGAGCGTGAACGGCGCGTAAGGGACGATCCGCGGATCGTGCCAGCCGCGGCCTTCGTCATACTCCATCAGGAACATGTGATCGGTGAACACCTTGCCAAAGGCAAGGGTCTCATCCGCCGGCGGCTGCTTCGGCTGCGGGGTCCGGGTAATGGCGATCTCGGTCACTGCGTTCTCGTGCACGTTGGTGGGTCTGTGACAGGCATATTACCCCAGCGGCGGCCGGAATGGTAATCGCGGAAGGAAGCAAGGCCAGGGCTCTGCCCTGGACCCGCCAAGGGCGGAGCCCTTGGAACCCTTCACTGGAGAGGTTGGACGGGAGGGGGGACGGTCGCCGCGCTGGGTGCTGCCCGACCGTCCCCCCTCCCGTCCAACCTCTCCAACGAATAGATTGCAAAGGCGCTGCCTTTGCTGGGGGTTCAGGGGGCAAAGCCCCCTGGCGGGTCCAGGGCAGCGCCCTGGCCTTGCTTCCTGCCCCGAGTACCGCCTCGCAACGACGAGAGTATCCATGACGCAAACCTTCGACCCGGTGACCCTCGAATTGCTCTGGCGCCGGCTGATCTCGCTGGTGGACGAAGCCGCGGCGGCGCTGGTGCGCACCTCGTTCTCCACCCTGGTGCGCGAGAGCTACGACTTCTCCTGCATTGTCACCGATGACGCCGGCCAGTCGCTGGTGCAGGCGACCGAAAGCATCCCCAGCTTCATCGGCACGCTGCCCACCACCGTGAAGCACTTCCTGCGGTGCTTCCCACCGGACCAGCTCGCGCCGGGCGACGTGCTGATCACCAACGACATCTGGCTCGGCACCGGCCACCTGCCCGACATCACCGTCGCCAAGCCGATCTTCCGCGACGGCCGCCTGGTCGCCTTCAGCGCCTCCACCGCGCACGCACCCGACATCGGCGGAAAAATCCGCAGCCCGGAACCGCGCGAGGTATTCGAGGAAGGCTTCCAGATTCCCCCCTGGAAGCTGATCCGCGCCGGAACCACCGACGAGACCCTGGTCGCCCTGCTGCGCAAGAACGTCCGCACCCCAGACCAGACCCTCGGAGACCTGTGGGCGCAGGTAGTCGCGCTCGACCTGATGGAGGAACGTGTCACCGCGCTGATGGATGCCTACGCGCTGCCAGACCTGCGCGCGCTGGCCACCGAGATCCACGGCCGCTGCGAAACCGCGATGCGCGCCGCCATTCGCGCCCTGCCCGACGGCACCTATCACAGCGAACTGCAAACCGACGGCGTGCTCGATAAGCCGGTCACCATCCGCATGGCCCTGACGATCGACGGCGACACGATCGACATCGATTATGCCGGCACCGATCCGCAGGTGGACCGGGCGATCAACTGCGCCATGTGCTACACCTATGCGATGTCGGTGTACGGCGTGAAGGTCTGCACCAGCCCCAACCTGCCGAACAACGAAGGCGCCTTCCGCCCGATCCGCATCCGCGCCCCGGAAGGCTGCATCGTGCATCCGCAATTCCCCGCATCCGGCGGATCGCGCATGTTGATCGGGCACTATTTGCCGATGCTGGTGTTCGGCTGCCTCGGCCAGATCGTGCCGGACCGGGTCATGGCGGCGTGCGGCTCACCGATGTGGGGCATGAACCAGTCGGGCGTGCGCGATGCCGGCCCGGGGCAGAGCAGCCGGCCCTACGCCAACATGTTCTTTTTCAACGGCGGGATGGGCGCGACGCTGCGCGGCGACGGGCCGACCTGCCTGTCTTGGCCGTCCAACGTCTCCTCCACCTCGATCGAAATCAGCGAACACATCGCACCATTGCGCTTCCATCATAAGCGCCTGCGCCCGGACAGCGGCGGCCGTGGCACGCATCGTGGTGGCCTCGGACAGGAGATCTTGCTCCAAAGCCGCTCCGACACCCCAATCGCGGTGTCCTTCCTGGCCGAGCGCACGGTCTTCCCTGCGTTCGGCATCCACGGCGGCAGCGCCGGCGCGCCCGGCGTGCTGCGGATCAACGGCGAAGCGGTCGATCCGAAGCGGCAATACATCCTGCAGCGTGGCGACACGGTCTTGCTCGCCACTCCCGGAGGCGGCGGCCACGGCGATCCGGCGGCTCGCGACCCCGCATCGTTGCGCACCGATCTGCGTGCGGGGTATGTGTCGGATCACGAAACCGGGAGAGAAGCATGATCCGCCGCCGTACCCTGCTGTTGGCCACGCCCGCCATCATCACCGCCACGCGCGTCCGCGCCGCCGAGTCGGTGAAGATCGGCGTGCTGTACCCGTTGACCGGCAACTCCGCCGCCTCGGGTCAGGAGGCCAAGCAGTCGGTGGAAGTCGGCGCCGAGATCGTCAACACCGGCCATCCCGAGCTGAAGGCCATGCCGATCGGTAGCAGTCCCGGACTGCCAAATCTCGGGGGCGCGAAGATCGAGCCGATCTATGTCGATCATCGCGGGGATCCCTCGGTTGCGCAAAGTCTCGCCCAACGCCTGATCACCAACGACAAGGTCGTCGCCTTGCTCGGTTCTTATCAGTCGTCGACGGCGATGACGGCAACGGCGGTGGCGGAGCGCTACGGCGTGCCGTTCGTGGTGAGCGATTCAGTCGCCGGCAACATCACCACGCGCGGCTTCAAATACACCTTCCGCGTCACCCCGATCGCGCAGAACTTCGCTGACAGCTACATGCGCTTCCTCACCTCGATGAAGCAGTCCGGCAAGCCGGTCGATACCCTCGCCATCGTCAACGAGAACACCGATTACGGTTCCTCGGTCGGTGACGCGATCGAGGCGGAGGCGAAAAAGAGCGGGTTCCCGGTGTCGATCCGCATTCCTTACAGCGCCAATGGCGCCGACGTGACAGCTCAGGTGCTGCAACTGAAGCAGAAGAACCCGTCGGTGGCGCTGTTCGTCAGCTACGCCTCCGACGCCATTTTGTTCATGCGCACGATGAAGTCGCTCGACTATCTGCCGGCGATGATCATCGGCGATTCGGCGGGGTTCTCCGATCCGTCCTTCCTGCCGGCGGTCGGGTCGATCTCGCAAGGGCTGATGAACCGCAGCGTCTGGAGCGCTGAACCGGCCGGCACGCTGGCCTATGCGGTGAACAAGATCTACCAGGCGAAAAGCGGCCGTGAGATCGACGACGTCAGCGGCCGCGACATGCAGGCGTTCTTCGTGCTGGCGGACGCGATCAACCGCGCCGGCGCGGCCGATCCGAAGAAGGTCCAGGCGGCGCTGGCGGCGACCGACTGGCCGCAGAGCGCGGTGTTCATCGGCTATCGCGGGGTCAAGTTCGACGCCACCGGACAGAACGTGCTGGGTGCGACGTATCTGACCCAGTTGCAAGGCAAGGACTACGCCACGGTCTGGCCGGATGCGCCGGGCAACGCCAAGCTGGCCTGGCCGATGACGGGGTGGAAGGCCTGAGGCGCGCCCCCAGTCTGCGCGCGGCCCGTTGCAAATTCCGTGGACTGGGGGATGAGACTTCGCGGGGCGCATGATGCGGGGAGAACCACAGCGCAGCCGCTGGCCGTAACCGGGCGATGGCCGGTCCCTCGCCTAACGGTGCTGCGAAATCCGGGCGCCGGATGTTCGCCATGGCGGTGGCAAAGCAATCAAGCGGACACGGAGTTTCACGAAGTTCGCACGGAGTTTCGCGGAGCAGCGACCCATCGCCGGGACTCCTTTGAGGGGTCAGGCCAAAACGCCTAATGCCGGCACTTGTGCTTGCCGTGCAACTCCGTGCCAACTCCGTGAAACTCCGTGTCCGCTTGATTGCTTTGCCACAGCCAGCACCAGCGCCTCCCTAGCGGAAGTCGTCTCCGACATGGGCCACGAGTTCAGGAATCGGCCCCGCAAAATGGCCGGAGATCTCATAGGCCCGGTGTTCGCCCGGCCCAACCCTGAAGCCTCTGGGATTGACCGAGACCTCGGCGCGCGCCGACCCGCAGCGC
>DATHNI010000519.1:0-13234 GCA_035486135.1 Acetobacteraceae bacterium
CAGCCTCGGCCGGGTGACCCCGACTGGTTCGCCGAACATCCAGAACGGGCGACGTAAGGCCATCGGATAAATCGAGGAACGGCGCAGGCGCCGGCCTTTCCTTGTCTGCATCCAACCGTCGCGTATCGGCCGGAGAGGCGAAGCCAGGGCAAGCGGCGCCGGACTGCCATCGATGCCTGTGCTGCACGCGATGGGATAGAGTCGTCCGGCTCGAAGCTTCGGAAGCAGACCGCTGATATTCGCTATCGGTGAAGCGCGGGGCGGCGGTTGCCGCCGCAAACGGCGAGCTCGTCGCGCGAAGGATGCTCCCCCTCCCCTTGAGGGAGGGGGTTGGGGGGAGGGGTTCCGTGCCGCACGGACCCCTCCCCCCAACCACCTCCCTCAAGGGGAGGGGGAGTCTGTTTCTTGCCGGGCGCGCAGCGCCTCGCAATGACGATGGCCGGCGTGACTCGCGCTCTCCCGATAGCGCGTATTAGAACGACGCGGCGCGCGCCGGCCACCGATCCCTGTGCAACACCCGCTCCGCCGGCATCGTGATCGCCACGGTGGTGCCTTTGCCAGGCGCACTTTCGATCTCGAACCTCGCCCCATGCAGCTCGGTGAGCGTCTTGGCCAGCGGCAAGCCCAGCCCGGTACCGTCGCGGCCGCTTCTCCAACCGCGGTCGATCTGCTGAAACGGCGTCAGCGCGGTTGGAATCTCCTCGGGCCGCATGCCGACGCCGGTGTCCGCCACCGACAGGGTCAATCCGCCATCGGCGTGCGATGCCGCGGCGATGCGAACGTGGCCCCGGGGCGGCGTGAACTTGATCGCGTTCGACAGCAGATTGATGATGATCTGCTTCAGCCGCAGCTCGTCGGCGGACAGCCGGGGGATGTCGGGCGGTATCGCCAGCTCGATCGTCTGGCCGTTGTCGCGCGCGCGCTCATGCACCAGCCGGCAGCATTTCCGGACGACGTCGGCGATGTCCACCACCCCCTCGCGCAGCCGCATGTAACCGACTTCGATCTTGGAAAGATCGAGGATATCGTTGATGAGATTCAGCAGGTGCTGGCCGGCTGTGTAGATATCGTCGGCGTAGCTGCGATAGCGGGCATCGACCGGCCCCATCGTCGCATCCCGGATCAGCTCCGAGAATCCAAGAATCGCATTGAGCGGCGTACGCAGTTCGTGGCTCATATTGGCGAGGAACTGCGATTTCGTACGGTAGGCCAACTCGGTTGCCAGTTGCTTTTGCTCTTTCTCCACCAGTTCCGTGATGTCGGTACTAATGTAAACGCGGATGCCGTCCGCCAGGCGGCGGTACTGCGACCGGACGACGGCGCCGGTAGCGAGGTAGGTGATGTGGTCGGTGCCCACCTCGAACCGGTGCACGCGATCCTCGATGAATCTGGCTGGGTCGTCGGCGAACTCCTTGTGGAGCTTGTGGTGCACGCGCAGCTCCATCAGCTCGCGATAGGTCTTGCCTTCCAGCACGATTTCGGGGGGCAGCACGCGATCGCCGGACCGGTATCCGTCGCGGTAGAATTTGTTGCACAGGACCAGCCGGTCCTGTTGATCGAAAATCACGACCGAATGGTGGACCTTGTCGATCGCTTCGCGGAACCACGCCAGCTTCTGGCGCAGTTCCCCGACCTCGCGCTGCAGCTCGCCGACGCGGCTGTCGCTGCCTTCCGCGTTGCCGACGGGAGGTGCGGACGAGACACGCAACAGACGCTGACCCGACCGCATCGGTCCAAAATGGCAGGCCAGTCCCGCGCCGGGGGCGCCTCCACGCGCGGAGAAGCGAAGTGTGATCTGTGCCGGATCGTCGACAGCCATCGCTTCCCGCAGCCGCGGCGCGTCATCGTCGCTTACAAGACTCGACAGCAAGGTGCCGATCACCGGTACCTGTACCAACCGCAGCAACGCCGGGAACCGCGCATTGGCGGCAACAACAGTGCCGGCCTGATGGGCGATCAGGGCGGCCGGCTCGTCCAACAATTCAAGCCAATGGTCGGACCTCATGGGCCGCGTCATCGCGTTCGCTTCCTGGCGCTGCGCGCATCCTACGCCCGGCACTTTGCGAAATGGTTTCGCGTTCCGAATTCTTCAAACGCGGCGGGCACATGCTTGCGTCGGGCGGCCCCGAGGGTGGCAGCCGATCCCCGTTGCCTGCGTCGTGCTGGGGTCTTCGCGGGGCGGCCACACTACAGGTCGAGCTTGCCCTGTCGCGCATCATGGATCGCACCGCGCCCGCGTGACCGCGCAGCGGCCTGGGTCCGCGGATCCGATGGATGAAACGCCGCGGTCCACATGCGCCGGCGAGCCTCATAGGCGTGCTGCCGGGCGCTGGTCTCGGCGAGAAACGTCGCCGTGACCTCAACCCTTGTCGGAGCCCTGGTTTTACTGTCGCTCATTTCTGCTCATTGCCGACTTTGCAACACCCTACCGCTCCTGCGACGCGCGCGCGAGTGAGAGGTCGGGATGTGTGAGAGGTCGAGATGCACGGCGGCCGGCTCAATGGTGCACCGCGCCGGCCTGCAATGCTTGTCGTGGCCTTCCGTGTCGTGGGGCCGGTCGCCCTCACCCGGCGCTCCGTGCCGGCCGCTCCCGCGCGGCGGAAGGAGTAAACCTGTGCAGCACCGCTTCCGCACGCCGGCGCAGCCGGTAGGTCCACGCAATCCCCGCCAGGCGCCGGTCGAGAAAACCCAGCGTCGCCGCATCATCCTCGCTGCTGTCACGCAGCCAGAACAGCAACGTCGCGGTGTAGGCCGCGGTGAGAATTGCCCGCTTGGTGTACCACGTGAAATCCGTGGACCTGTCGCCGGCGGCATGCCAGATCGCATCGACAGTGCGCCCGGTGCAGATGGCGGCGAGCCGGACATGCCGTGGCAACGCCAACACCGCGACCGCACGGCGCACCGCTTCCTTGTAAGGCCGATTCTGCGCCAGACGGAGGGCGATTACGGCCCGCACCCGCTGCGGCAACGCCACCCCCGGCACCGGTTCCTCTGCCGCACGTTCCCCCGCCGCCTGCTCCCTGGCCACTTGCTCCCTTGCCGCTTGCTCCCTTGCCGCCTGTTCCATGCGCCGGTCGGCCCAATCGCAGAACGCCTCGATCATGTCGGTCGCGCCGCCGGGAAACAGCAACTCGGCTTCCTCAGACGGCACGCCGATCGACACGAGGCCGCTGCGCAACGCTCGATACGTCCACCCGTCGAACGGTATGTTCGGCAACATGGCCTCCAGCGCCGCGTCCCGCTCCGGGCTGCGCTCGGGAGGGGCGCTCATTGGCCGCGCGCCGCGGCGAGCCGGTTCAGCTCCTCGTTGAAGCCGAACAGGCGGAAATCGGTCATCCGCATCGTGTAGAGAATTCCGTCAAGGTGGTCATATTCGTGCTGCACTATCCTGGCGTGGAAGCCGGACACCTCGCATTCCGTCACCTTTCCGTCACAGTCCACACCGCGATAGCGCACCCGAGGCGCCCGCGGCACGCCGGCGCGCATCCCGGGGATCGACAGGCAGCCCTCCCAATTCAGCACCCGGTCGTCGCTCAGCAGCTCGAGCTCCGGGTTGATCAGCACCGTATTGCCCACCGGCAGGTCATCCGGATCGGCCTCCCTGCGGTCCCCGGGAACCCGGAACACGAACAGCCGCAGCGGGACAAACACCTGGGGCGCGGCGAGGCCGACGCCCGGCGCGTCCTCCATGGTCTCGATCATGTCCGCCACCAGGCGGCGGATGTCCGGCGCTCCCGGATCGGGCACCGGATCGCAGTGCCGCAGTAAAACCGGGTGGCCCATGCGGGCGATTTTCAGGATGGCCATGCCACTCTCCGCGAATTCGATTTGGCGCCCTTCGGGAGCCGTGTTATAGCCCCCGCCCCGCGCCGGGACATCCCGGAGCGGCTTTTTTGCGCGCGTTCCCGATCAGCGGGGACGGCGAGGTGGAAGGAGCAGGCGGCCAAGTGCAAGTCCTCGTGCGTGACAACAACGTCGATCAGGCGCTGAAGGCGCTCAAGAAGAAGATGCAGCGGGAGGGGATTTTCCGCGAGATGAAGCTCCGGCGGCACTACGAAAAACCGTCCGAGCGGCGCGCGCGTGAGGCCGCGGAAGCGGTGCGGCGTGCCCGCAAGCTGGAGCGCAAGCGTCTGGAACGCGAAGGCTTCTGACCTCGTGGCTGCCCCGGCCGGCGTGATCGCTGCCGGGGCGATAAGACGACAAAGCGGCCCGGGGCAAATCGCTCCGTCGGTCGCTTTTGGCGTTCCCCCGCCACGTTTGCCGCTGGGGCGGAGGCCGAGTCCGATCCGGGACTGCGGTACCGACTGACCACCACGAAGAGCATCGGGACGCAGGTCAGGTGGGCGCCTTCGCCCACGCTGACGATGCGGAAACGACGTCTTCTCCAAGCGGCATAAGTCTGCTTAGAGTGCCAGATTGGTCCAAAGCCCATCTGTGAAACGCCATGCTCGTACCAGACCAAACCCGCCAGCAAGCGGTATTCGACCGGCTCCGCCAGGGCATCATGGCCGGGTCGCTCCCCGCTGGCTCGCGCCTGCCGCCGACGCGCGCGCTTGCCAACGAACTGGGGGTGGCGCGGCAGACCGTCGTGCTCGCCTACGAGCGCCTGGCAGCCGAGGGTTATGTGCGGGCCCGGACCGGCAGTGGCACCTATGTGGCCCCCGACCTGCCCGACGCCGCCCCCGCCCCGGCCGCACCGCCCGCTACGGCGGCCAATGCTTTGTCGAAGCGGGGAACCCAGATGGCTGCCGTCCCGGTAACCGCGACGACGCGCGATACGGGTTCGGGCATGCTACTGGGCGGCGGCCTGCCAGCGCCCGACCTGTTCCCCGCCGCCGCCTGGGCGCGCTGCACCGCCCGCGTGCTGAAAGCGCTTCCGGCGGAATGCGCCGGCTATCCGCCACCACAAGGCCTGCACGACCTGCGTGTGCAAATCGCCGCGCATTTGGCCGCGACCCGAGGCCTGGCCGCCGAGGCAAGCTGCATCGTCGTTACCGCCGGCACCCAGCAGGCGCTGCGCATCGCCGCCGAACTGTTGCTCGACCCGGGCGACGCCGCCTGGGTCGAGGATCCTGGCTACATCGCCGGCCGCGGTGCGTTGATCTCAGCCGGCGCGGTCACTGTGCCGGTGCCGAGCGACGCCGAGGGGCTGGATGTCGCCGCCGGCATCCGGCTTGCGCCCCAGGCGAGGCTGGCACTGGTAGCGCCGTCGCATGCCACGCCCCTGGGTGGCGCGTTGCCGATCGGCCGGCGGCTGGCATTGCTCGACTGGGCGACGCGCGCCAACGCCTGGATACTGGAGGACGACTGCGATTCGGAATTCCGCTGGGAGGGCCGCCCGCTGCCGCCTCTGGCCAGTTTGGACCGGTCGGGCCGGGTGATTTATTGCGGCACGTTCAGCAAGACGCTCGCACCCGGACTGCGGCTGGGTTTCGCCGTGGTGCCGGCACCTCTGGTCGCGGCGTTTGTGCGGCTGTCCACCCTGCTGGACCGAGGCACCGACGCGATCGGCCAGGCCGTGCTCGCCGAATTCATGCGCCAGGGGTTGCTCGGGCCGCATATCAGGCGGATGCGCACGGAATATGCCCACCGGCGCGCCGCCGTGCTCGCCGCGCTGGAACGCCATGCGCCCGGCCTGGCGACCATCCCCGCGCCCGGCGGCTTGCACATGGTGGCGCGCCTGCCGGACGGGGTGGACGAAGCCGCGGCTGTGCGGGCGTGTCGGGCGCGCGGACTGGCGGTGGCGCCGCTGCGTGCGTACTACGCCGGGCCACCCCGCATGAGCGGCGTCGTGCTGGGCTTTTCCGGCACCCCGGTGCCGCTGGCGGCAGATGCAGCGCGCCGGCTTGGTGCCGCGCTGAAGGCCGCCGGCCAATAGCGCGGCAGCCAGGGCGGAAGGACGGCCGGCCGGCGACTATTTCGTCACGCAGGTTAGCCGATCATACCAATCTACCGAGGGCCAATACGCACTGGCGCCTGCGGGCCTGCAATGAAGCCAGTGCAGCCCCGCGTCCATTGCGCTTGAGCGTGACGGGGGAGATCACCTGCACGATGGCGCTGTTTACTGTTCGTTCTTAACCGAATGCTAACAGTGATCGCTTACAATCCCGTGTTGCAGGCCGTTTTGAGAGCGAGGGTACGATCGTCATGGGCAACAAACATCTGGCACGGGTCATGCCGGGCAGAACTTCCTCCGGTCATGACGATCCCTGCCGCCACGACAACAAGCCTGTATTCATGTTCGGCACGTTCGGTCCGGACGGGGCCGGTTGCATCTTGGTCGGCGCACGACACAAGCCGAGCCGCCCCTCCAAGGCATCCGGTGGGCCCATGGTTTTTGCCCACCACTCCTGGGGAAGCGTACACGCAACGCCGTCGAACGGCGGGTGCGGCGCCTTTATGTTCGGCGTGCACCCGGAGTAGCCAAACACGGCAGTCTCAATCATCTGCTGGCACCAAGCGCGGGATGTGGCTGCTGCAATTGGTGTCCCAGGCTTCGACATCGATGCGGATCACCCGCTCGACCCGGGCGCGGTAGTCCGCATCGCGCACCTGTTCGAGCAAATCGGGGTCGTCTGTAACCACTCGGCCGCGGCCCCAGATCTTCAGCCGCGTGCGTGCGGCGTAGTCGATCAGCAGAAGGAAGATGCGGTCGTTTTCCGCCAGGTTGCCCACGGTGATGTACTGTCTGTTGCCGGCATAATCGGCAAACGCCAGTGAGCGCGGCCCCAGCACCTTGATGAATCCGCGCGGCCCGCCGCGATGTTGCAGATGTGGCCAGCCCTCGAGGCTGGCGGTGCCGATGATGATGCTGTTGGCGTTAGCGATGCGCGCTTGCATCTCCTCCGGCAATTCGTCGCGCTCGGGCGGGCGCTGGGCCATGCGCTCGCTATGCTCGCGCGCGCCGTTGCGTTGCTGGGCGGCGCGCACCGATGGGGTATAGGCGAGGCGGGCGAAGGCGCGGGTCATGACGGGCCTGCTGGTGTTGTTGGCCCTAGCAGATGGGCTTGCAAGGTGGCGGACTGGAACGATCTCTCCTCACGCCACTTGTGAGCCTGATTCACATCATGCTGCCTCGCCTGCCGCCCCTCGCCACCTTGCGCACGTTCGAAGCCGCCGCTCGCCACGGCAATTTCAGCCGGGCGGCGGAGGAGTTGCACCTGACGCATGGCGCGATCAGCCACCAGATCAAGTCGCTTGAACAAACACTCGGCGTGACGCTGTTCCGGCGCGACCGGCGGGGCGTCACGGTAACGCCGGAGGGCGCCGCGCTCGCCGCTGTGATGCGGGATGCGCTGGCGCAAATCGCTCGCGGTGTCGAGGCGGTTCGCGGCCGACCGCCACGCGCGCTGACGGTCAGCGTGCTGCCCGGCTTCGCCGCAAATTGGTTGATCCCGCGTCTGGCCGATTTCCAGGCCAGGCATCCGGAGATCGAGGTGAACATCCGCGCCGGACAGGACCTGGTGGATTTCGCACGAGACGACGTCGATCTGGCGGTGCGCTACGGGCCGGGTACGTGGCCTGGCCTCGTCGCAACACGGCTGATGGGCGAGCATGTGTTTCCGGTGTGCAGTCCGGATTTCGCCGGCGGGCGGCTACCGCGGACCCTGGCGGCACTGGCGGCTGCGCCGCTGCTGCATAGCCCGACGCAGCCATGGGACGAATGGTTCCGGGCGTTGGGGCAGGCGGCGCCGGATGTTCGGCGGGGTCCCGGTTTCAGCGAGCCGGGTCTGTTGCTACGGGCAGCCGCAGATGGGTTGGGGGTGGCCCTGGCGCGCTCGGTCCTGGTGCAGCCGGAGCTGGAGGCCGGGCGGCTGGTGCGCCCAGTGCCGCACAGCGTGCCGGCAGCGTTCGCTTACTACGTGGTGTATCCGGCGGATGCCCCCATGTCGGCGCAGCTTGCGGCGCTGCGCGACTGGCTGCTGGCACAAACAAAAACGCTTCCCGCGGTAGCGGGAGAGAGCCTGCCGCGAGGCGCTTGACCCGGGCGTCGATGGTGCGGAGCACCGAGGGTGAGGGTGATCGGGTCGCACGGTGCGCCTTTAGGGCGATGCCCTGAAGGCTCTCTGGATCACTGCTCGCCTGTGTCGGCAGGAGCCGATGGGGCGTGGGACCGCAACGCAGCATCGAGTTGCGCAACCAGATCCAGCGCAGAACGCAGGTCGTCGGCGCTGGGCTCAGGTTCTGGTTCGTCTTCCCCCGGATAGCGGTAGGCGACGCCCCACGTCGTCCACGCACCCAGGGGAGCCAGCAATGATCGAAGCAACGGGAAGCGCGGCAGAACTGCCTGCGCCAGCGTATCCAGGTCGTGCGTTCTCCGGAAATCGACCGCCCCTAACACCAGGAACGCTTTGAGCAATTTCTCCGCGGCCTGCTGGCAATGATAAGCAGCGCCGCCAAGTGCTGGAGGGTCGAGACCGAGGCGGCCCCGCGCGATCCGTGCATCATCCCAAGCGTGGTGCATCCAGGCTTCCACCCGATGCCAACGCGCCTGGTCGTCAGGGTCGGTCATACACCACCACCCCATCCAGGACCGCGGCCCGCGACAATGTTCCAGCGATCCGCGCGTTCTGCCGAAAGGTCCTTTCTCTCACCGGGATCACGTCCGCCGGCGCGTGATATGATTTTCGGGAGTCGTAACCGGCCTTCAACGTGACCTTCTCCGCCGGAGTGTCATCGTCGACGATGACCAGCAAGTCGATATCGCTGTCGGGCCCGGCCTCGCCCCGCGCAACTGATCCGAACACGATGACCCGGCGCGGATTGAAATATGCGATGACCGGATCGAGCAGCGCGGGCGGCACCAGCGGGGGATTGTCAGACAGGGGAAGGTCTCGCATGGCGTCAGGCAACCTTGGTCAGACGACGCAACCAGGGTCGCGTCGGCGGCATCCAGGTGTGCGTCGCTTGCCTCATGCGTTGACTTTGCCATGATCCGGCCGCCGGCGACAGCGGGCACGCGGGTAAGTTGTCGCGAAGAGCATCACGCGCGTTGCGGTACAAGCGGATCATCTGCACCAGCAGAGGCAGGCGCCGCGCCCGCTTCCGCAACGCTCATGTTGGAGATCAGCCTTCCGCCAGAATCCGCAGACAGGGCGGATCGCTTTCCGTATCCACCTCGACCAGTGCGCCGTCCGGCACCGCCTGCGTGATGTCCACTGCGAATCCCGACATCATCGTGAAATCCGCCAGCGCGGCGCCCTGCACCATGATCGGATTCACCGAATTCAGCACCAGCGCCGCCGGCATCACGCCGCGCGCCTGCATCTCGTGCAGCATCCACGCCGTTGCCACGCCACCCTTCGCCGCATCCAGCACCAGCACGCGATCGACATAGGACTGGCCTGCGAGTTTATGTTCCGGCCGCGAGAACACGCCGTTCTGGCGGTCCAGGTCGTAGCGGGCGGAAAACCCGTCCTTTGCCACCAGCGCGCGTCCCCGTACGCGCTTTCCCATTGCGGCATTCGCGGCGAATTCACTCATCGGCCGATCCTCCCGCGGCACGCCGCGTCCACACAGGCCGCCATCGACAGCAGCGCCGGGCGATAGCCGTAGCCGCCCAGGATGTTGGTCAACTTCGCCGAGTTGGTCGCGAGGCTTTGCCAGCCGTTCGCCTCGGCCATTTCGCGCGCGTAGCTCTGGTAGAAGCACATGCCTGACAGCACCAGGCCACCGGCCGCCTCGATCCGTGCTGTGATGCCAAGCCGGTCGGCGTCCGGCTTCACCTGCGGGCTGGTCACCGCCAGCAGCGGCACGCTGACCTGGCGTCCATCCAGCATGTCCGCCAGCGCCTGCATTTCCAAAAGCGAGAGTTGCGGCGCCGAAAACACCACCACGTCCACCTGGTCCACGCGCCCGCTATAGGCCTGCTGGAACGCCCGCAGCTCCGCCTCGCCGATCGTGGCACGCACCTCCATCGCGGGATCGGCGACGTCCGCCAAATGCCGCGCTTCAGGCGTAATCCCATCCATGTGGAACAATGCGACCGAGCCATAGCTCGCCAGCGCCGCGCCGAAATGCTTCAGCTCATCGGAGCCCGGCACCCGGTCGAGCCCCACAAGTGCCGGCACCCGCCAGTAGTCGCCGGCCAGCCGTCCGACGATGCCGCCCAGTGCGCCCCAGTCATGCAGCGCACACGGCGTGTGCGTGACGCGGATCAGCAGCGTGGCGTGGCGCCTGGCGTCCAGGTGGTAGCCGTAGCGCGGCGTGCGGCCGGTCAGCCCGGCCGCCAGGGCAGATGGTCCGCCCTCGAAGTTCGACCGGGCGCCCAGCACGCTGTTCGAATAGATCACCACGCCGGTGTCGCCGTACGCCATGTGCTCTCCGCGCACCGCCGGCATGATGGTCTGGTAGTTGATGCATGTGTCGGTCATCAGGATGCCCATCGCCTCGAACGCCGCGATGGCACGATGCTCCAGCGCCAGCATCCATTCCTGCTGCTTCAGCCGCGCGGCCGCGGCGAAGTCGGTACCGCGTGGGTCGGTGATGGTTGGGATGCGCACGTGGCGCTGCTCTTTCGGCAGGACGGCGAGGCGCTCCAACCACTCCACGCCGGCCAGCCCGAGCGACTCGGTATCAGCCATGATGTGCGCCTGCGAGACCGGCACGAAGTCGGGCGCGCCCAGGTAGCGGCCGACGCGGAGCTGGTGGTCGATCGCCCATTGCCGTGCGGGGCCGGCGGAACCAGCCAGCATGGCGCGTTCTTCCTCAGTAAGGTGCATATACGATTCCTGGCTTCCGCGTCGTGCCGCAAAGCGGCGGCGCGCGATAATGCGGCGAGGCACGGGCCGGGCTCAAGCCAGGGCAGTCGGGTGAAACCAGCTCAGGGCTCCGCCCCGGGCCGTCGCCGGAGCCGGCTCTGGACCCGTCCGGAGGCTTACCTCCTTCGCCCGATTGCCCTGCCCTTGATCGCGACCCCGGGTTCGGGTAATGTCATCTGCATGTTTTGTGGCCTGCACCTCGCCTGCCGTACCGCCCGCGCCGCTGCGCGGTGCTCCGCGCGGTTGCTCGCCACCTCGATCGCCCTCGGCCTCCTCCTTCGACTTAGCCGCCCCTGAGCGTCGCGCCGGGCTGTTGAGTGCCGGCTCGCTCAGGGGGACCCCTGAGGCTGATGTCGTACACCACCATCCCGAGGAACCGACCCACAATGAGCATTACCCATCCCAGCTTCGGCACGCTGGACGATAACCGCATCATCATCTTCGACACTACGCTGCGCGACGGCGAGCAATCGCCCGGCTTCTCCATGAACCTGAACGAGAAGATCCGCATGGCGGAGACGCTGACCGAACTCGGCGTCGATGTGATCGAGGCGGGTTTCGCCATCGCCTCCCCCGGCGATTTCGAAAGTGTGAAGACGATCTCGGAGACCATCGGCCAGCGCGCCAACACGCCGGTGATCGCCAGCCTGGCCCGCGCCGGCCAGATGGACGTGATGAGCGCGGCAGACGCGCTGCGCCCGGCGAAGCGCAAGCGCATCCACATCGTGATCGCCACCTCCGACCTGCATATGAAATACAAGCTGCGCCTGACGCCGGAGGAGGTGATCCAGGCCACGATCGATTCGGTAACGCTCGCCCGGCAGCACGCCGACGACGTTGAATGGTCGGCCGAGGACGCCACGCGCAGCGATCCGGATTTTCTGGCGCGCGTCGTTGAGGCAGCGATCGAAGCCGGCGCCACCACGATCAACCTGCCCGACACCGTCGGCTACGCGCTGCCCGAGGACATGGAGCGCATGTACGCCGACATCCGCAACCGGGTGCCTGGGGTGGAGAAGGTCATCCTCTCGACGCACAACCACAACGATTTGGGACTGGCGGTTGCCAACACCATCGCCTCGTTCCGCGCCGGCGCGCGCCAGGTGGAATGCACGATCAACGGCATCGGCGAACGCGCCGGCAACGCCTCGCTGGAAGAGATCGTGATGGCGGTGCGCACCCGGAACGACGCAATTCCCTTCGTCAACCGGATCGTCACCGAGCATTTGCTGCGGTCATCGAAACTGCTGTCCACCATCACCGGGTTCGACGTGCAGCCGAACAAGGCGATCGTCGGGCGCAACGCCTTCGCGCACGAGGCGGGCATCCACCAGGATGGCGTGCTAAAGAACGCCGCGACCTACGAGATCATGACGCCGGAGAGCGTCGGCTGGCAGAAATCCAGCCTGGTGCTGGGCAAACACTCCGGCCGCGCCGCGTTCCGCGACAAGCTGAGCACGCTGGGCTACTCGATTGGTGACAACCAACTCAACGACGCGTTCCGCCGCTTCAAGGATTTGGCAGACCGCAAGAAGGTGGTGTTCGACGACGACATCGTTGCGCTGGTGGATGACGAGGTGATGCGCGACCACGAACGCATCCGGTTCGTCTCGCTGGACCTGCACGCGGGGTCGAAGGGCCCGGCGCGCGCCGAGCTGGAGCTGATGGTGGACGGCGTGGTGAAACAGTCGATGTCCAGCGGCGACGGTCCGGTGGATGCGGTGTTCAAGGCGATCCGCGAGGTGTTCCCGCACGAGGCGAACCTCGTATTGTTCTCGGTCGGGGCGGTGACCGAGGGCACCGACGCGCAGGCCAAGACCACGGTGCGGCTGGAAGAGGCCGGCAAGATGGTGGATGGCCAGGGCGCCGACACCGACACGATCGTGTCGGCGGCGCGCGCCTATGTGCACGCGTTGAACAAGCTGATGGTGAAGCGGGTGCGGACCGAACCGCAGGCACTATCGGCGTAGCCGTCCATCAACCTCTCCCGCGCTATGCGCGGGAGAGGGCCTGGTTCAGGACGCTTGATCCGGGAGTTGAGACGCATATGCGACGGGGGTGGGGTGCCACGAGAACATTTTCACCATGAGTGGAAAGGCCAGTGCATATTCGTCATCCCCGCGAAAGCGGGGGCTCATGCCGCTTGGATCCCCGCTTTCGCGTCGCTTTCGCGGGGATGACGATGTGGACGGTTTCCGGCCAGGGTGGAAATGCCCTAACCGGGCGCACCGCTCGCACGCCTTCACTCGCACGGCCCGCCGACAGCCGCCTCAGTCGTAGCCCCAGAAGTTCCCGCCGCCGGTGCTGGGCGCATAGCTCGGACCGTATCGTCCACCGGACTGCAACGTCTCCGGGTTATCGAGCGGATTAGGCGGCGTTGGGAGCACCGCCCGCGCAGGCTCGCCACCGTTCGGCCCAGTGATCCCGAGCGCTTGCGGGCCGCCGGCGCAGGCCGCCAGCGGCAAGAGCAGTAC
>DATHNI010000520.1:0-6730 GCA_035486135.1 Acetobacteraceae bacterium
GCGACGTAATAATACGGCGTGGAATCGACGCCGAAACTCCAGCCGAACAGCCGCGGCGCCGCCACGCCGTTCAGGCCCGCCGCGCCGTTGGTCAGATCCGACCAGTTGCGCACCACGATCGGCACGATCTCGCCGAAGCCCAGCGTGACGATCGCCAGATAATCGCCACGCAGCCGCAAGGTCGGCGCGCCGAACATCACGCCCCAGAATGCCGCGAACGCCGCCGACAACGGCAGCGCCAACCAGAACGACAGGGTGAAATGCACCACGAAGGCATCGCCGTCGCCCGGTATGCGCGCTACCAGATGCAGCCAGCGGAACGGCTCCCAGAACTCGGTCCACGGCGGCTGCAACTGGAACGAACTCAGGATGCCGTAGGTGTAGGCACCGATTGCGAAGAACGCCGCGTAGCCAAGATCAAGCAAGCCGGCGAAACCGACGACGATGTTCAGCCCCAGCGCGAGCGTGGCATAGGCCGCGGCGTTCGCCATGCTGTCGATGTCGGCGTCGTTGTCGTGCCACAGCGGGAACGACACCGCGAAGGCGATCAGCACCGCCAGCCCGATCTGCTTGCGCCGCGCTTCCGGAATCCGGTCGAACGGCCGCGTCAGGACGGCGAGAGCATTGCTCATGCGGCGAGGTCCTTCACGACTTGTTCGGCGCCACGCGCCCGAACAGGCCGGACGGCTTGAACACCAGCACCAGCACGAGGATCGAGAAGATGATCACGTCGGTCCAGGCGCCGGCGATCTGCCCGCCCAGCGCCTCGATCAGGCCGATGATCAGGCCGCCCACCATCGCCCCCGGCACGTTCCCGATGCCGCCGAGCACCGCCGCGGTGAAGGCTCGGAGGCCGGCGGTGAAGCCGATGATGAAACTGGTGAAATTATAGTACAGCCCGAAGATCATGCCGCCCGCGCCGGCCAGCGCCGAACCGAGGAAGAAGGCCATGAGCACGACCTTGTCCACCTCCACGCCCATCATGCGCGCGGCTTCCGGATCCTGCGCCGTGGCGCGCATCGCTTTGCCAAGCCGGCTTTTCTGCACGAACAGGTAAAGCCCGACCATCAGCACCAGCGCCACCGCCCAGATCAGCAGCACGCGCGCATCCAGCACCGCGCCGTTGATGTGGAACCGCACCGCGGGCATCGGGTTCGGATAATTCCGCGCCTCGGCCCCGACGGTCAGCAGGATGATGTTGAACAGGATATAGGACACGCCGATGGTGGTGATCATCGCCGCCGGCCCCTTCACGTTGCGCAGGGGTCGCAGGCACAGCCGCTCGATCGTCACGCCGATCATGCCGGAGGCGAACATGGTGACCGCGAAGGTGATCAGCAGCACCATGGCAAGCGGCAGCCCGGTCAGGATCACGTCCTGACCGGTCAGGCCAAACATCTGCAACACCCACATGGCGATGAACGAGCCGACCATGAAGACGTTGAAATGCGAGAAGTTGATCAGCTCCAATATGCCGTAGACCAGGGTGAACCCGAGCGCGAGCAATGCGTACATCGCGCCCAGGCTCAATCCGTTGATCGTCTGCTGCAGCAGCAGATCGGTCAGCGTCACGCTCTTGCTCCGCCGGAACGGATCAGGCCTGCGGCGCCACGTCGATATAATGATACTGCGCCGAAACGTCGTCCGCCTTGCCGCTGGTGTCCTGCTTGATCTGGAACACGCTGACAGTGCGGTCCGCCAGGTCGCCATTGGCGTCGAACGACACCATGCCCTGGATGGTCGGCACCTTGGCGGTCTGGATTGCATCGCGCACCGCATCGCGGGTCACCGGCTTGCCGCTGGCGGCCACGCGCTTCACCGCGTCGATGATCACCAGCGCGGCGTCATAGGCGGTGATCGAGTAATCCTCCGGCGCCACGCCGAAGCGGCCGGTGAACGCCTTGACGAACTGCTGCGCCTTCGCGTCGCCACCGGTCAGATGCGGCGAGGCGATGGTGGCATACCATCCCTGCACTGCCGGGAAGCCCGCGCCGGTCAGGAACGTCGCGCCGTAGACACCGTCGCCGCCGGCCTTGATGACGGTCGGAATGATGTCGTAGGCCTGCTTGGCCAGTTTGATGCCAGCCTGGCCCACACCGCCGTAATACAGCGCCTGCGGGTTGAGCGACTTGATCTTGGTCAGCACCGCGGAATAGTCGGCCGCCTTCGGATCCAGCCGGTCGCGGCCGAGGATCTTCATGCCCTTCTTTTCTGCCTGCGCCTGGAACGCGTCCGCCAAGCCCACACCATAGGCGCCGCTGTCATCCAGCACATAGACGTTCTTCACGCCCAGTTTCTCGGCCATGAAATTGGCCATGTTGGGGCCCTGGAAGGCATCCGTGGTGACCGTGCGGAAGTAGATCGCCTTGCCGGCCGGGCGGAACTGGTCGGCGAATTTGGGATTGGTGATGTCCGGGTTGGTTGAGCTTGGGGTGATCGTCGCGAGGTCGCCCTGGCTCAGGATCGGTGCCATAGCCTTGCCGGCGCCGCTCATTTGCGGGCCGATCGCCGCGACCACCTGCTTGTCCGACACCATCTTGCGGGCGTTGGTTGCCGCCTGGGCCGGATCGTACTGGCCAGCGGTGGCGGTGCCATCATCCAGCGTCAGGAGTTCGAAGGTGTAGCCGGGGACGGCGTTGCCCTGGTTGGCGCCGTCGACAGCCATGATGATGCCATCCTTGACCCGCGTGGCGTCCTCGGCGTCAGCGCCGGTGAGCGACAGATCGACGCCGATCTTGATGACCTTGTCGGCGGCCCAGCCAGACCTGCTACCGATCGAGAGGGCGGCCGTGACTGCGGTGCCGGCGGCGAGCCGGGCGGCTGCGCGACGTGTGATCATTCCCATGAACTCCCTGCGTTGGTTGGTCCAGACCGCGGTGAGCGGTCTGCATTAAGTCTCCCGGCGAAGATTTGAACGGACCGGGGCGCGAGAGCAAGCGGGATTGTCGCCCTTTAGCGACGGAACCGCAGATCGAGGCCACGCGCGACCCAGCCGGCTTCGATGGCGTCCAGGTCGATGAAGCCGGCAGGGTCGGCCTTGCGAGGCGACATCGCCAGGCCGGGCGCTCGTTCGCGCCGCCAGATGTCAAGTAGGCGGCGCAGTTCGGTCAGGGGTTGGGGGTGGTCGTCGACTCGCAGGTCGAGATCGGGGAAGTCCTCGGTGGTCACCAGCTTCATGACTGCGGACTGGCGGCCGCGACGGTCGCCGCCGGCCGATTCTCCGGCTTCCATCGCCGCCATCAGGCGTTCCGGCATGGGCAGGTCGGGCGTGGCCTGCCAAGTGGTGAGCGTGGCGGCGACGGTGGGCTCGCCGGCCAGCATGTTGCCGGCGACGCTGATGCCGGGTGCGGCGACGCTGCCGCACCATGGGACGCAGTTGGCGCCGGTCCAGGCGGCGGTGCGGCCGTGACGGTCTATCGCGTGCACCTGACGGATGCCGTGACCGGCGTCGCCGGCCAGGGCCGACTCGATGGCGGCGGCGGGGGGCAGGCCGCGTTCCAGGGCGTCGAGGATGGCGGGCGCGAGATAGCGGTTGGTGAAGGACTGGGTGGACACAGCGCCGACTCCGGCGCGCACGAACGGGCAGGACGCGCCGACGGCGAAGGCCTTGGTGGCGACGGCCACGGCGAAGGCGCCGGTGGCCGGATCGTGCGCGACAATGGACCAGGTCATGAAGGCGCAGCGTAAGCGACTCGGGGGCATGAGTCATCGGGGTGGACGAAGAAAGGCCAGGGCTCTGCCCCGCAGGCGTCAGGATACGGGCCCGACGGAGCAAAAAGGCAGTCCCCCTCCCCTTGAGGGAGGGGATTGGGGGGAGGGGTTGGTCGGTACGAGCTTCCGACCAACCCCTCCCCCCAACCCCCTCCCTCAAGGGGAGGGGGAGTATTCTTGTTTCGCTTTGCCGGATCGTTGCGCAAGGGTAGGAATAGCCAATGCGGCGGGTCAACATGATCCTGCTTGTCCTGATGGGGGGCGGTCTGGCCTTGTGGTCGTCAAGACCATCAGCCGAATGCCGCGACGCCCGCGCGCGCAACGCACCGAACGCCGCCTCGATCTGCGGCCGCTCCGGCGCCTGGGCCGGCCACTCGTCCGGCGGCTATTGGGGAGGCAGCTCCTGGGCCAGCCGAACCACCGGCAGCACCGGCGGCATTGCCAGCGTGGTGCGGGGCGGCTTCGGCAGCGCCTTTCACTTCGGCGGGTCCTGACACATGCGCCGCCATCGCCTCACGCCGCGGCCGGACTGGCGAGACCATGCCCGCATGCTCGGCTTCGCCTATGCCGAGATCGCCGGCGAACCCTATTGGGACGAAACCGCCTGCTGGGAATTCACCGCCGCTGAAGTGGACCTGCTGGACGACACCACCGCCGAACTCGAACGCCTCGCGCGCCAGGCCGCCGACCATGCAATTCGCCAGAATCGCCGCGCCACCCTCGGCATCCCCGAAGCCGTCTGGCCACTCCTGGTGAAAAGCTGGGAGCGTCAGGAGCCCAGCCTCTACGGCCGCATGGACCTGCGCTGGGACGGCAGCACCGCGCCGAAACTGCTGGAATACAACGCCGACACGCCAACGTCGCTCTACGAAAGCTCCGTCGTGCAGTGGGAGTGGCTGACCTGCGCGTTTCCCGACTGCGACCAGTTCAATTCGCTGCACGAGGCACTGATCGCCGCCTGGCCAGGCCTGCGCCTGCCGCCCACCGTGCACTTCACCTGCGTCCGCGAGTCCGCCGAGGACCGCGGCAACGTGGACTATCTGCGCGACACGGCGATGCAGGCGCACCTCGACGCGCCGTTCCTCCACATCGACGAGATCGGCTGGGACGGACATCGCTTCGTGGACCTCGCCAATCGCGAGATCCGCGCCGCGTTCAAGCTGTATCCGTGGGAGGGCCTGCTGCGCGACGCGTTCGGTGCCCACATCGCGAGCGCATCCACCCGCTGGATCGAACCTTCCTGGCGCCTCCTGCTATCCGGCAAGGGCATCCTTGCGTTGCTCTGGGAATTGTTCCCCGGCCATCCGAACCTGCTGCCGGCCTTTCGCGAACCGGGACGCACCGGCGGCCTCGAGATCGCCAAGCCGCTGTTCGGCCGCGAGGGAGCCAACATCACCGCGCCAGGATTGCGAACCGATGGACCGTATGGCGCGGAGGGCTTCGTCTACCAGGCGTGGTCCCCCCTGCCCTGCGTGGATGATCGCTACGCGGTGATCGGCAGTTGGCTGATCGCCGGCCAACCGCACGGCATCGGCATTCGCGAGGACGCCACCCCCATCACCCGCGACACCAGCCGCTTCGTGCCGCACTTCTTCCGGAGCGCTTCATGAGCAGCCTCGCAACCCTGCCGAACTTCCTGCTGTATTTCGCCGCGTCCGTGGTGCTGTTCGCGGCGTTCCTCGCCGTCTACACGCGCGTGCTGCCGCTGCACGAATGGCGGCTGATCCGCGAAGGCAACAGCGCGGTGGCCTTGGCGTTGGCGGGAGCGATGCTGGGATTCGCGATGCCGCTCGCGGTAGCGATCGCACGGTCGGCGAACCTGGCCGACATGGCAGTATGGGCGGCAGTGTCGCTGGTGCTGCAACTGCTGTGCTTCGGCGCGCTGCGGCTGCTGCGCCGCAATGCCGCGGAGGCGCTGGCGCGTGGCGACATGGCGGAGGCGATTCTGCTGTCGTCCGGATCCATCGTGCTCGGGCTGCTGAACGCGGCGTGTCTGACGTGACGCCAAGCTCGTAGAGATTGAACCTCGGCGACGTGGCACGCACCCTCTGTGTCATAGCCGGCCCACGGGTCGGGCCGAAGGCCCGCCCGAGGACAGGCTCCGGCCATGACACAGGAAGTGCGTGCCGGATTGACCGCACCTCAGTCTCTCGGGCGGCTGGCATGAGACGGTTGTCGTGGCCTGAACGCCTCCCGCGCTGCCCAACCGCACCACACTATTTGGCCGGATGCTCCACGTGGCCGTCGATCCATCCAAGCAGCAGGTCCGCAATCTGCAGGTTGTTCTTGTCGAGCATGAACATATGCGTATTGCCGTGGATGCCGATCTCCGGAAGATGCAGAAAGGTAACGTCGCCACCTTCGCTGCGTATGCTGGCGGCAAAATCACGGCACTGCCCCATCGACGTGGTCCAGCGTGAGCCGAACGGTTCCGGCGCATCGGCGTGGTGGTCGGCGAACACGATCAGGATGGGGATCTTCGCCAGAGTTGCACGCTCCGGCTGCGTGAATGTCGTGGCGCAGGCATAGCCGCTTTCCAGGCTGATAATGCCCTTCACGGACGTGGGATTTAGCAACGCCGCACGTTCGGGAAACATGAAGGATTCCGAATGCCCCATCAGCACGGCACCGCCAACCTTCTGCGCCAATGCCGCGAGGTCGGCATAACTCGGATTTTGCGGCGGCAGCGACGCGTTGAGATCGGGAATCCACATCTTGTAGAACGCGTCGACGGCCTCCACCGGAAACTGCGTGTCCGGGAAAGCGACTCCGAATTTAGGTCCGATCCGGAACCACGTCCACGCGTACTCATGGCCGATGATCAGGACAGGCGCGAGGTCCTTCGGGTTCCTGGTACCGAGCCTGGCCTCGTTAGAGGGAGTGCCATCGAACCCCGACCGCCCGCGGCCGGCCTGATCGATCACATAGACGGGCCGCCCGCTGCGCAGGAAGTATTCGCTCCATCCCATGCGCCCGTCCGGCGTCGTGTCGTAGGCCTGGCCGCTCAAGCCGCCGCCGT
>DATHNI010000521.1:0-4056 GCA_035486135.1 Acetobacteraceae bacterium
TCTCCTCCTGCTCCGCCACCTTGGGGCGGTAGATCCCAAGTTCGCGCACGCCTGCGCCGACCGAGACCGTCACCATCTCCAGCGTCTCGCGCACGGTGCGCTCGGTCTGCACGCGGATGTTCTGGTGGCGCGACGTCTTGCGTTCGCGCAGCGTAAGCACGATCGCGCCGATCATCGCGACCAGCAGGATCAGTCCCGCGGCCTGGAACAGGAACACGTAATCCGTATAGATCAGCCGGCCGAGCGCCAGCGTGTTGCTGACGTCGGTCGGCGCGGGAGCAGAGCGCAGCCCGCCGGCCTGGGGTGCGAGCTGCCAGCCGCCGAGCGCGAACGCCAGTTCGGCCAGCAGCACCACGCCGATGGCGGCGCCGATCGGCAGGTATTTCTGGAAGCCGCTGCGCAACTCCGCGAAGTCGATGTCCAGCATCATCACAACGAACAGGAACAGCACCGCGACGGCGCCGACATAGACGATGACCAGGATCAGAGCGAGGAACTCGGCACCGGCAATCAGGAACAACCCCGCGGCGTTGAAGAACGCCAAAATGAGGAACAGCACCGAGTGCACCGGATTGCGCACGGTCACCACCGCCGTCGCGGATATCAGCAGAAGTGCGGCGAAGACGTAAAAGGCGATGCTGGTGATCATCGGTACGGCGCATCCAGCTCGAGCCGGCGCGCCAGCTCCGGCTCCCACCGGTCGCCGTTGGCCAGCAGCTTGTCCTTATTGTACATTAGCTCTTCACGGGTCTCGGTGGCGAATTCGAAATTCGGGCCTTCGACGATGGCGTCCACGGGGCAGGCTTCCTCGCACAGGCCGCAATAGATGCACTTGGTCATGTCGATGTCGTAGCGCGTGGTGCGGCGGGAGCCGTCCTCGCGCGGTTCGGCCTCGATGGTGATCGCCTGGGCGGGGCAGATCGCCTCGCACAGCTTGCAGGCGATGCAGCGTTCCTCGCCGTTGGGATAGCGGCGCAGCGCGTGTTCGCCCTTGAAGCGCGGGCTGAGCGGGCCCTTTTCGTACGGGTAGTTGATCGTCGCCTTCGGGCGGAAGAAGTAGCGCAACGTCAGCCCCATGCCGGCGACGAGTTCGCCCAGCAACATGCTGCGTGCGGCGCGGTCAAGCATTGCCATCAGGCAGGCTCCTCGATCCAGGTGTCATGGCCGGCGAAGGCCGGCCACCCACGACGTAGTGGCTGGCTCGCTGCAAAGTCGTGGGTGGCTGGCCTTCGCCGGCCATGACACGGTGCGGCGCTACGCATTGGGGAACCAGCCGAACGCCATCAACGCGCCGGCGGTGATCACCAGCCAGGCGAGCGACAGCGGAAGGAACACCTTCCAACCCAGGCGCATGAGCTGATCGTAGCGATAGCGCGGAAAGGTGGCGCGCACCCACAGGAACACGAACAGGCACAGGCAGATCTTCAGGACGAACCAGATGACGCCGGGTATCCAGGTGAACGGCGCGATCCCGAACGGCGCCAGCCAGCCACCGAGGAACAGGATGGTGGTCATCGCACTCATCAGGATCATGTTGGCGTATTCGCCGAGGAAGAACAGCGCGAAGCTCATGGCGCTGTATTCGACGAAGAAGCCGGCGACGATCTCGCTCTCGCCTTCCGGCAGGTCGAACGGCGCGCGGTTGGTTTCCGCCAGGGTCGAGATGAAGAACACGATGAACATCGGGAACAGCGGAATGCAGAACCACAGATGGGTCTGCGCGCGCACGATGTCGGTCAGGTTGAGGCTGCCGGCGCACAGCAGCACGCAGACCAGCACGAAGCCCATGGAAACTTCGTAGCTGACCATCTGCGCCGCGGACCGCATGGCGCCGAGGAAGGCGTATTTCGAATTGGACGCCCAGCCGGCGATGATGATGCCGTAAACGCCGAGCGACGAGATCGCGAACAGGTAAAGAAGGCCGACATTGATGTTGGCGATCGCCCAGCCGTCGTTCAGCGGGATCACCGCCCAGGCGAGCATCGCCAGGCTGAACGTCAGCATCGGCGCCATCAGGAACAGCAGACGGTTCGATCCCGACGGGATGATCGTCTCCTTCATCATCATTTTCAGCGCGTCGGCGAACGGCTGCATCAATCCGAATGGGCCGACGACGTTGGGTCCCTTGCGAAGCTGCATCGCCGCGAGGACCTTGCGTTCCGCGTAGGTCAGGTAGGCGACGCCGATCAGCAGCGGCACCAGCAGGCACAGCGCCTCGATGAAGGTCAGGATCAGCAGGCCGATATCGGTTTCGTAGAAGAACTGGTACATCGGCCGCTACTCCGCCGCCGCGAGCGCAGGCGTGGCGACGCTGGCGGTGCAGGCCGCCATGGTCGGGCTGGCGCGGCTGATCGGATCGGTCTGGTAGTAGTTGGCGATGCAGGGCACGAACGGCGCGTCGCCGAGGACGGCAGGGTCGCCCGCAGGGCCGGACTGGTCCGCGGCGCCGAACCGGGGCAGGAAGCCCACGCGTCCGAACACCGGGTTCACCTGCACCAGGCGCTCACGCAGCGCCTCGATGGTGTCGTACGGCAGGCGGTGGCCAACCACGTCGCTGAACGCGCGAAGGATCGTCCAGTCCTCACGCGCCTCGCCCGGCGGATAGACCGAACGGAAGCCGCGCTGCACACGGCCTTCGGTGTTCACATAGGTGCCGGGCTTTTCAGTGTAGGCCGCGCCGGGCAGGATCACGTCGGCCCGGCGCGCTCCGGCATCGCCGTGATGCCCCTGGTAGATCACGAACGTGTCGGCGCCGATGCGGGCGGTGTCGAACTCATCGGCGCCGAGCAACCACATGACATCGACGCCGCCGTTCAGCATGTGGGCGAGGCTCTTGCCGTTCGGGCCGGGGACGAACCCGATATCCAGCGCGCCGACCCGTGCCGCCGCGGTATGCAGAACGTTGAAGCCGTGCCAGTCGGCGGTAAGCGCGCCTGTCTCCGCCGCCAGGCGCCAGCAAGCCGCGAGCACAGCGGCGCCGTCGGGGCGTGCCAGCGCGGCCTGGCCAACGATGATCATCGGATGCTTCGCCTCGCGCAGCACCTTGGCAAAGTCATGCGAGCCGTCATGCAGCGTGGCCAGCGCCGAAGGCGCGGCACCAAGTTGCTGCGTCGCATAGGTCAGGTCGGTCTCGCTGCCGATCAGGCCGATCGGCATGCCGGAGGCGAGCCAGCGCTTGCGAATGCGCGCGTTCAGCACCGGCGCTTCCTTGCGCGGATTGCTGCCGACGATCAGCAGCGCATCGGCGTCGTCGATGCCGGCGATCGTCGTGTTGAAGGTGTAGAAGTCGCGGCGCGACGCATCCAGCCGGGCGCCGTCCTGGCGGCAATCCAGGTTGGGCGAACCCAGCGCGACCATCAGCTCCTTCAGCGCCAGCATGCTTTCGGCGTCGCACAGGTCGCCGGCCACCGCGCCGATGCGATCGCCGCTGACATTGCGCAGCTTCTCCGCGATGGCGGCGAAGGCTTCGGGCCAGGTCGCCTCGGTGAGCTTGTCGCCCCGGCGCAGCCAGGGCCGATCAAGGCGGCGGCGCTTCAGGCCATCGAGCGCGAAACGCGACTTGTCACCCAGCCACTCCTCGTTCACGTCCTCATTCAGGCGCGGCAGGATGCGCAGCACTTCCGGCCCGCGCGAATCGACGCGGATGTTGGCGCCGACCGCGTCCAGCACATCGACGCTGTCGATCTTCACCAGCTCCCAGGATCGCGCGACGAACGCATAGGGCTTGGAGGTCAGCGCGCCGACCGGGCAGAGGTCGATGATGTTGGCGGACAGTTCGGAACTCAGCGCCTTTTCGACATAGGTGCCGACTTCCATATGCTCCCCGCGGCTGGTGGCGCCGAGATCGGGCACGCCGGCGACCTCCGAGATGAAGCGGATGCAGCGCGTGCAGTGGATGCAGCGCGTCATCACGGTCTTCACCAGCGGGCCGAGGTTCTTGTCCTTCACCGCGCGCTTGTTCTCGGCATAGCGCGAGTGGTCCATGCCGTAGCCCATGGCCTGGTCCTGCAGGTCGCACTCGCCGCCCTGGTCGCAGATCGGGCAATCCAGCGGGTG
>DATHNI010000522.1:0-24788 GCA_035486135.1 Acetobacteraceae bacterium
TCCTGAACGGTCGGGCCGGGTGGTGGCAAGTGAAGGAGAAGGTCAGTGCGCAGGGCAATCGGCGGAGGAAGCAAGGCCAGGGCTTTGCCCTGGACCCACCAAGGGTGGAGCCCTTGGAACCCTTCACTGGAGAGGTTGGACGGGCGGGGGACGTGGACCGCGTCATGGTCGCTGCCTGACCGACGATCGTCGGTCAGCCAGCGACCATGACGCGGTCCACGCCCCCCGCCCGCCCAACCTCTCCAACGAATGGATTGCAAAGGCTGCGCCTTTGCTGGGGGTTCAGGGGGCAAAGCCCCCTGACGGGTCCAGGGCAGAGCCCTGGCCTTGCTTCCTTCGCCCGCTTGCCCTGGCACCGTCATCGTCCCGCTTGATTTGTTGCTAGTTGGCTCCGTAGAATGAGCCGTCGAACTGGCTTTCCAGGTGAAGGTGAAGGCGGGCTCGCTTGGGCATCCAGGAAACGCTGGTCATCGATAACGAGCCGCTCGAGCTCGGCCGCGCCGCAAACTGGCTCGACAGCCTGGTTGGCGAGGCGGCCTGGTCGCCGCGGATGCTCGCCACGCTGCACGTCGCGCTCGAAGAAGCGCTGACCAACATCATGCTGCACGCATACCGCGACCTCGAAACCCATAAGATCGAGATTCGCTTCTCCGCCGATGGCTCGGGCGCGACGCTTGAGTTGCTCGATGACGGCTGTCCGTTCGATCCGACGCACCACGAACCCCCGCCCGCCAACGCAAGCGTGCAAGACCGGCCCGGTGGGCTTGGACTGGCGTTCATCCGGCGGCTGATGGACGAGATCACCTACCAACGAATGGACGGCCGCAATCATCTGACGCTGCGAAAATCCGTGCCGCCATAAACCGAGGCGCTTGGGGGGATATATGCAAATCACGACGTTGCGCGAGGGCGGTGTCAGTATCCTGGTGCTGTTCGGCGCCCTGGACACATCGAGCGCACCGGCCCTCTCGGCGCGTGCGCTCGAGCTATGCGATGCGGGCGCCGGCAACGTCGTGATCGACCTGACGCAGGCACCGTATGTGACCAGCGCCGGGTTCCGCTCGTTCATCGAGATCAATAGGCGCACGCAACGGGCCGGCGGCGGAATGGCCTTGTGCGGGCTGAACGACCTGGTACGCGATCTGTTCGAGGTCAGTGGATTTCTCAGCGTTTTCCGCACCTATCCGGACCGGGCATCGGCCCTTGCGGCGATGCCAGGGCATTACGCGCGGACCATCGGCCCGGCAGCACCGAAACAGGCGGGAGAGGTATGATGGACGACACACACGCCTCGGACGGCTATGCGCAGAAGGACCGGCTGTTCGCGATCGACACGCCGCTTGGCCCCGACACGGCGCTGCTGACCACGCTGGAAGGCGAGGACGTCCTGTCGCGCTGTTTCGAGTACCGCGTCACCATCGAGACGGAACAATCGGACAGCGCCGTCCAAACATTGCTCGGGATGCCGGTCACGCTGTGGCTGTACAACGACAACACCGAGCTGCGGCGTCCGGTCCATGGCCATGTCCGCCGGCTGACCGGGCAGGGCGTCACCGCGCGGGGAGCCGGCCGCTACCAGTTGGAGGTGGTGCCGCGGCTGTGGTTCCTGACCTGCACGTCGGATTGCCGCATTTTCCAGAACCAGAGCATTCCCGACATCGTGCAGACCATATTCACAGAGCAGGGGCTGGTGGATTTCGAGTTTCGTGTGGTGCGGGCGGACTATCCGCCGGTCGAGTATTGCGTGCAGTACCAGGAAACCGCGTTCAACTTCGTGTCGCGGCTGCTGGAGCATCTGGGTCTGTTCTACTGGCATGAACATAGTGCCGACCGGCATCTGCTGGTGATCGCCGACCGCAACGACGCGGCCGGCTGGTGCCAGCCACGGCAGGTGACTATGTCGCCGCTGTCCGGGGTGGGCGAGTTGCAGAGTTTGAATCTGGATTGCACGTTCCGCCCGGGCCGGTGGGCACTGAACGATTACGATTTCGAGTCTCCCACCAGGCTGTTGCGGGTGGATGCGCCAACCACGCTGACCGTGCCGCGCATGGCGAACCATGAGATGTATGAGTATCCTGGCAAGTTCCTGGACCAGGATACCGGCAAGCGGCTCAGCCGGCTGCGCATTGAAATGGAGGAGGCGCATCAGCGCCGGGTGCTCGGCACCGGCCGCTGTGCCGGCTTCGACCCCGGGCGCCGTTTCACGGTCGGCGCCGCGCGCGGCGGCCGCCCGACAACCTATCTGCTGACCGAAGTGCGTCACCACGGCACCGCCCCCGGCGGGGAGGCCGACGGCGCCGAGGCGAACTACACCAACGATTTTGTAGCCATACCGGTGGACTTGCCGTTCCGTCCCGAACGGCTGACGCCGAAGCCCTTCGTGCACAGCGCTCAGACCGCGACCGTCGTTGGACCGCCGGGCGAGAGCATCTTCTGCGACCCATACGGCCGCGTGCGGGTGCAATTCCATTGGGACCGCCGCGGCCAGCGCAACCACCAGAGCTCCTGCTGGATGCGCGTGGCGCAGACTCGGGCAGGGTCGTTCTACGGCAGCCAGGTGATCCCGCATGTCGGGCACGAGGTGATCGTGTCGTTCCTGGAAGGCGATCCCGACCGGCCGCTGATCACCGGGTCGGTGCCGAACGCACTGACCATGCCGCCCATGGAATTGCCGGCGGATAAGCACAAGACGATCCAGCGCGACCATGGCGACAACAAGTTGGTCATGAATGGGAAACCGGGTGGCGAACGGATGAGCATGATATCGCCGCGCGCGGTGAACCTGTTTGCCTCCGGGCCCAGCGCCCGCCCGCTTTCGTCATACGCAACGGTCAAGCCGCCGCCGGCGACAAGCGGCAGCACGCTGCCGTTCTACTCCGATCCGCAGAGCTATACTCTTACGACCATTCCAGGCGGGCAGACACAAGGTTCAGTTGCCAGTGGCCAGACTGCCACGACCGCAAACATTCCAACCTACAAGGACGCCGAGGGACTGACGGAATTGTGGAACGAATGGTATGGGACCACGCAGAGCGACATTGACAATTCATCGCCGATCACTGACCCCTCCACCGCCGCTGGCAACGCCGGTTCTTATGGCACCCAGGATGGCACGGCCGCCGATTCCTACCTGAACTGGGGCAGCCAAGGCAGGATCAACTGCCTTACCTTGGGCAACAATAATCTCTGGGTTAACTTAGATAACAACGCCTGGATCAACGGCAGCGTCAACACGCAAATCAACGGCGACAGCACGACAGTCATCGGAGGGACAAAGTACCAGCCCAATGGGCCGTTGACTAACCCCTCCACGGCTACGACGACGGTTTGGGGAGCGAACATCAGCGAGGTGATGGGCGACAATACTTCAACCGTCCTGGGTTCAAACAACAGCTTCGTTGGAGTAAACAATACAAGTGTCACCGTCGGCTTGAACGTGTCTACGGTTATAGGCGAGAATTTCTCTTTGAATATCGGCGGTATCAATACCGTCAACATCGGATTGTGGAACACCACGACAACGGTGGGTGCAGATGCGAAGACCTACCTTGGCCTGAAACTCGACGATTCTTCCGCCAAAATGTCCACCGCTCTTACGGAGATGAAGACCGCGCTTACGCATATGAGGGACGCGGCAGCATCAATAAATAACATGGATATTTTGATGAATACAGCCACAACAAAGTTGGTAGACGCCGTAGCGGCGATCTATTTGTGAGTACCAAGGGTCCGATGCCGCCTTCCGCCGGACCGATCCGGCGAATTGAGCTCGCGCCCGCGATCTGGAGAGCGCCATGCCCGATCGAACAGAACAATCGCGAACCATTATCGCATGGGCGGTGAACCCTGCCCGCAGAACCCGATGCGCCATCGCCGCGACTGATCCGGCCGAGCTTCCTCCCAATGAAACAACACGCATGACCCGGAGACCGTGGGGCGCCCCACGGCGCCGCACGGCAGACAGCATATGAAAGTCATCAAGCCACAGACATTGAGCTTGCTCTCCAGGCCGTTCGAATTCAAACGCGAGTTCTGGCTCGGCCTGGCCGTGATCGCTTTCCTGCCAGCGGGCACGACGCCGCTGCTCTTGAAGGAAAGCGCGCTATGGCCGTTCCTGGCCGAAGAACTGCCACCGGACCAACCGCTGGACGCAGTCATTCCCAAGATAACGCCGGAATTCCTGGCAATCGCGCATGCCTTCGCACCGGAAGGCGCACCGGCGTCCCAGGTACGCACCGGCATCCAGTTGGGACCGGTGATCAAGATGCTCGACGTGTTCGGCGATCGCATCCTCGATCGAGATCGCAGCGGTGCGCGAATCAGCAATCCGGTTCCATTCACGCGCATGACGATCGACTGGACCCGGGCTTATGGCGGCGGTGGTTTCGCCGACAATCCGCTTGGCAAGGGTGTGACGCCACTCGATGGCTCCGATGGCCGGGTGTTTCCGGTCCAGAACGTCATCAATCCCAAGCTGGGCCGCGATGGGGTCAGAATTCCCGCCAGCTACGGACCGGTGGACCAGGTGTGGCCGGTGCGCGCGAACCTGACCGGCACCTACGACGACGCCTGGCTGAAGCAGGATTTCCCCGGCTTCGCCCGCGACATCGACTGGCGGTTCTTCAACACCGCGCCCGCGGACCAGTGGCTGCCGGAACACCTCAATGGCGATGAGACATACGCCTTCAAGCATCTGCATCCTGATCAGCCGCTGCTGAAGGGCCGCCTCCCCGGCATGGCGCCGCGTTTGTTCCTGGTGCGGAAGACACCGGAAGAAGGCGGCGAATTCGAGGAAGTCCCCCTGTCGCTGACCACGGTCTGGTTCTTCCCGCATCGCGAGCGTGTCGTGCTGGTGCATCACGGCCAGGCGCGGCTCGCCGAGGAAGACGGCTCGGACATCGCGCGCGCGGTGGTCGGCGCCGACCAGAGCAACGCCCTGCGATCCGTCGAACATTTTCATGCCGTCATGGTGAAGCGCGCGGATACCAAGGGCGGCATGATGCACGCGTTGCGCGACTCCGATCTCGTGCCCGCCGAATGGCTGGTGCCCGACCCTGCCATGGAAATGCCGGAAGAGGAGAAGGCGCAGCTTCTGCAGGTCTTCGCGCGGCCAAGGAAACGTGCCGAACAGGCAAACGCAGCCGCACGAGAGAAGATGAAGGCGCAGGGGCTCGACCCCGACAAATACCCTGCTTCGGTCATGCCGCCCGAGCCGACCATTCCAACGATCGACGACCTGCCGGCCATCCTTGCGGCGGCGCAGGAGGAAATGGCGGCGCACAAGGCAAAATCCGAGGCTGACATCGCCGCGAAGAAAGCCGAGGTGACGAAGCAGCTCGCGGCCGCCGGCCTGTCGGACGCGGAGATACAGGCGCGTCTGCAACCGAAGCCGCAGGGCCCGCCCGCGTTCAGTGCCGCCGGCGTGCGGGCGGACATGGCGGCGCAGATCACGGCGATGCGCGCGCGGGGACAATCGACGCAGGCACTGGAAGCGCAGCTGGCGGAGCCGGACCTCGCGGCGCAGTTGGACAGCGCGGAAGCGGCGATGCGGAACGGTTACCGGCGTGTGGCGCATCATCAGGGTCCACCCGACGCCCTGGGGGCCGACCGCAGCGCCGAAATTCGCCGCCTGATTTCCGGCGATACCGCGGCCGCCCGCGCGTTGTATGATCTGCACGGTGCCGATTTGTCCGGTCTCGATCTGTCCGGCCTCGATCTCTCCGGCGTTTGCCTGGACGGCGCCAATCTCGAGGGCACATCCTTCGCCGGTGCGAAGCTCGTCAATACCGTCCTGGCGCACGCGCGGATGCAGGGCTGCGTGTTCACCGGCGCGGACCTCAGCGGCGCCAATCTGGGCAAGGCGAAGCTCAAGGGCGCGACGCTCAAACAGGCGGTCTTGAAAAAGGCCGTGCTCGCAGGCGCCGACCTGACCAACGCGTCGTTCGCCGGCGCCAATCTGGAAGGTGCCGATCTCAACGAAATCATCACCGACGGCGTGGATCTCAGCGGGGTTAACGCGGCGGGTATCCTGGCGATGAAACTGTCGCTGCCCGGTCTGCGCGCGCCGGGCATCGTGCTGACAAAAGCGAAATTCCTGGAATGCAATCTGCAAGGCGCTGACCTGACCGGTGCGACGCTGGATCGGGCGGTTTTCCTGCAATGCAATCTCGTGGGCATCCGTCTTGGTGGGGCGCGGATGCGCAAAGTCGTGTTCGTGAAGGAATGCTCTCTCTTGGGCGCCAACCTGGCGGGTGCCGACCTGACGGAGGCCAATTTGCGCGAGACCAATCTGCGCGGTGCCAATCTCAACAGCGCGATCATCGAACAAGCCGATCTGTCCGGTGCCGACCTGTCCAATGCTTTGATGACCTATGTGCGGGCCAGCAGCAGCCGCATGGTTGCCGCCGATCTGCGGCGCGCCGATCTGCGGCTTGGCGATTTTGCCAAGGCCGACCTGGCACGGGCCGATTTGCGTGGCGCCAACCTGACCGGCATGTCGGCCTACGAAGCCAATCTGCCGCGCGCGAAGCTGGATGCGGAAACGCGGCGCGGCGGTATCTTCCGGAAGCGGATGCGCTATCTGCCCGTCTATGAGCCGCCTGAGGCGGCCGAAACATGACCCCCGAAGAACTGGCGAAGCTGGTCGACGATGGCGAATTGGTCAGCAAGGTCTCGCTGGCTGGCGCCGACCTCTCAAACGGCTCGTTCGTCGGTTGCGTCTTCGATACCGTGGATTTCAATGGCGTCGATCTGCGTGGTGCGAACCTGGGGAGGGCGAAGCTCGTCAAGTGCAATCTGGCGGGCTGCAATCTTGCTGGTGCCGACCTCAGCGGCGCATCCTTCGTCGAGTGCGATCTGGCCGGGGCAACGCTCACCGGAGCGCGGTTGGGCAAGGCGAAGTTCGTCAAGTGCAATCTGGCCAAGGCCAGGCTAATCCGGACACCGGTGTCGCATACCGCCATGGTGGAATGCGACCTGACCGGTACGGTCTTCACCGGTGCACAATTCGATCGGAGCTCCATCGTGAAGTGCACCACGGTGGACATCGATATCTCCAATACCGAGTGGCACCGCTCGGTGTTTCTGGATGCGGATTTGCGGAAGGCCCGCATCGAGGGCGCACGGTTTTTCCGCGCCACGCTGATCGGCGCCAATTTCGCGGGCCGCCCGTTGCCCGGTTTCGCCGTCCCGTCTTGTATGCTCAGTGGCGCGGACTTCAGCGGCTGCGATCTGACCGGCGCCGATCTGAGCCAATGCATGCTGATCGGTGCCAAACTGCCGGGCGCGACGCTGACCGGTGCCAAACTGGGGCGCGCGGTCCTGAAGAGCGCGGACCTGACGCGGGCGGACCTGTCGGGTGCCGATCTGGCACAGGCCATTCTTATCGAAGCCAACGCGGCCGACACAATCTTCGCCAAAGCCGTATTGTTCCAATGCATCGCCACCGGCCTGATTGCGACCGGCGCGAATTTCCAGGGCGCCGACCTGACCAACGCCGACTTCAGCCATGCGAAGCTGGATCGCGCCAACCTGAGCGGCGTCACTTTGAATCGCACTAATTTCCACGCAATCTCCGAGCAGGACGCCCGGATTCCGTCCCGTCAGGGCGTGCTGCCGCCGGACCCCGACCGGACCGCATCCGAAAACTGGTTCGAACAGCGGCCAGCCTGACACGAATACGTGGCGCCGAGAGCGGAATGACGATACAAGATCACGCGCGGAGGATCACCCCATGACAGCCATTCCCGTTGGTACGGTGCGGAGCGCGCCATCCAGGTCGCTGTCGATGATCGACGAATGCCGCGACGACCCGGCGTGGCCGGCGGAGGCCGTCTCCGCGGTGGTGACTGCGCGTGACGGGCGAGACGCGCGCATTTCGCGCGATGGCGTGGTGCACGAGGCTCGGATCGCCTTCGGCTGCCTCGTCCAGCCGGAACCGGGAGATCGGGTCCTGACCAGCCTGGCCGATGGCACGATCTGGATTGTCGCGGTGCTCGACCGGCAATCCGATACGCCACCGCGCCTGTGGGCCGAGGGCGACCTGGGGATCGTTTCGCAGCGCGGCGATATCTCCCTGTCGGCGGCGCGAACGGTGGATATCGGCGCTGGCGCAACGGTTCGGGCCGCGGCACCGGAGATCGACCTGCACGCGGGGATCGCGCGATTCGTGCTCGACGAACTGTTGCAGGTTGGCCGCCGTGCCAATCTTTACGTGGCGAAGATCCGCAGCGTGTGCGACGTGGTCGAAACGTTCGCAGAGCATGTGCTGACACGAGCGAAGCGCGGCAGCCGGTTCATCGAGGACAGCGATCAGGTCCGCGCCGGGGACATCGATTACCGCGCGGAGGGCAACCTGCAATTGCAGGCGCAAACCGCGTTCATCACCGCCGATACCGTGGTGCGTGTGGATGCAGAACAAATTCACATGGGCTGAGGCGTGATACGGGGAGCAATCGGCGATGTTCGCGAACACGCAAATGATGGGCATGGACATGGCATTTCCGGATGTCTGCCTGACCCCGGCGGGACCCGCCGTTGTGCCGATCCCCGATCCGAACATCGCCATGGGCCCGACGGCGATCCCGAACCAGGAAGTCGTGATGATCATGGCCATGCCGGCGCACAACCTCGGCACGGTCACGCCGCTGACGAATGGCGACAATGCCGGCGTGGCCGGGGGGGTAGCCTCCGGCACGGTGATGGGCCCCTCCCGCCACCTCACCGGTTCGTTCACCGTGCTGTTCAGCGGCATGCCGGCGACGCGGCTGACCTCGATGTCGTTGCAGAACTCCACCAACGCGCCCGGGGCGCGGCTGGTGCCGAGCCAGCCGACCGTGCTGCTGCTGGCGCCGTGAGACGAGAAGCAGATTGGACGCGGTGCGACGCGGCAGCGTGGAAGCCAGGTGCCGCCAAGGCGAGTCTTTGTACCATCGCCTGGTGTCTCGTATTCCGCTAGTGCTCTACGAGGCTGATCTGGAACACTGAGCTATGCGATACGCCTTCCCCGCCGACGTTCTGCAGGAAGCTGACGGCGTCACGGTCACTTTTCCGGAGGTGCCGGAAGCCATCACCTGCGGAGCGACCCAGACAGAAGCGCCCGAGCGCGCCGCCGATGCGCTGGTCAGTGCACTTGCCACCTATGTGGAGGATGGGCGCACCACACCACCACCATCCGAGCCAAGCGGGTGCCCGACCGTTAGCGTTACCGCATTGGAAGCGACCAAGCTTGCGCTGCATGACGCGATGATCGCAGCCGGCGTTTCCAACGTTGAACTCGCACATCGGCTTGGCCTGGACGAGAAGGCAGTCCGCCGTCTGCGCGATCCGCTGCGTCGAAGCGATATCGGCACGCTGGAGACCGCATTGCGGAGCCTGGGCAAGCGGGTCGAAGTCACGGTGCGGGATGCGGCCTGACGCTTCGCGCGTTGGATACTGGCGCGTTGGATATTGGCGCGTTCGATACTGGCGCCGCGCCACTGCAACGGACATACCCAGGCCGGTTCACCTGCCTCACAACCATGAAGGAGCAGTACAGCCCGCATGAGCACGCGCCAACCGCCCGGCCGCCGCGCCGACTACCGCTGGTTCCACGCCCTTACCACGCGCTGGATGGACAATGACGTCTTCCAGCACGTCAACAACGTGAACTACTTTTCCTATTTCGACACCGCCGTCACCTATTACGAAATGAGCGAAAGCGTCATCGGCTTGCTGGACGGCCCGACGCATTGCGTCGTCGCGGAGGTGATGTGCCGCTATCACAGCTCGCTGAGCTTTCCCGACCGGGTCACCGTCGGCGTGCGGGTTGCGAGTATCGGCCGCAGCTCGGTGCGCTACGAGCTCGCCGTGTTCCGCAACGACGACGACACCGCCGCGGCCGAGGGACATTTCGTGCACGTGTTCGTCGAGCGCGGCTCGCAGCGCCCGGTGCCGATCCCGGACGAAGCCCGCGCCAAGCTGCAACGCCTGCGCGTCGCGGACGGCCCGGACTGATCCGTCAGGCGGCGCGGCGTGACGCCAGACCGTCCAGCAACGGCCGCAACGCCGCGGTGGCGGCGTCGTCCAACGTGAAGACAAGCCCAAGAATCGAGCCGTCCACCTCTCGGACAGTGAACCGCAACGCGGTTGCCACCCCGTCGAGGCGCAGCGTGCCGCTCGCCCCGGCCGGCAGCGCAGCCGCGCCCTGCACCCTGGCGCCGCCTTGTGAGAGATTGACCAGGCGGGCGTTCAGCACTTCGTGACCCGGTACCGTCAGGCGACAGGGCAGATCCGCGTCATACCGTGGGCTTTCGCGACGATCGACTTCCGCGGCGGAGGTACGAACCACCCGCATGACGGTGCGCCGCAGGTCACCGACCAGTTCCGCCAAGCCTGCCGCATCCATCTGGACCTCGGTGGAATGTCGCCCGGTCTCATCCGCCTCGGTTGAGACCTCGGCGATGCGGCCGGTGATCTCGTTGGCCGCTTCCGCGGTCTGGCTGACATTGCGCGCGATCTCGGCCGTCGCTGCGCCCTGTTCTTCGATCGCCGCGGCGATCGAACTGGAGATCGCGTCGATCTCGGTGATGGTGTGCTCTATGTTGCCGACCGCGGCGACCGATTCCCCGGTGGCCATGCGCACCTCGGCGATGTGACGGGCGATCTCCTCGGTGGATCGGGCAGTCTGGTTCGCGAGCTGCTTCACTTCGCTTGCCACTACGGCAAACCCCTTGCCGGCGTCACCGGCGCGGGCGGCCTCGATCGTCGCATTCAGCGCCAGCAGGTTGGTCTTGGCGGCGATATCCCGGATCATGTCGGCCACCGCGCCGATGCGCTCCACCTTGCCGTTCAGCGCCTCGATCGTTCCGCGCGCCGTGCTGCCGGCGGTGACCGCCCGCCCGACCACCGTCGTCGATTGGCCGACCTGTCCGCTGATCTCCCGGATCGAGGCGGCCAATTGCTCCGCGGCGCTGGCCACCGTCTGCGCGTTGGCCACCGCCTGGCTGGCCGCCCGTGAGGCACTCTCGGCAGCGGAGCCGGTACGCAACGCCGACGCGGTCATGCTAACGGCGGTTTCCGCCATCGCGGTGGTGCGATGGCTGATTTGCTCCAGTGCGGCGCCGGTCTCGACTTCGATCGTGTCTGCCATGTGCTGCAACGTGGAATTCTTATCCGAAATTGCCTGGCGATGACCCTCCTCGCGTTTCGCGGCCAATCGGTTCTCGATCGCATTATGCTTGAACACCTCGACCGCCCGGGCCATCGCCCCGATCTCGTCAGCGCGGTCCTGTGCCGGAACCTCAACCGTATGGTCGCCTTCGGCCAGGCGCCGCATCACCGCGGTGATGCCATTCAACCGCCGGCTGATCACGCGTGCGAAGATCACCCGGATTGCCAGCACAACGATCAGCGATCCCACCACGGAGGCCCCAGCCATCTCCGCCAGCAGGCGGCGCAACGCGCCGAAGTCGGCCGCGGTGGACAGGCTGCTGGAGAAGACCGAAAGGACCTGCCCCCGCGCCAGGTTCATGGTCGCGCCATGGCAATCGAAGCACGACTTCTGGTCCGTCCCCGCGGTGACACCAAGGACGATGGGCAGGCTGTAGCGATACGCACCATCGACGAACCGGCCGGTCGGGCGGCCGGTGCGCAATGCTTCCTCATCGACCGCATCGAGCGGTGGCTTGATCAGGTGCTCTGCGGATGATTGGCCCTTGGACGCTGTCGCTTGCGCCATGAAACTGGACATCTGCGGGCTCCAGACGCTCCACAGCTTGCCGGAATAGTCCACGTTGCGATGTTCGAACCAGCGGTTGAACACCTTGATCGCCACGTCCTGCCTGTCATCTCCGCGCTGCTCCATGGCGGCGGACACCAAGGCATTCAGCGACCTGAGTTCGCTATCGGAGGCGTCGCGCAGCTTCTGCTGCACCTTGGACACCTCGAACCAGCCGACGGCCAACAGGACACTGAGCGCAACGCCCATCAGGCCGGCACCGGTGAACACCATGAAGCGCGCCTGCAGGCCGATGTTCTTCCGCCAGGTGAACAACGCGGCGTCCTCCGTCTGTCGCGCTCGCCCGAGCACGGTTTCGTGCGCGACCATCACGGGAAAAGGTGCATAATTCGTTAGCGGCCAGGCATCTCCGTCTTGGCCTTATCGCCTGCCCCGGTTTCCCCTCGTGCTGCCCTGCGCTAAACCCCCGCCCCATCCCGTGGGCCAAGGAGGGCCAGAGCATGTACCCGAATGTCTCGCTGCTGATCGACGGCAACTGGACCGCAGCCGCCGGGGGCCGCACCCTGACAGTGCTCAATCCCGCCACCGGCGAGCCGGTCGGCACCGTCGCGCACGCCGACCAGCGTGATCTCGATCACGCGCTGGAGGCCGCCGAGAAAGGCTTCCAGGTCTGGCGCAAGGTTTCCGCCTTCGATCGCAGCAAGCTGATGCGCAAGGCGGCGGACCTGCTGCGCTCCCGTGCCGACGACATCGCCCGCATCATGACGCAAGAGCAGGGGAAACCGCTGGTGGAGGCGAAGGGCGAGACGCTGGCAGGGGCGGACGTGATCGACTGGTTCGCCGAGGAAGCCCGCCGCACCTATGGCCGGGTGGTTCCGGCGCGCGCCGAGGGCATCTACCAACTTGTGATCAAGGAGCCGGTCGGCCCGGTCGCGGCGTTCACGCCGTGGAACTTCCCCATTAACCAGGTGGTGCGCAAACTCTCGTGTGCCCTGGCCGCGGGTTGCTCCATCATCGTCAAGGCGCCGGAGGAAACCCCGGCATCGCCCGCCGAACTGATCCGCTGCTTCGTCGATGCCGGCGTGCCGGCCGGCGTGGTGAACCTGGTCTATGGCGTGCCGGCGGAGATCTCCGAATACCTCATTCCGCATCCGGTGATCCGCAAGATCTCGTTCACCGGGTCAACCGCCATCGGCAAGCACCTCGCCGCGCTGGCCGGCGCGCACATGAAGCGCGCGACGATGGAGCTGGGCGGCCACGCTCCGGCGATCGTGTTCGACGACGCGGATGTCGAGGTGGCCAGCAAACTGCTGGCGGCCAACAAGTTCCGCAATGCCGGCCAGGTGTGCATCTCGCCGACGCGCCTGCTGGTGCAGGAGAAGGTGTACGAACACTTCGTCGATCGTTTCGTCGGCCATGCCAAGGCGGTGAAGGTGGGCGACGGGCTGGCGCAGGGCACGACGATGGGGCCGCTGGCCAACACGCGCCGGGTTACCGCGATGGAAGGGTTCATCGCCGACGCGGTGCAGCACGGGGCGAACGTGCGCACCGGCGGCAGTCGCATCGGTAACAAGGGCAACTTCTTCGAGCCCACCGTGTTGACCGACGTGTCGAAAGAAGCGCGGGTGATGAATGAAGAGCCGTTCGGTCCGCTGGCGGTGATCGCGCCGTTCCACAGCTTCGACGATGTTGTCGCCGAGGCGAATCGTCTGCCGTATGGGTTGGCCTCCTATGCTTACACGCGGTCGGCGAAGACGGCGAATGCGATCGCCGCGGCGGTAGAGGCTGGGATGATGTCGATCAACCACCACGGGCTGGCCTTGCCGGAGGTTCCGTTCGGCGGCGTGAAAGACTCCGGCTATGGCTCGGAAGGCGGACTGGAGGCCATCGAGTCGTACCTGGTGACAAAGTTCGTGTCGCAGGCTGGCTTGTAGGCGATCGTTCGACGCCCCTCAACGGGACACTCCGACCACCGGCACCGCACCCTCTCCCACAACGTGGGAGAGGGTTTTTTCCAAGAAACAACGATTTTTGCGCCGATTCGAGCCGGGAAATGCGTTCTAAAGGCTGGCGCAACGCGATTGACATGGCTAGAACCGTTGCAACGACGCGGCGAATCGACCGCTCATCAGGCGTGTTGTCGCTGTGACCAAAGGATGCGGCTGCGATGGTCTTGGTTGGGAGCGCCGCGTCAACTACGCCGCGAACAAAGGAGAGATCATGTCTAAAGCCTTCCTCGCCCAGGTGATCCAGGAGAACGCTGAGCTCACGGGTGCCGCCGCCAATCGCACCGCCGGCGCGCTGATGGACGCCATCGTCAAGGAACTGAAGAAGTCGGGCAAGTTCACCCTGCCGAGCTTCGGCACGTTCACCGTGCGCAAGACCAAGGCTCGCAAGGGACTGAACCCGCGCACCGGCGAGTCGATCAAGGTCAAGGCCGGCAAGACCGTGCGCTTCAAGGCCTCGCCGACGCTGAAGAAGGCTGTCTGAGCCACTAGGCGAGGCGGCTCCGGGCCAGGACGTGATCCACGTGCCTGGCCCTTTTCTCGTGCCCGGCCCTTTTCTCGTGCCTGGCTCTTTTTTCGTGGCTGCGCCTGCATTTTCCGTGCACCGCGCGCCAGCCTCGCATCCCAACGCCTGATGCGCGCCCATGCCCTGCCGCCGGCGTGGGGCGTGGCGGTGGTGTGTCTTGGCACGCTCGTCGTGCCGTTCGATTCGGCGGTGAACGTCGCGTTCCCCGCCATCATCCGCGCCTTTGCGTTGCCGATCCCGGCGATCCAGTGGGTCGTGATCGCCTACACGCTGACCTATGCCGCGTTGATGCTGGTGTTCGGCCGGCTGGGCGACATGCTCGGCCATCGGCGTGTGTTCCTGCTGGGCAGCGGCTGCAGCGCGGTCGCCTTCCTGGCTTGCGCCGGGTCGCCGTCGCTGCCCTGGCTGCTGATGGCGCGGGTGGCGCAGGGAGTCGGTGCCGCGCTCGCATTGTCATGCGGCCCGGCGCTTGCCACCGCGCTGTATCCGGAATCGCAGCGCAGCCGGATTCTCGGCCTGTACACGATGGTTTTCGGCCTCGGCGGAGCCGTGGGGTCAGTGCTTGCGGGTGTGCTGGTGCAGCGCTTCGGGTGGCAGTCCGTGTTCTGGTTCCGCGCCCCGCTGTCGCTGGCGGCTTTCGTATTCGCCTGGGGACTGCCCGCCGCGCTGCCCACCGGTCCGCGCGAACGCTTCGATGCGATCGGTGCGGCGCTGCTGGTGGTCGCGACGAGTGCCTTGTTGCTCGGGCTCAATCGCTTGCAGCCGGGCGGCAGCGCGGCGCCGTTCCTGGCGCTGTTCGCCGTGGCGGCGGTTGGCTTCGTCGTGCAGGAACGCCGCACCGCGTTTCCAATCATCGATCTGCGCTATTTCCGCGATGTGGATTTCTCGCTGTTGAACGCCGGGCACGTGATGGTCAGCCTGGCGGGGTTTTCGGTGCCGTTGCTGGTGCCGTTCTTCCTCGACCGGGCGGCGGGGCTGGCGGCGCCACAGGTCGGCGCCATGCTGGCGGTGTCGAGCCTTGGCACCGCGCTGGCGGCGTTGGCGGGCGGGCGGCTGGCGGGACGCATCGCCCCACGCCGGCTTGCGTTGATCGGCGCAGCCGCGACGGCAGTGGGACAGATGCTGATTGGCACCGCCGGACCGGCGCCGGGGCTGCTGACCTTCGGTGTCTGGTTGTTCTTGCAAGGCAGCGGACTGGGGCTGTTCCAGGTAGCGTATTTCGAGATCGCCACCGCGACGCTGCCGCGTGAGAACCGCGGCGTCGCCGGCAGCCTGGTGATGATGACGCGGACGATGGGCATTGTGACCGGTGCGACCGTGCTGATGCTGGGATTCCAGACGCTGCGCGCGACGGCCGTGGTCGGCGGGGCGGGTGACGCCGCTGCGTTCCTGGCGGGGTTCCAGGGCGTGTTCCGGCTCGCCGCGCTGTTGCCCGCGCTGGTGGTCGCCGCGGCGTTGGCAAGGGGGTGGGCGCGCAAGGAAACCTCTCCCGCACTGCGCGCGGGAGAGGTTAGAATCAATCCAGCGTCTCGCGATAGCACAGCACCGCCACCACCCCCATGACCAGCGCGAACAACGCCATCGGCCAGATGTTGGGCGCTATCTCGGCGAAGCCGTTGCCCTTCAACATGACGCCACGGCAGATGCGCAGGATATGCGTCAGTGGCAGCAACTCGCCGATCGCCCGCGCCCAGCCCGGCATGCCCTGGAACGGGAACATGAAGCCCGACAGCATCATCTGCGGCAGCAGCGAGAACTGTGCCAGTTGCTGCGCCTGCTGCTGCGTCCGCGCCAGCGTGGAGAACGTGATCCCCAACGCCAAATTGCAGGCAATGAACACGCCCAGCGCCGCCAGCAGCACCAGCAGCGAGCCGCGCATCGGCACCTGGAACGCCAGCGCCGACACGCCGACGATCAGCAGCACCTGCACGTAGCCCAGCCCGACATAGGGCACGATCTTGCCCAGCATCACCTCGATCGGACGGATCGGCATCGCCAGCAGGTTTTCCATTGTGCCGGCCTCGCGCTCGCGGGTGATGGAGAGCGTGGTGATCACCAGCGTGGACATCATCAGGATGGTGCCGATCAGCCCCGGAACGATGTTCAGCGCGGTGATCTGTTCCGGGTTGTAGCGCGCATGCACCACCACGTTGAACGGCGGTTGCACTGGCGTGGTCTGCAGGTTGGGCGGCAGGTCGCGCGCCAGCACGTTGGCGTTCAGCGCGGCGACCGCCGCGGTGGCGTTGCCGATCGCCACCGGATCTGTCGCGTCGGCGTCCAGCAGCACCGACGGATGGTCGCCGCGATCCACCGAGCGCGCGAAGTTGGGCGGTATTTCCAGCACGAACAGCACCTCGCCGTCGGCGAGCGCCTCGTTCGCCTGCTGTTCGGACGTGAAGTCGCGGATGCGGAAATAGCCGGTGTTCTGCAACGCCACGGTCAGCGTGCGCTCGTATTGTGAATGGTCGGCGGACAGCACGCCGGTGGGCAGGTCGTGCGGGTTGGTGTTGATGGCAAAGCCGAACAGGAAGAGCTGCATCAGCGGCAGCATGACGACCAGGCCGATGGTCAGCGGGTCGCGCTGCATCTGCAGCCACTCCTTGCGGAGCATGGCGATGAAGCGCGGGAAGGAGAAGTTCATGCGGGCGTGCCCGATTTCTCCCCCTCCCCTTGAGGGAGGGGGTTGGGGGGAGGGGTGCGAACATTCGCCGGCCGTCGGCGTATGCACCCCTCCCCCCTTCCCCCTCCCTCAAGGGAAGGGGGGCCAGAATTCGGTGACACCATCACTCCGGCTCCTGCTCGGTCAGCAGGTGGATGAACACGTCGTCGAGCCGCGGCGGCACTTCCTGCCAGTTCAGCGCGGGCGCCGGCAGCGCGTCGATCGCGGCACGCAGCGCGGCGTGGTCCTTGCCGGCAATGCGCAGCGCGTCGCCGAACACCGCCGCGGTCTCCACGCCCGGGGTGCGGCGCAGCCGTCGCACGATCGCCTCGATGCCCGGGCCGGTGGCCTGGAACACCGTCAGGTGCGCGTCGTGCACCACCTCGGCCGCGGTCCCCTGCACCACCAGCTTGCCGCCGGCGAGATACACCACGCGTTTGCAGCGCTCGGCTTCGTCCATGTAGTGGGTGGAGACCAGCACGGTCATGCCGTCGGCTGACATCTCGTGGATCAGGTCCCAGAACTCGCGGCGGGCGCGGGCATCGACGCCGGCAGTCGGCTCATCGAGCAGCAGCAGGCGAGGCCGGTGCAGCACGCAGGCGGCGAGCGCCAGGCGCTGCTTCCATCCGCCCGACAGTTCGCGCGCCAACTGGCCGGCGCGGCCCGTCATTTCCATGCGTTGCAGGACGTCGGCGATGGCGCGGTCGCGCTGCGGCAACTGGTAGAGCCGGGCGACGAACTCCAGGTTCTGCGTCACCGTCAGGTCTTCGTAGAAGCTGAAGCGCTGCGTCATGTAGCCGATCTGTTCGCGTATCTTCATCGGCTCGCGCAGCAGGTCGAAGCCGAGGCAGGTGCCGCCGCCGGCGTCCGGGCGGAGCAGGCCGCAGAGCATGCGGATGGTGGTGGTCTTGCCGCTGCCGTTGCCGCCGAGGAAGCCGCAGATCTCGCCTTCCGGCACTTGCATCGACAGGCCGTCCACGACCTTCACCGCGCCGAAGCTTTTGACCAGGTCGTGCACGTCGATCGCCAATCCGGTCACGGCGCCACGCGTACGGTGACGGGCTGGCCGGGTTTCAGCGTGGCCGCCAGGGCGGGATCGGGATGCGCCTCGACGAGGTAGACCAGCTTCTCGCGTGCTGCCTCACTGTAGATCACCGGCGGCGTATATTCCGGCTGCGGCGCGATGAACGAAATCCGCGCCGTCAGGTTGGGCGCGCAACTGTCGCAGCCGATCGCCAGGTGCTCGTCGCGATGGATCGTCGCCAGCGCCGTCTCGGGGACGAAGAACCGCACCAGGATGTTGCCCGGCGGCAGCAGTTCCACCACCGGCGCGCCGGCCATCATCATCTCGCCGGGCAGTGCGTAGGTATCGGCGACGACGGCGGCCGCCGGGGCGGTCACGCGGCGCTGCGCCAGCCGCCACTCCGCCTGTTCCAACGCCGCACGCTGCTCCGCGACCACCGCGCGTTGCGCCGCAATTTCGTATTGCCGGCCGGTGGCCTGTTGGATCTGTTGCAGCTTCGCCTCGGACGCCTTCACGTGAGCGATGGCCGAATCCAGGTCGGCGCTTTGCTGATCCACGGTCTGCTGTGTGGCCGCGCCGGTCCGCAGCAGTTGCTGGTTGCGCGCCAGGTCCTTGGCAATGCGGTCGCGCGTGGCGCGCATGTCCACCAGGTCGGCCTGAGCCATGGCGATCTCGGTCTCCCGGCCGGCGTTTTCCAAATTGGCCAGCCGGTCCTGCGCCTCGGCGAGCGTGGCGGCGGCCTGGTTGCGCGCGGCCAGGTCATCGGCCTCGTCCTGCGCGAACAGTGGCGCCCCGGCGGCCACCTGATCGCCGCGATGCACTGACAGGCTGACCAGTTGGCCGCCCAGCGTGGGGCCGACGCGCACGTAGTCGGCGTCCACGTAGCCCTGCCAACCTGGCGGCGGCGCCTCGATGCTCTCCCACCACTGCCCCCCGCCGACAGCCACGGCGGCCAGCACGGCCACGGCAACCAGCCGGCGCTTCATGGCAGCGGGTCCGGCGCGAGCCCGCGCAGCAGGATGTCGAGATGCGTCGCGACCACGGCCCGGGGGTTGAAGTGGATGTCGGTGTGGCGCCCCAGCGAGTGCTTCCACAGCAACAGCAGCAGCATGGGCGCCGAGAACAGCGGCAGCGCGCCGTCGAGGTCGATGGGACGGAACTCCCCGCGCTCGATGCCGCGCGCGAGCACGCCGCGGATCAACGCCATGCCCTTGAGCACGACCTCCTCGGCGTAGAACCGGGCGATGGCGGGGAAGTTACCGGATTCGGCCACCACCAGCTTGGGGACGGCGGTCAGGTCGGTGTCGAGCAACAGCAGGAACCGCTCGGCGATGGCACGCAGGATGTCGCTGGCCGGGGCGTCGGGGTCGAGCAATAGCGCCTCGGCGGCGGCCAGGTTGGGCAGCACGGCCTGGCGGACGACCGCGCGGAACAGGTCCTCCTTGGTGGGGAAGTAGAGGTAGATCGTGCCTTTGCCGATGCCGGCCGCGGCGGCGACGTCCTCCAGCTTGGTCGCGGCAAAGCCACGGTCGGCGAACAGGCGGAGCGCCGCCTCGACGATTTCGCCGGGGCGGGCTTCCTTGCGGCGCGCGCGGCGCCGCGGCTGGGTCGGGGTGGCGGTTGCCATTGGCGTAACTTACTGACTGGTCGGTCATTAGTCAACCTCTCCCGCGGGAGCGGGAGAGGTCAAGACGCGCAGCGTCGAGGGTGAGGGTGATCGGGCCGGCACGCCGCATCTCCTGCTCTCCGGCGCCTCAGCATCTCCTGCTCTCCTGGCGCACGCAGCACCTCCTGCTCTCCTGGCGGCGGGGAAATCAGTGTGCCGACCCGATCACCCTCACCCGCGTCGCTCCGCTCCGCGGCCTCTCCCGCCGAAGGCGGGAGAGGTTTAGAGGTTTACGGTTCCCGCGCCGCAGGAGACCCAGGATGACCAACCGGATTGAATTCATCATCACCGACCGCCGCCCCTTCGCGGACGGCCAGGCGTTCGGCGACGTTGGCCCGTACGAACGCCTGTCCGGCCGCGTACATTTCGCGCTCGATCCGCTGGCGGCGGCGCAGCGCGACGTGGTCGATCTGGACAAGGCCCCGCGCGACGCCGCCGGCCTGGTGCACTGCGAGGCCGACTGCATGATCCTCAAGCCGGTCGATCTCGCGCGCGGCAACCGCCGCCTGTTCTACGACTACGGCAATCGCGGCCACAAACGCGCGCTGCAATTCTTCAACGACGCGCAGCACAGCAACGATCCGCTGACCGCGGCGCATGCCGGCAACGGCTTTTTCATGCGCCGAGGCTACAGCGTGGTGTGGGTTGCCTGGGAAGGCGACATGCTTCCCGGCGACGGCCGGATGCTGCTCGACGTGCCGGTCGCGCGCAACGATGACGGTTCGCCGATCACCGGGACGGTGCGGGTCGAATACATGGTGGACGCGCCGGGCCGCACCAGCTTTCCGCTCAGCGGCCGCACCGCCGCGCATAGTTTCCCCACCGTGTCGCTCGACACCCGGCAGGCGAAACTCACCAAGCGCCGCTACCCCTACGATGCGCCGATCGAAATTCCCCCCGATGCTTGGAGCTTCGCGCGAATCGAAAGCGGCTCCGGCGGCGAGACCGGCACACCGGAACGCGCGCTGCTGCCGTCGGCCACCGACATCCATGTGCCGGCAGGATTCCAGCCGGGTTGGATCTACGAACTTGTTTATACCGCGCGGGATCCGAAAGTGATGGGCCTCGGCCATGTCGTGCTGCGCGACGCCATCAGCTTCCTCAAATACGACCGCGGCGATTCCAATCCATTGCGCGGGGTGGAAAAGGCCTACGCCTGGGGCCGCTCGCAGACCGGCCGCTGCCTGCGCGACTTCGTCTATCGCGGCTTCAACGCGGATGCGCAGGGACGCCGCGTGTTCGACGGCGTGCTGCCCCACGTGGCCGGCGCCGGGCGCAAATGGCTGAACCATCGGTTCGCCAGCCCGATCGTCTCCGGCGGCCAGCAATACGAGGATCATTTCAATATCGCCGATAGTTTTCCGTTCTCCTATGCCTGGTCGCGCGACCACCTGACGGGGCGCGAGGACGCGATCCTCAAGCGCCCCAACACCGATCCGCTGGTGATGCACACGCAGACATCCACCGAGTATTGGGTGCGGCGAGGCTCGCTGGCGCACACCGACACGCAGGGCAACGACCTGCCGCAGCCCGACGGCGTACGGGTCTATCTATGGGCCAGCTCACAGCATTTCGCCGATCCGGTGGCGAAGGCCCCGTCGCGCGGCATCGGCCAGAACTTTTCGAATGTCGTGTCCACCTCGATGCTGTTCCGCGCAGTGCTGGATGCAATGGACCGATGGGCGACGGACGGCACGCCGCCTCCCGCCAGCCGCATCCCGACGCGGGCCGACGGCACTCTGGTGGACATCGCCGAGTGGCGCAGCCGCTTTCCCGCGATCCCCGGCATCGCCACGCCACGCACGCCGAACCCCCTGCCGCTGCTGGATTTCGGACCGGAGGCGGAACGCGGCATTTTGCGGGAGCCGCCGGTGATCGTGCCGGGCGGCAACACGCCGGGCGCGCCGGGCAAGACCTACACGGTGCAGGTGCCGGCGGTGGATCGCGACGGCAACGACATCCCGGGTGTGCGAGCGCCGATGGTCGCGGCGCCGCTGGGCACCTACACCGGATGGAACCTGCGCGCGCGAGGCTTCGGCCACGGCATGCAACTGCGGTTCGAGGGCAGCTATATCCCCTTCGCCGAAACGCCGGCGGAACGCGAGGCCACCGGCGATCCGCGTCCCTCGATCCTCGAACGCTATCCGGACAAGGCGGTCTATGTCGCGGCGATCGTCGCGGCGGCGCGCGAACTGGTGGCGCAGGGGTTGATGCTGGACGAGGACGTCGAGCGGTGCGCCGCCGCCGCCGCGAACTGGGGCCGCCCGCGGCATGTCGTCGCGCTGGAGTGAAAGGGCAGGGCGGCAGCCCGCCGATCAGGTCTCGAATGCGGTGGTGACGGGCTGATCCGCCACGATGCAGCTGGTCAACGACGAGGGTGATTGGCGGAAGCCGGGCGGCACACGCTTAACTTGCAGCGGAGGTGCTGACTGCTTCCGGTATATTTATCGCAAAGCTCGCAAAGCTGCAGAGGTCGCAAAGAAGAGGTTCTGAACCGTGCCGGTGGGCCGTTCGGGGGACGCCACGCGATAATCAGCATCGCCGCCCTTTTCAGACAGGGCCAAGGTCCGGTCATTAATAAACCCTTCTTTGCGATCTCTGCGGCTTTGCGAACTTTGCGATAAGTATACCAGAAACAGTTAGCACCTCCCGACCCGGCTTGCCCCCGCCGCCGCGGCCGTCTTGCGCTTCACTGATTCCGAGCACTAGCATCCTCCGCCGCACACAACGGGAGGCAACAACCATGAAGGCCGCGGTCTTTCACGCCCCGCACCAGCCACTGACGATCGAGGACGTCGAACACGCCAAGCCGAAGCGGCGCGAAGTGCTCCTGCGCACTGCGTTCGCCGGCCTCTGCCACTCCGACCTGCACTTCATGGAGGGGCTGTATCCGTTCCCCACGCCCTGCGTGCTCGGCCATGAAGGCGCCGCGGTGGTGGAAGCGGTGGGCGAGGACGTCACCTACGTCAAGCCGGGCGACCACGTCATCACCTGCCTGTCGGTATTCTGCGGCGAGTGTCCGCAATGCCTGACCGGCCACCCCAATTTGTGTGAAAACACCGAGGTCAAGCTGCTGCCCGGCGCGGCGCGGCGGCTGACCTGGAAGGGTGATGTGTTGAACCAGGCGTTCAACCTCTCGGTGTTCGCCGAGAAGATGCTGGTGCACGAACATGCCATTGTGAAGATCGATGAGAGCATCCCGCTCGACATCGCGGCCCTGGTCGGCTGCGGCGTGATGACCGGCGTCGGCGCGGTGTTCAACGCGGCGAAAGTGGAGCCCGGCAGCATCGTCGCCGTGGTGGGCTGCGGTGGCATCGGGTTGTCGGCGGTGAATGGCGCGGCGCTGGCCGGCGCGGCGAAGATCATCGCGATCGATACGGTGCCGTCGAAGCTGGAGAAGGCGAAGGAGATGGGCGCCACCGACACGATCAATGCGTCGAATGTCGATGCGGTGGCGGCGGTCAAGGACCTCACCGGCGGCGCCGGCGTGCCGTACTCCTTCGAGGCGATCGGCACGAAGCGCACCGCGGAGCAATGCTTCGAAATGCTGCGGCCGGGCGGCGTGGCGACGATCATCGGCATGGTACCGCTCGGCGTGAAGATCGAGCTGCATGGCGCGGATTTCCTGCGCGACCGGAAGATCCAGGGCACCTCGATGGGCGGCAACCGCTTCCGCGTGGACATGCCGCGGCTGTTGGAGCTGTGGCGCCAGGGGCGGCTGAAGCTGGACACGCTGATCTCCGGCCACATCAAGCTGGATCAGATCAACGAGGGGTTCGCGCAACTGAAGTCCGGCGCGCCGGTGCGGCAGTTGATCGATTTCGGCGTGACCTGACCATGGCGGGGCGGGCGGATAGCGCCAGCCGCCGCGCTATCCGTCCTGCCCGATCGGCCGTGACGATTGAAAGACCGCAAGGGTGCGGATCGCACCATCGTTATGCGGTCCCGCTATTCCGTCTGGCCGCGACTCGCAAAAGTAAGGTTTTGAAACACAGATTCCACAGATTTCACAGATTAAGGCACAGAAAGTATTAATTTTATCTGTGCCTTAATCTGTGAAATCTGTGGAATCTGTGTTTCAAAATCTTACTTCAGCGCCGACCTCACCGGCGGTGCGTTGATAGTCATTTCGCTGGATGCCGGCGTGATAAATCCGAAAGCAACTATTTCCCCAGAACGTTCGATCGCGCGACAAGCGGCACGCTTGACCCAGAGGAGACTTGCGCCGTCTGTGCGGAATGCTGGGTTCCACTGGTCTCACAACGTCCAGGAGCCAAATCGAAAGTTCACAAAGAAGGATATCCCGATCCGTGGATCGCCGTGACGCATGGCAGCACCGGCCGCTTTGTGCATCTTTGCTCCAGCTTTTCTGAACTTTGTGAGAAACTTGCAGATGCTGCGGCCGGCACGAACGATCCAAGCTTACCCACAGCGGGCTAGCCCGCTGTCCCACCTCGCCGCTACTGCAGCGTGCCCCAACGCTCGGTCGCCGGTTCGGCGAGCGACCACTTCCACCGCGCGCCATCGCGGCACGCATCCGTGGTGTACCAATGCCGCGTCAGTGATGCACCACTGCCCGACTCCACCGAGAACACCAGTTCCTTGCACAGCGTCAGCGGCGTGGCGATGGTTCGCACCACAGACACCTCGCCGTGCTCGTTGCCGATCGGAACGATATGCCTGACCGCCCACGGCCGCTGCTCGCCCGGCTGCATTTCTCCGACCTCCAGGGCGATCGCGTCTTGCTCCGCCTGCTGCCACTTGCGCCCGACATAGGCGAACGTCGCGTCGATCCCCGCATCGACGCCGACACCCACGGCAATGCCGACCGCCGGATTGGCGGTCGCTCCCGCTGCCGCGCCGCCGGCACCCGCGGCCACCAACTCGCCCGCGAACCGGCAGCCGCCCAGCAACAGCAGAACGAGTGGCACCAGCCGCGCGGCGGCTGGCATCATTGCAGCGCTCCCCACCGCTCGGTCGCCGGCTCCGCGGTGGCCCATTTCCATTGCGCGCCGTCGCGGCACACGTCAGCGGTGTAGAAGTCCCGCGTCGTGCCGTTCTTCTCATCATGATCGACGGAGAACACGATCTCGCGGCACGCGAAATCCGTGTTGCCCAGAACGCGGCTGACGGTCACCTCGCCGTGTTCATTCCCCTCGATCGGGATGTCGTGCACGACGTTCCATGTGGC
>DATHNI010000523.1:0-2839 GCA_035486135.1 Acetobacteraceae bacterium
CCGACGGCGCGATGGCGATCACCGGCACCGCCGGATCGATCAACGCGATCGGCCCGTGCTTCATCTCGCCCGCGGCGTAGCCCTCGGCATGGATGTAGCTGATCTCCTTCAGCTTCAGCGCGCCTTCCAGAGCGATCGGAAAGCAGTTGCCGCGCCCCAGGTACAGCACGTCCCGAGCTGCCGCCACGCGATGCGCCACCGCCTGGATCGCCGCATCGTTCTCCAGCATCTCGGCGGCGCGGCTCGGCACTTCCAAAAGGGCGTCGGTCATCGCCGCTTCGTGTTCTGCGGTGATCGCCCCACGAGCACGCCCCGCCGCCAGCGCCAGGCAGGCCAGTACCGACAATTGCGCGGTGAACGCCTTGGTGGACGCAACACCGATCTCCGGCCCGGCCACCGTCTCCAGCACAGCATCGCTCTCGCGCGCCATACTGCTTTCGGGCACATTCAAGATCGACAACACAAGCTGCCCTTGCTCACGCATATAGCGCAGCGCGGCGAGCGTATCGGCGGTCTCGCCCGACTGCGACACAAGCAAACCCAGCCCGCCCTTCGGCAGAGGCGGTGTGCGATAGCGGAACTCGCTCGCCACGTCCCCGTCGGTGGGAAGGCGCGCCATCGCCTCGAACCACCAGCGCCCTACCAGCCCGGCATAGAACGCACTGCCGCACGCCGACACCGTGATGCGCGGCAGCTTCGCGAAGTCGAACGGAAACTCCGGCAGAGCCACCGCGCGCGTTGCCGGGTTGACCATCCGATGCAGCGTGTCGCCGATCACCTGAGGGTGCTCGTGCAGCTCCTTTTCCATGAAATGACGGTAGTTGCCCTTGCCCATCGCGGCGCCGGTCATCCGCGTCAGCTTCACTTCGCGCTGGATCTCCGCGCCATCGGCATCGAAGAACTTCGCCCCATGCCGGTCCAGCAAAGCCCAGTCGCCATCGTGCAGATACGCAATACGCCGGGTCAGCGGCGCCAGCGCCAGCGCATCGGAGCCGAGGAACATCTCGTCGTCACCGAACCCCACCGCCAGCGGAGCGCCGTGCTGCGCACCGATCATCAGCTCGGGATAGCCGGCGAAGATCATCGCCAGCGCATAAGCGCCTTCCAGCCGGCGGAATGCCGCGCCCGCCGCCTCGGCCGGCGCCATGCCGCGTTGCAGGTTCAGATCGACAAGCTGCGCCACCGTTTCGGTATCGGTCTCGGTGCTGAACTCCTGCCCGGCCGCTTCAAGTTCCGCGCGCAGCTCCGCATGGTTCTCGATGATGCCGTTATGCACGACGGACACGCGCGCCGTGCCGTGCGGGTGCGCGTTGTTCTCGGTCGGCGCGCCATGTGTCGCCCAGCGCGTATGGCCAATACCAGTGGTGCCGGACAACGGCGAGCGATCCAGCGTCGCCATCAGGTTGCCGAGTTTGCCTTCCGCGCGCCGGCGGTCGATGTGACCGTTCACCAGCGTGGCGACGCCGGCGCTGTCGTAGCCGCGATATTCCAGCCGGTGCAGCGCATTCACGATCAGCGGTGCCGCGGGCTGCTTGCCGATCACGCCAACGATACCGCACATCAACGCTTCTCCTTCATCGCCGCTCGCATCGCCGTCGCGCGTCCAGGCTTGGTCACTTGCCGCCCGCGAGCGATCGCCAGAGCGTCAGCTTCGACGTCCTCGGTGATCACGCTGCCGGCGGCGAGAATGGCGCCGTCGCCCACCGTCACCGGAGCCACCAGCGCCACGTCGGATCCAACGAACACGCCCGCGCCGATCGTGGTGCGGTGCTTCGCCACGCCGTCGTAATTGCAGGTAATCGTGCCGGCGCCGATATTGGTGTCTGCGCCGACCTCGGTATCGCCGAGATAAGTCAGGTGACTGGCCTTCACGCCGTCACCCAATCGCGCTGCCTTCAACTCGACGAAATTTCCGATGTGCACATTGGTGCCGAGTTCGGTGCCCGGCCGCAGCCGGGCATGCGGTCCGATGATGCAGCCGGGTCCCACGCTGCACCCCTCCAGGTGGCTGAACGCACGGATCGTTGCACCCGCGGCGACGGTCACGCCCGGGCCGAACACCACGTTCGGCTCCAGCGTCACGTCCGGAGAAAACGCGGTGTCGGCCGACAGAAAGACTGAACCGGGGTCGATCATCGTCACCCCGGCCTCCATCGCGGCAGCGCGCAGCCAGGTTTGCACCACCGCTTCGGCCGCCGCGAGGTCGGCACGCGAATTGACGCCGCCGAGTTCGTCGGCGGGCGCTTCCACCGCGGCGACGCGACGATCTTCCTCGACCGCCAGGGCGACAACGTCGGTGAGGTAGTATTCGCCCTTGGCATTGTCGGGACGCACCCCGTCCAACCAGCGCCGCATGTCGGACGCGGCGGCGCACAGCACACCGGCATTGCACAGGTTGATCGCACGCACCTCCTCGCTGGCATCCGCCCATTCGACGATGCGCTCTACGAACCCGTGCCGCGCGATCACCCGGCCGTAGCGCCCGGGATCGGCGGGACGGAACCCGAGCAACACCAGCCGGGCGTCGTTCGGTTGGCGGCGCGCCAGCAGGCGACGTAGCGTCTCGGGGCGGATCAGCGGATTGTCGGCATAGAGGATCGCCACGTCGCCGTCGCCGTCGCCGAACAGGTCCGCGGCGGCCAGCGCGGCATGCGCGGTGCCCAGGCGCTCCTGCTGCACCACGGTGGCGTGCGGCGCCGCCTCGCGCTGCACCGCTTCCATGTCCGGGCCGACCACCACCACGATGCGGTCGAACACTTGCTCGCAACTCCCGAGCAAATGGCGCAGCATGGAGCGGCCGGCGATTCGGTGCAGCGTCTTCGGCAGGGCGGACTTCATG
>DATHNI010000524.1:0-25321 GCA_035486135.1 Acetobacteraceae bacterium
AAGGAGGCGCCACGTGCCGACCCGATCACCCTCACCCTCGGTGCTTCGCACCTCGAGCCCCGGGTCAAGCGCCCGGGGGCAGGCTCTCTCCCGCGAAGCGGGAGAGGTTATGCTACTGCTGCCACCGCCACGCGCCACTCCCTGGTGTAGGCACGGGCGCAGGGACCGGCCGGCATCTGTCGGGCCAGCACCGCTGCCGTCTCACTGCACACGAAACGAGACGCTCGTGAGACTCGCCGGCCGCCGCCGTCAGCGGCAGCGCGGGATATTGCCCGCCACCCCGCCATCACCCACGCACCCCCGTCTGCTCCAGCGCCCGGTTCAGCGCCGGCCGCAACCCCAGCACCTCCGCATCGTCGCGCCCGATCGCCCAGGCGACCTTGAGCGCCCGGTCCGCCTGCCGCGCCAGCTCGACCCCCCGCGTCGCCCGCCACTGCTCCAGCAACGCCCCCACCCGCGTCGTCGCCAGCAGCTTCCGAGCCTGCGGATCCCGCACCATCCCCGCATGCAGGACATCGGACACCGCAATCGCCTCCCGCAGCTCGCCCGCCTGCCGCAGCAGCGCCGCCAGCCGCCAGTGGCAGTCATCCGGCACCGCAGACCCTGCGTTCCGGCACAGCGCGAACACCTCCCGGAACAGCCGAGCCCCCCACCGGCCGGTCTCCGCCCGCCCACCCGCCCGCAGTGCCAGGTAAGCCGCGCGCCGAACCTCCGCCGGCGGCACACGCCCGGCTGCGAGCGACCGGTGCAGCGCCAGGACCGCCCGGCGGTCCTCGGTGCTGCCCAGGCTGTCGGGGTTCACCCCGGCCCGCACCAGCTCCCGCCGCTCCGCCAGCTCGGCGAGCTCGCCCGGCGTCCGGGCCGCCTCGATGGCAGCGACCAGGGGAGCCCCTGGCCGGGCATCCACCACCACACCGCCCGCCACCTGCGGGAACAACTTGCGGCCGCCGCCCTCCAGCAGCAGCGCCAGCGGCGCCGCGCCCGGGCCCCACTCCAACCCGGCGATCGGCAGCGCGTCCTCGCTTTCCCCGTCGTCCAACGCACAGCCGGCCAGGAGGCGCCGCCCTTCCTCCGGCCGCACCCGCCCGAGCCAGGCGAGCACCGCCTCCATCGCCACGGTCTTCTCAGTCATCGCCATTCGTTCCCAAGACTACGCGATCGACTGCTGATCCCGGCCATTCGGCCCCCGATCCGCGGTCCCGCGCAACCAGGCGGCGCAAAAATCGCGAAATTTTTGCGAGTGGGCGACGCTCGGGGTTCTTGACCATTCCGGCCGATCGTCAAACTCAATTTCCTGGCCCGTTCCGCGCACTTGCCAACAGGGCGATGGTAGTAACGATGACGTGACGTTTGCCTAAAATCCAAGCAATTATTTACGAATCGCTAACTAAATGCGATTATTTGACGTCGAAATAACATTCCTATGATGCACGTTTGCGTGATTTCCGTATCGTGCAGAAACTAATCGGCCGCCAGGCGCGGCGATTACCGAACCTGCATGAAAAGGATTACCTCATGGACGGGATGCTCTCGCTTGCGAGCAGGGAGCCGGCGTCGGCTGGCGACCTGTGGATCGAGGTGTTCCAGCAGCGCGGCGTCTGGCAGTTGACGCGCGACATCGTTGACCGCTGGGTCGCCCGCAACGCCGTCTTCTTCGGCATGCTGACGCGGCATGTGCCGCGGGGCAGCGACGTGCTGGAACTGGGCTGTGGCCCGGGCCGGCATGCGCTCGGTTCGGCCACGCTCGGCTACCGGGTGCTCGGCATCGACCTCGACCCGCAGATCGTGCGGCAGGCCCAGGCCAACGCGGACGTGGTCGCCCCGGATTGCGGTGCCGCCTTCCAGGTCGGCGACATGTTTGGGCTCGACACCGTGGCGCCGCACCGGATCTTCCAGGCGATCACCCATGGCGGGGTCATGGAGCACCTTGACTCGGCCGAAAGCATCCGCGAGGCGCTGCGCGCCCAGTTGGTCGTCGCGCCGACCATTATCTTCGACATCCCCTTCGACAGCCCGAAGAATCGCGTCCTGTTCGCGCGCGACGACATCTTCCGCCAGTTGTGGACCGCGGAGGAATGGGTGAACGACGTGCTGGCCGGCCTCAACGTGGTCGAAGCGAGCACCGACCTGCACCCTGAGTCCAACATGACCGACGATCTGGTAGTAGCGCTCCGCGCGTAGGGAGCGCTTCTCCCCGGCATGTCCAACGCGACCGCCACGATCGGACCCGCGGTTCCGTTAGCCCGCCGGAAGCTGATTCTGGCCGCCTGCATGGCGGCCAGTTTCATGGCGGCGGTCGAGGCCACCATCATCGCCACGGCGATGCCCAGCATCGCCACCAGCCTCGGCGGCTTCGGCCTGTTCGCCTGGGTGTTCTCCGCCTACATGCTGACCCAGGCGGCGACCATCCCGGTGTACGGCCGGCTCGCCGACATCTACGGCCGGCGCCGCATCTTCTTCGCCGGCGCCCTGCTGTTCCTGCTTGGCTCGACGCTGTGCGGGTTCGCCCATTCGATGGCGCAGCTTGTCGCGTTTCGCGCCATCCAGGGGCTGGGCGCGGGCGGCGTGCAGCCGATCGCCAACACCATCGTCGGCGACATCTACACCCCGGTGGAGCGCGCCCGCGTGCAGGGCATGTTGTCCGGCGTGTTTGGCGTCTCCGCGGTGATCGGGCCGTCGCTCGGCGCCTTCATCGTGCAATACGGCGACTGGCCGATCGTGTTCTGGATGAACCTGCCGATCGGCGCCGCGGCGATCGGCATGATCGCGTTGTTCTTGCCAGAGCACGTCCAGTCGCGGTCGCACCACGTGGATTATCGCGGCTCGGTGCTGCTGCTGCTGGCGATCGGCATGCTGATGCTGTTGCTGCAGGGGTCCGGGTTGTCCGGCGTCACGCTGGCCGCCGCCGCGACGATCTTCGTGCTGGCCGCGGGCGTGCTGGTGCTGCATGAGCGCCGCGTCGCCGAGCCCATGCTGCCGCTGGAACTCTGGCGCAATCGAGTGATCGTCAGCAGCAGCGTCGGCAGCCTGGTCACCGGCACGCTGATGATGGGCGTCACCGCCTACCTGCCCACCTATGTGCAAGGCAACATGGGCCGAGGCGCCAACGTCTCAGCCGTCATCCTGGCGCTGATGTCGGTCGTCTGGGTGCTGGGCAGCGCCACCGCCGGGCTGTGCCTGCCGCGCACCACCTATCGGATGATCGCCACGCTCGGTGCGCTGGCGCTGATCGCCGGTGCCGCCATGCTGATCGCGCTGACGCCAGCGCTGGGGCCGGTCTGGGCCGGGGCAGGGGCGGTATTGATCGGCGCCGGGATGGGCTTCTGCAACACCACGTTCATGGTCTCCGTGCAGACCTCGGTGTCATGGAGCCAGCGCGGCGCGGCCACCTCGTCCACCATGTTCCTGCGCTTCCTGGGCCAGTCGCTGGGCGCGGCGGTGTTCGGCGCGGTGCTCGGCGCCAGCCTGAACGGTAGCACCGGCGGCGCGGCCCACGCGCTCGACCGGCTGATGGATTTGCATTGGCGGGCGGCGGCGGGGGCCGGCGACCTGAGCAATCTGATCGACGCGACCACCGTCGCGATGCGCCACGCCTACTGGCTCACCGGCACTCTGGCGGTGCTGGCGCTGCTGCTGGCGCTGACCTACCCCGCCGGCCTCGGCCCGGCAGGGAATGCGTCGAAACCTCTCCCGCTGCGCGGGAGAGGTCGAGACGCGAAGCGGCGAGGGTGAGGGTGATCGGGTCGGCACGTAAGCAGGTAGAGCGGGGCGACCCGATCACCCTCACCCTCGGCGCTGCGCGCCCTGATCTCTCCCGCGCAGTGGGAGAGGCAAGCGGGCCGACATACCCCCGTTTCCTCCCCCTCGGCGACGCCGCGCTCAGCGTGGAGTTCGGCGACGCGATAACCCCCGACCTGAACGCGCAGGTCGTCGCGCTCGAGATCGCGCTGGCCGCCGCGGAACTCGACGGCATCATCGAAACCGCCCCGAGCTATCGTTCCCTGCTGATCTGCTACGAACCGCTGGAGATCAGCTTCCGGCAACTGGTGACCGAACTGCGCCGCCTGCTGGCGCGCGACACAATGGTGCGGCACGGCAGCGGCGTGACGTGGCACGTGCCGGTCGCCTACGACCCGCCCCATGCGCTCGATTTGCCGGAAGTTGCCGAGCGGCTCGGACTGACGGAACAGCAGGTGATCGCGCTGCACGGCGGCGCTGAATACCAGGTCTACATGGTCGGCTTCGCGCCCGGCCTGCCGTATCTGGGTCCACTGCCGTCCAGGCTGCATATTTCGCGCCGGCAGACGCCACGCCCCCAGGTGCCGGCGGGCGCGGTGATGATCGGCGGCATCCAGGCCAACATCGTCCCGATGCCGGTGCCCAGCGCCTGGTACGTGCTCGGCCAGACGCCGCTGCGCCTGTTCGATCCAGCGCGCCAGGACCCGTTCCTGTTCCGCGCCGGAGACCGCCTGCGCTTCCGCCGGGTCGATGCCGCCGAGTTCGACCACCTCGCGGCCATGGACCTCGAAGCGTTGTTGCCGCTCGTGCGGGAGGCGGCATGAGCGCGGCCCTGCGCGCCGTCCTGCCCGGCCCCTACGTCACAATCCAGGATGCGGGGCGGCGCGGCTGGCGGCGGTTCGGCGTGTCGGTGTCGGGCGCGATGGACTGGCCGGCTTTGGCCCTGGCCAACACGCTGGTCGGCAACCCTCCCGACACCGCCGCCCTGGAGTTCGCGCATTTCGGCGGCACGTGGGAGATCGCCGCCGAGTCCTGCCGCATCGCGGTGACCGGGGGCGATTTCGCGCTGTCGGCCGACGGCGTCGCACTGGCGCCGTGGCGGAGCCATACGCTGCGCCAGCGCCAGCTTTTGACGCTCAAGGGATCACCCGACGCGGTGTGGGGTTATCTCGCCGTGGCAGGCGGCTTCGATGTGACCCGGCAGCTTGGCAGTTGCGCCACCCATCTGCGGTCCGGCCTCGGCGGCTTCGCGGGCTGCCGTGTCGCCGAGGGCGACGTGCTGCCACTGCGCGCCGCCCAGGCGCCGGACGGACCGGAACGCCGCATGGCCGCGCCGGACCGGGAAGGGAGGCCGGGCCGGGAAGCGAGGCCGGGCCCGGAACCGGGGCCGGGCCGGGAAGCGAGCCCGGTGCGGGTCGTGCTCGGGCCGCAGGACGACTTCTTCACCCCGGACACGATCGCGTCGTTCCTGGCCACCCCGTGGCGCGTGAGCCACCGCGGCGACCGAATGGGAACCTGGCTGGAGGGGCCGCCGATCGCCCACGCCAACGGCTACAACCTGCTGTCGGACGGATTGGTGCCCGGCTGCATCCAGGTGCCGGGCAGCGGACAGCCGGTGGTGCTGCTGATGGACTGCCAGACGATCGGTGGTTTCCCCAAGCTGGCAACCATCATCACCGCCGATCTGCCTCGCTTCACACAGTGCCGGCCTGGCAGCCTCGTGCGCTTCGCTGCGGTGGACGTCGAGGCCGCCCAGGCGGTGTATCGTGACTATCGTGCCGTCGTCGACGAACTTCAGCAGACCGTGGAGGAGATCGCCGCACCGCCGGCGCGGCCGTTCTGGCTGCGCCAGTAGCCGCCTGTCGGACTATCGCGCAGGCCCGCGGCGTGCGCGGTTTCCCGATGCGTCATCAGCCCGATCGGAGGACCGCATCCGAGCCACTGCTGTTTTCCGAGTTCCACGTACGAGCCCGCGGACAGGCCGGCGGCGACCTCGATGATCCGCTCGCTCAGGGCCAGGACGTCGTTTCGCCGGTTGACCGGCAACACCAGGATGCACATGTCGCGACCGGACAGGTTCTGTTGCGCGAACATGTATCTGTCCGCCGTGATCAACAGATCGAACTTGCCCTCCATTTCCGCAAGCAGCCGGCCATTCTGGATGTTCTTCCAGCCGACGTCGCTGTCATTGACCGATTTTAGCAGATGGCCCCGGAGCTTCGCCTTCAACTGGACCAGAATGTTCTCGTCCAGCGGGATCCTCACCCGCTATGCCGCCTTCAGTTTGGCGCAGGCCCCTTCGAGGCAGGCAATCACATCCTCCTTGTTGAGGCTTGGATAGGCCTCGATTATTTCGTTGATCGACAGGCCGTCCTCAAGGTTTTCAAAGAGAACCTCGACAGGCACGCGTGTTCCCCGGAAGACTGGGCGGCCGCCCAGTATCTCAGGATCACGAACAATCACGCTGGCCATACCTGCCTCGCTGCTGTCTGCCGAGTACCGCCCGCACTATAACGTACGCGAGACGACAAACCATGCGGGTCCCGCGATCTGCCCAGGGCAGTCGAGTGAAGGAAGCAAGGCCAGGGGCTGTGCTTCCTTTCCCGCCGCCAGCCTACTCCGCGATCAGCACCTCGCTCGCCTGGTGGAGCGCCGCGAGTTGCCGGACACCGGTCTCGATCTGCCGCTCCGACATTGTACCGAACCCCAGCAGCACGGCCTGGGTCGGCGCATGCGCCACCGCGGCGGCCTCCAGTCCGCAATGCCGCGCCAGTTCGGCGACCGCCGCCGCGGGACCGAGTGCCGGCGGAACGTGCCACGCGAGATGCAGGCCCGCGCCGCTACCCCACAGCGCGCCAGCCGTGCCGAAATGCGTCCGCAGCGCCCCAGTCAACGCCTCCCGCCGCGCGAGGTAGGTCTTGCGCAGCCGGTGCACGTGGCGGGCATAGGAGCCGCTCTCCAGGAACTCGGCCAGCGCGCTGTGTTCCAGCCAGCTCGAGCTGCCATCCACCAGCCGCCGCACCGCCAGTGCGGGGATGATCAAGGACCGCGGCACCACCATGTAGCCCAGGGAAAGCCAGGGTCCCAACGCGGTGGAAAAGCAGCCCACATGGATGACCCGGTCGGCCTGGTCCAGACTCATGAGCGGCGGCGCTTCCATCCCGCCATAGCGGAACTCGCCGTCGCAATCTTCCTCCAGCACCATGGCGCCGGCCTGCGCTGCCCACATCAGCAAGGAGGTCCGCCGCTCCGGGGCCAGCAGGACGCCCAGCGGACGCTGGTGTTCCGGGGTCACATGCACCAAGGCCGCCTCGCCGCCGGGCAGCAGGTCGGTGCGGAGGCCGTCGCAATCGACCGGTACCGGGACCGCAATGGCGCCGGCGTCGGCGTAGACGCATTCCGCCAGGTGGTCGCCCGGGTCTTCCAGCACGACACGCTCGCCCGGGCGCAGCAGCATACGCGCGGCGATGTGCAGCGCCTGCTGCCGTCCGGTCACCAGCACCACCTGGTCCGGCGCCACCGCCAGCCCGCGCGAGGTGGACAGCCATCCGGCAATAGCGGCGCGCAGCATCGGACTGCCGGCGGGGTGCTCTGGCGGCGGCCCGCTGCCGAAGCGGTCCAGCGCGGCACGCAGCAAGGCCCGCCAGCGAGCGATCGGAAACAGCGCCGGATCCGGCCGCCCGACCCGATGCTCTGCCAGCAACCCGGCGCCCGCCCCAGCGCAATGGGACACAGCGCGATCGGACACAGGGCAATCGGCCGCTGCGCGCTCCCGCGTCTGCGTGTGGCCAGCTTCACTGTGGTCCCACCGTGGCTGCGATCCGGGCTTCGCCGCGGCCGATGCAAGCCCTGCCGGGGTCGGTCCAAGCCCCGCCAGAGTCGGTCCGGGCCTGGCGGGCATCGGCCCAACCTTCGTCGCCGGCAGTCCGAGCCTCGCCGGCATCCCGTCAAATGCCGCACCGTCCCCAAATGCCGGCCCGACTCCCTTATGCGCAAAGCCGCGGCAGCCGTTCGGCCCCCGCGCCACGAAGGTGCCCTTGGCCGGCATCGTCTGCAGGTAACCCTCCGCGATCAGCCGCTCATAGGTCAGCAGCACGGTGATCCGCGAGATCGAGAATTGCTCCGCCATCATGCGGGTGGACGGCATGCGCGCGCCAGGCTGCAGCCGCGCCGAGGCAATCAGCGTCTGCAACTGATCGTAAAGCTGCTGCTGCAGCGGCTGGTCGCGCACCAGCTTCAATGGAATGAGCAATGCCTCTGCTCCTGATGTTCTATGCGGAGGCTTGGAGTCGCTGGACGATCCGCCATCGATATATCTACTCCAAGCGGCGCGCGAATGGGGCACTTTTGCCCGACCCACATGCCGGCTAAGATGAGGCGTAAAAATGAACGAACTGTAAGTTCAACGCGTTGATCCAGGTCAATGAGCCTCCATCTCATTGCCGACATACGAGGGCATCGCCGGCCCAAGTGGCGTATGTCGCGAACGGGCTGGACAGGCTGGCCCGAAGGGTAGAGGTGTCCTGAGCATGGTTGCATTCCACGCCTACTGCCGACGGACGCTGGACGACATTCGTGCCCAGGGCCGTTATCGCGAGTTCACCCCGCTGCAGAAGCAGGCGGAGCGTTTCCCGTTTTACCGCCGCCCCGACGGCACCGAAGTGCTGGTCTGGTCGTCGAACGACTACCTTGCCATGGGCGGCCATCCCGTCGTGGTCCAGGCCGCCTGCGACGCCGCGCGCGCCATGGGCGCCGGCGCCGGCGGCACGCGCAACATCAGCGGCACCAGCCCGGCGCATGACGCGCTGGAGGCGGAGCTTGCGGCCCTGCACGGCAAGCCGGCGGCCCTGCTGTTCACCTCCGGCTTCGTCTCCAACCAGGCGGCGCTGTCCACCATCCTGAACAGCCAGCCATCCGGGCCGAACAATCCCTGGCTGGTGTTTTCCGACGCCAAGAACCACGCCTCGATGATCGCCGGCATCAAGGGCTCGAAAGGCCTCTGCCAGATCTTCCGGCACAACGACATGGCCGATCTGGAAGCGCTGCTGAGCGCCGCCCCGGTCGGCGCGCCGAAGCTGATCGCCTTCGAATCGGTGTATTCGATGGACGCCGACATCGCCCCGATCGGCGCGATCTGCGACCTCGCGTCACGCTACGGCGCGATGACCTATCTCGACGAGGTGCACGCGGTCGGCATGTACGGCCCGAACGGCGGTGGCGTCTCCGAACGCGACGGCGTCGCGCATCGGGTGGACATCATCGAGGGCACGCTCGCCAAGGCGTTCGGCTGCCATGGCGGCTACGTCGCCGGCGATACCGACGTGGTGGACTACATCCGCTCGGTGGCGCCCGGCTTCATCTTCACCACGTCGCTGCCGCCGATGACCGCCGCCGCGGCGCTGGCCAGCGTGCGCCACGTCAAGGCCGACCACGGCCGCCGGGTGAAGCTGTTCGAACGCGCCGACGCGTTGAAGCGCCGCTTCGACGCCGCCGGCCTGCCGCGCATTCCCTCCGCCAGCCACATCGTGCCGCTGCATGTGGGGGAGGCCGCGCTGTGCAAGGACGTCAGCCAGCGGCTGCTGCGCGAATTCGGGATGTATGCGACGCCGATCAACTACCCCACCGTGCCGCGCGGCGAGGAGCGGCTGCGCTTCACCCCCACGCCGTTGCACACGGACGCCATGATGACATCGTTGGTGGATGCGTTGTGCACGATCCTGGTGCCCGCCCGCCAGGCCGCTGCGTGATAGTCAAGAACCAAAAGCCAAGACTCTCCCCCTCCCCTTGAGGGAGGGGGCTGGGGGGAGGGGTGCGTTCACACAAACTACCGCGGGTGAAGGCACCCCTCCCCCCAGCCCCCTCCCTCAAGGGGAGGGGGAGGATTCCTAATGTTCTTCAGGACAAGCCCCGCATGACGGACAACCGATGATCACTGAACTCGGCCACTTCGCGCTGATCCTTGCGCTCTGCGTCGCCGTGGTGCAGTCGGTCGTGCCATTGGTGGGCGCGGCACGCGGCAACCTGACGTGGATGGCGGTTGGCCGCAACGCGGCGCTGGCGCAGTTCGCGCTGGTCGCGCTGGCGATGCTGTCGTTGATGCACGCTTACGTCACCAACGATTTTTCGGTGATCAACGTCGTCGAGAACAGTCATACCGACAAGCCGTTACTCTACCAGATCACCGGCGTGTGGGGGAACCACGAAGGATCGATGGTCCTGTGGGTGTTCATGCTCGGCCTGTGCAGTGCCGCGATGGCGCTGTTCTCCAGCAACCTGCCGCCCGACCTGCGCGCGCGCGTGCTCGCCGTGCAGGGCATGATCGCCACCGGCTTCCTGCTGTTCATCCTGCTGACGTCGAACCCCTTCCTGCGCACCTGGCCGCCGGCGCCGAACGGGCAGGGCCTCAATCCGGTGCTGCAAGACCCCGGTTTGGCGTTCCATCCGCCGTTCCTCTATCTCGGCTATGTCGGCTTCTCTGTCGGCTTCGCCTTCGCCGTGGCCGCGCTGATCGAGGGCCGCGTCGACGCCGCCTGGGCGCGTTGGGTGAGGCCGTGGACGCTGGCTTCCTGGTGCGCGCTGACCATCGGCATCGCGATGGGGTCGTGGTGGGCCTACTACACGCTCGGCTGGGGCGGCTGGTGGTTCTGGGACCCGGTCGAGAACGCGTCCTTCATGCCATGGCTGGTCGGCACCGCGCTGATCCATTCCTCCATCGTGGTGGAGAAGCGCGACACACTGAAGTCCTGGACCGTCCTGCTGGCGATCGTCACGTTCTCCCTGTCGCTGGTTGGCACGTTCCTGGTGCGCTCCGGCGTGCTGACCTCGGTGCACGCCTTCGCCACCGATCCGGCCCGCGGCATGTTCATCCTGCTACTGCTGTTGGTTGCCATCGGCGGGTCGCTGACGCTGTATGCGATCCGTGCCCCGGCGTTGAAGGGCGGCGGGTTGTTCGCGCCGATCTCGCGCGAGGGCGCGATCGTCCTGAACAATCTTGTGCTCTCCTGTGCCTGCGCCACGGTGTTCCTTGGCACGCTGTATCCGCTGTTTCTCGATGCGGTCGGTGGACCGAAACTGTCGGTTGGTTTCCCGTTCTTCAATCGCACCTTCGCACCGCTGATGGTGCCGGCGATCCTCGCTGTCGGGGTCGGCCCCATGCTGTCGTGGAAACGAAGTGACCTGCTGGGCGCGCTGCAGCGCGTGTGGGCGGCCTATATCGCCGCCGTCCTGGCGGTGATGGTGGCCTGGTACCTCACCCATGGCGGCCCGATCTTCGCCGTGCTGGGCTTCGGGCTCGCCGCCTGGACCGGCACCGCGGTGATCGTGGAATGGGCCGAGCGGGTCAGGCTGTTCCGAGTCGGACTCGGCGACAGCCTGCGCCGCGCCATTCATCTGCCACGCGCCGCGTACGGCATGACCTTTGCGCATTTCGGCCTGGCGGTATCGATTGCCGGTTTCGCCGCCTCGGCGTTCGACGTCGAGTCGATCGACACCGTGCATGCCGGCAGCGTGGTGAAACTGGCAGGCTACGAATTGAACTTCGTCGGCGTGCAGCGCGAGCCCGGCCCGAACTACGAGGCCAACCGGTCCACGGTGGAAATCCGCCGCGATGGCCAGTTGGTTGCCGTGGTGCATCCGGAGCAGCGCTTCTTCCCGTTGCAGCAGCAGACCACCAGCGAGACGGCCATCCGCACCAACTTCCTGTCCGATCTCTACATCGCGCTGGGTGACGGCGATGCGGCGGGCAACTGGACGCTGCGCGCCTATTGGAAGCCGCTGGTGCCATGGATCTGGATCGGCGCCATCATCATGGCGTTCGGCGGGATGGTCAGCCTGAGTGATCGCCGCTGGCGAGTCGGCGTCGCCGCCCGAGCCCGCCGCATGGCACCCGTGTTGCAGCCGGTAGCAGGCGAATAACACCATGCGACGCGCCTTGTATCTGCTGCCGCTGGTGCTGTTCATGGTGCTGGCCGGCTATTTCGCCCTGGCGCTGCGGCCCGGCTACGACCCGCAGACGCTGCCCTCGGCGATGGTCGGCAAGGAGGCGCCGGCCTTCGATCTCGCCGGACTGAACGGCGAGGGCATCAGCCGCGACGGGCTGAAGGGTGGCCCAGTGCTGATCAACTTCTTCGCGTCGTGGTGTGTGCCGTGCCGCGTCGAGCAACCGGTGCTGATGCGCCTGGCCAATCGCGAGCACGTGCCGCTGTACGGCATCGACTACAAGGACCAGCCGGAGGACGCCAACAAACTGTTGGCGCAGTTCGGCGATCCGTACCGGCGCGTGGGCCTCGATCCCGATGGCCGCGTCGGGCTGGACTTCGGGGTTTACGGCGTCCCGGAGACCTATGTGCTGGACGCGTCCGGCCACATCCGCAAGCGCTTCGTCGGTCCGCTGACGGCAGAGGAAGTGGAGAACGAACTGCTGCCACTACTGCAGGCGCTGAAGAAGTCATGAGGACGTTGGTGGCATGGGTTGAGGGTGATGACTTGGGCAGGATACTCCCCCTCGCCTTGAGGGAGGGGGTTGGGGGGAGGGGTGCGTATGCCCCAAGCCAACGGGGGCACGCACCTCTCCCCCCAACCCCCTCCCACAAGGGGAGGGGGAGGAGTCTCGTTTGGCTCGCCCGCGCCGCCTGCATCGCCCTTCTGCTGCTCTCCATCGCCTCGCACGCGATCGCCGTCGAACCCAGCGAACGCCTGGCCGATCCCGCGCTTGAAGCGCGCGCGGTGGCGATCGGCGCGACACTCCGCTGCCTGGTCTGCCAGAACGAGTCGATCGAGGACTCCAACGCCGGCCTCGCCCACGACATCCGCGTCCTGCTGCGCCAGCTCTTGCTCAAGGGCGACACCGACGCGCAGGCGCGCCAGGCGATCGTCGCGCGATACGGCGAGTTCGTCCTGCTGAAGCCTCCTGTGCAGCCGGCCACCTACGTCCTGTGGTTCGCTCCCGCGGCGATGCTGTTGCTCGGCTTCGTCGGCATCGTACTGTGGCTGCGCCGGGTTCCCGCCACGACGGCGGGTGCGGCGCCGCTCAGTCCGCAGGAACAAAGCCGTCTCGACACCCTGTTGCGCGAGGCCGACCGCTGATGCTGTTCCTTCTGCTGTTCACCGCGGTTGCGCTCGCTACCGTGACGGTGGTGTGCCTGCCGTTGCTGCGTGGCGTGCCCGCGGCGGTCGATCGCGGCTACTTCGATCGGGTGGTCTATCGCGACCAACTCAAGGAGGTGGAGCGCGACTTGGCGCGAGGCGTGCTGAGCCCCGCTGAGGCCGACTCGGCGCGCCTGGAAATCCAGCGTCGTTTGCTCGCCGTCGAGGTGGCCGCGCCGGGACGCGCGGCGTGGTCCGCGCCCAATCCGATGCTGGCCGGCATTGTCGCGCTGTTGATGCTCGGCGGTGCGGTGGGCCTGTATTGGCAGTTCGGCGCGCCGTCGTTGCCGGATGCCCCGTTCACCGGACGTCCCGCGCAGGCAGCGGCGGCGGCGGCGCCGGACGGCGCACCACATCTCGACATGCGCCAGGCCGCGCAGGCGCTGGAGCAAAAGCTGCACAGCGATCCGACGAACGCCGAGGGCTGGGTGTTGTACGCCCGCACCGAGTCGATGCTGGGCGAGTACCAGAAGGCCGGCGCGGCGTATCGGCAGGCGATCAAGCTCGGGCAAAAATCGCCGGATGTGCTGGCGGGCTATGGCGAGATGCTGGTGCTGTCGGCTGACGGCATCGTGTCGCCCGCGGCGCATGATGAATTCAACGAGGTGCTGGCCGCCGATCCGCAGAACGATGTGGCACGCTACTATCTCGCTCTGGCCGATGAGCAGGCGGGCGAGGAACGGCGGGCGATCGATCGGTGGCTGGCGTTGGCGGCGGACATCCCGGACGATTCGCCGATGCGCGAGTCGATCGCTGCCGGTGTCGCAGCGGCTGCCAAGGCTGGCGGCATCTCGGCGCCTGCCTTGCCGAAGGGCACGCCGCCGCAGCCGCAACCGGACGCGGCCGAGTCCGGTCCGAACCAGGAGCAGATGGGTGCGGCGGCGCAGATGCCGGAAGGCGAGCGCAAGCAGATGATCGAGAGCATGGTCGCGCAGCTTGCCGCGCGTCTGCAGACCTCGCCTGACGACGTGGAGGGCTGGATGCGGCTGGGCCGTTCCTATGCGGTGCTGGGACAGCCCGATAAGGCGGTGGATGCGTTCGAGCACGCGGTGAAGCTGAAGCCGGACGATCCCAGCATCAAGCTGCAGGAGTTCCAGACGCTGATCGCGAAGTTGCAGCCGAGCGACCCGCTGCCGCCGCGCGCATTGGAATTGCTCCAACAGGTGGCAGCGCAGGCGCCCGATCAGCCGGAGGCGCTGTGGTATCTCGGCGTGCAGGCGGCGCGCGAGGGCAAGCCGGAGGAGGCGCGGCGCGACTGGACCAGGCTGCTGGCCACGCTGCCGGCCGACGGTGAGGACGCGAAACTAGTCAAGAGCGCGCTGGATGCCCTTAAATAACCTCTCCCGCGCTACGCGCGCGGGTAACCTCTCCCGCGCGCAGCGCGGGAGAGGTTATCTCGCACCTACAGCAACTGCCCGCCGTCCACCGCGATCGTCTGGCCGGTCACCCACGACGCCATCGGTGAGGCGAGGAACAGCACGACGTTCGCCACCTCCTCCGGGTGCCCCAGCCGGCCGAATGGAATCGAGTTCAGCACCGCGTTGTACAGTTTCGGCGCGTCCGTCTTGCGCCGGTCCCACACCCCGCCAGGGAATTCGATCGAGCCGGGCGCGATGCAGTTCACCCGGATGCCATCCTTCGCGTACATCGCCGCCTGCGTTCCGGTGTAGTGGATGCAGGCCGCCTTGATCGCGCCGTACGGAGGCTGCCGCGCCGCCGTGTGCATCGCCGCGATCGACGACGTGTTGACCACGGAGCCTTTGCTCTGCTGCAGGAACGGCAGCGCCGCATGCGTGGCGTGCACGATCGCCATCATGTCGATCGCCATGCTGGACATCCAGCCCTTCTCGTCATCGGATGAGCCGAACGCGGATGCGTTGTTCACCAGCAGATCGATCCCGCCCAGCGCGTCCGCGGCATCCGCGATATAGTGCTTGATTGCCTCGGCATCGCCGAGGTCGCACGACGCGGCATGCGCCGGATTGCCGAACCGCGCGATTTCGGCCTTGGTTTGCTTCAGCGTCTCGGCGCCGCGCGCGCAGATCGACACCGCGCCGCCCGCCTGCGCGAAGCCGAGCGCGATGGCACGGCCGATGCCGCGGCTGCCGCCGCAGATGATGGCGCGCTTGCCGGTGAAGTCGAAGCTCATTGTGGTTTCTCCCCTCCGATGCTTGGGGGAGTTTCGCGCATTGCGGCGACCCGCGCTACCACGCGGCAAGAGCAGGGCCTTTCGACTGGCGATGCCACTGATACCACTGCCGTTGCGAGGAGCGTAGCGACGAAGCAATCTCTTGCCTGACGAGCCGCCGACGGTTCATCAGGCGGGGGATTGCTTCGTCGCTACGCCCCTCGCGATGACAGCAGGCTCAAAATTCCTGCCCAGGTGGAAACGCTCTTACGCGAAAATATCCCGTGGACTGTCCGCCCTCAGACTGGCGCCCAATTCGGTGCCCATCCGCACCGCATCCTGCACCCCGCCATGCAGGCTGCGCTTCAGCAGGAACGACCCGTCCGCCCGCGCCACAAGCCCGGTCAGGTGCAGCAGGCCGCCCGGCAGCAGCCGCGCGTGGCCGCCGATCGGCGTGCGGCAGGAGCCGTCCAGTTCCGCCAGCATGGCGCGCTCGGCGGTCGACACCGCCTTGGCCTCGGGGTCCTCGATTGCCGCCAGCAATTCGTGCAGTTCGACGTCGTCCGCGCGCGTCGTGATGCCGATGATGCCCTGCCCCGCGGCCGGCACCATCGAGTCGGGGTCGAGCACCACGGACGCGCGATCCTCCATCCCCAGCCGGCGCAGGCCGGCCAGCGCCAGCAGCGACGCGGCGCAGTCACCCGCCGCGACCTTGCCCAACCGCGTCTGCACGTTGCCGCGGATCGTGGTTACTCGCAGGTCCGGGCGCGCATGCAGGAGCTGCGCCTGACGCCGCACCGAGGCGGTGCCGACCACTGCGCCGTCCGGCAGGGCAGCGAACGGGTCGGACGGATCTGGGGTGCCGCAATCGGGGCCGAGGATCAGCGCGTCGCGAGCGTCCTCCCGCTGCAAGGTGCAGGCGAGCACGATGCCGGGCGGCAGCTCGGTCTCCAGGTCCTTCAGGCTGTGCACCGCGAAGTCGATGCGGCCGTCGGCCAGCGCCTCGTGGATCTCCTTGGCGAACAGCCCCTTGCCGCCAATGTCTGCCAGGCGGCGGTCCTGGACCGCGTCGCCGGTGGTGCGGATGGCGTGTTCCTCGAACACGTCCAGGCCGCGCAGCACCGGGCAGAAGGTGGTGAGCAAGTGCAGGAACAGGCGGGTCTGCAGCAATGCCAGTGGCGAGCCGCGGGTGCCCACGCGCAGCGGCAGGTCGCGGGTATGCGCCTTCACCCGCGGGTGGTGCATGGCGGGGGCGGCGGCGTAGCGCGGGGGGGGCGTGGCGGCGTTCATGGGTGGGTCGTATTACTATGGGGACGCCGGGAAAAGATGGGAAATGTACTGATGCGACCGTATTGATGCGGCCGGTCCTGGGTATTGAAAGTTCCTGCGACGAAACCGCGGCCGCGGTGCTGGACGGCGACGGCCGGGTGCTGGCCGACAGCGTCGCCAGCCAGGAGGCGGCGCACGCCCCGTATGGCGGGGTAGTGCCGGAGATCGCGGCGCGGGCCCATCTGGCTCTGCTGCCGGACCTGGTGCGCGGCGTGATGGTGCGCGCCGGGCTTGGGTTCGAGGCGCTGGGCGGCGTGGCGGCCAGCGCCGGGCCGGGGCTGATCGGTGGGTTGATCGTCGGCAGCCAGGTGGCCAAGGGCATCGCTCTGGCGCATGGCATTCCCTATGTTGCGGTGAACCATCTGGAGGCTCATGCGCTCACCGCAAGACTGCCCGGCCTGATAGAGGGCGGTGCGCCGTTTCCGTATCTGCTGCTGCTGGTGTCCGGCGGCCACTGCCAGTGCGTGGCGGTGGAGGGCGTCGGCCGCCACGCGCGCCTGGGCGGCACCGTCGACGACGCGGCCGGCGAGGCCTTCGACAAGGTGGCCAAGCTGCTCGGGCTGGGCTGGCCGGGCGGCCCGGCACTGGAGACGCTGGCGGCACGCGGCGACCCGGCGCGCCATGATTTCCCGCGGCCGATGCTGGGGCGGTCCGGGTGCGATTTCAGCTTCTCCGGGTTGAAGACGGCGGTGGCGCAGACGGTGGCTCGGCTGGGGGAGGGGGCGTTGCCTGCTTCTGTGGCCGCCGACATCGCGGCCAGCTTCCAGCGCGCGGTGGCGGAGGTGCTGGCGGACCGCGCGGCGCACGCCATGGCGATGATGCGGGCGCGGTCGCAGGAGGCTCGGCTGCTGGTGGTGGCAGGTGGCGTGGCAGCGAACGGCGCGGTCCGTGCGGCGTTGCGGCAGGCGGCGGAAGGGGCGGGGTTCACGCTGCTGGCCCCGCCGGTGCGGCTGTGCACCGACAATGCGGTGATGGTGGCCTGGACGGGGATAGAGCACTTGCGGCTGGGGCTGGCGGACGGGCTGGATTTCGCGCCGCGGCCGCGGTGGCCGTTGGAGGGCGGGGAGATGCCACGATGAACTACCGCCACGCCTTCCACGCCGGCGGCTTCGCGGACTGCATGAAGCACACGCTCCTGGTCTGGCTGATCGACGCGCTCCAGGCCAAGCCGGCGCCGATCTTCGTGCTGGACACCCATGCCGGCGCCGGCCGCTACGACCTGGACGCCGGTCCCGCCCAGCGCACCGGTGAGTGGCACCAGGGCATCGGCCAGTTGATCGACATGCCGCCGGCGGCGCTGTCGCGCTATCTCGGGTTCATCCGCACGCTCGGGCTGTATCCCGGCTCCCCGGCCCTGATCCGCGCCATGCTGCGGCCGGACGACCGGCTAGCCTGCTGCGAACTCCAGCCCGACGATCTGTTTCAACTGCGCCGGCTGTTCGCCCGCGACCCCCAGGTGGCCGTGCACCAGCGCGACGGCTGGGAGGCGTTGGGCGGCCTGCTGCCCCCGAAGCAGCGGCGCGGGCTGGTGCTGATCGATCCGCCCTACGAAAACCCGGACGAGTTCTCCGACGTCGTGGCGGGCATCGCCACCGCCCATGAGCGGTTCCGCACTGGCGTGCTCGCCGCGTGGTATCCGATCAAGCACCGCGCGCCGGTGCGGGGTTTCTTCACCGCGCTCGAGCAGGCGGGCATCCGCGACATCGTTGCCGCCGAATTGCTCCTGCGCGAACCGGTGCTGCCGGATCGGCTGAACGGCTGCGGGCTGCTGGTGGTCAACCCGCCGTTCCGCTTCGATGCCGAAACCCCGCCGCTGCTGCAAGCGCTGCTGGAACGGGTCGGCCGCAACGAGCGCGGCGCTTCCGCGACCGTGACCCGGATCGCCGATGAGTGACCTGACGGTGATCGGCGCCGGCGCCTGGGGCTCCGCGCTGGCCATCCAGGCGGCCCGCGCCGGGGCGGCCGTGCGCCTCTGGGCCCGCGATCCCGCGCGTGCCGCGGCGATCGACGCGCAACGCGAGAGCCCGCGACTGCCCGGGGCGCGGCTGACCCAGCAGGTCACGATCATCCACGACCTGTCGCGCGCCACCGGCATCACGCTGCTGGCCGTGCCGATGCAGCACCAGCGCGCCATACTGGAGCAATTGCTGCCGGGCACCGGCCCACTCGTCGTCTGTGCCAAGGGCATCGAGGCCGGCACGCTTCTGCTGCCGCTCGAGGTGGTGCAAGCCGTGCGTCCCGGCACGCAGGCCGCGATCCTGACCGGGCCGAATTTCGCGCACGAGATCGCCGCCGGCCTGCCCGCCGCCGCGGTGGTCGCCGCCAGCCAGGCCGCCCTGCGCGAACAGGTCATCGCCGCGCTGTCCACGCCAACCTTCCGGCTTTACGGCAACGACGATCCGATTGGCGCCCAGGTCGGCGGCGCGGCCAAGAACGTCATCGCCATCGCCGCCGGCGCGGTGATCGGCGCCGGCCTGGGCGAGAACGCCCGCGCGGCACTGATCACCCGGGGCCTGGCGGAGCTGGCCCGCCTCGCCGTGGCGCTGGGCGGCCGGGCGGAGACGGTGATGGGCCTGTCCGGCCTGGGCGATCTGCTTCTGACCTGCACCGGGCCCGCCAGCCGCAACTACAGCCTTGGGTTGGCGCTTGGCCAGGGGGAAACACTGGCGGACGTGCTGGCCGCCCGCAGCGCGGTGACCGAGGGCGTAGCGACCGCGCCCGCCCTGGTGGCCCGCGCCGCCATGCCCCCGTCTTCCGATCGAACCGGACGCGCACCCGGTGGCGGCGTGGACATCCCGATCTGCACCGCTGTCGCCGCGCTGCTGGAAGGCAGGACGACGCTGGCTCAGGCCATGTCCAGCCTGCTGTCACGGCCGCTGCGGGACGAGTAGCCAGGTGCTCGCGCGAGCGTGGACAACGCAACGCGCCGGCCAGCCGTTGTCCTGCCTTCAGATGGATCGCAGGCGATCAGCCCTCGCCGCCTGGACGAGTGGTTAAAATCTGACTCTTGGTAGCCGTCGAGCCATAGCCGCACTCGACCCACAGCGGACATTCCGCGCCGTCGGCCATGGACCCGGTGCCGGCCCGGAGCGGAATGGCGGGTGGCGGCCAAGAAAATCAAAAAATGCGCCATTTGTCCAAGCTATCGTCGACGTAGACGATATCTATTGGTGTTCGCGCGCAACGCCGCGCCAATAGCAGCAGAAATGAGCAGGAGAAATGCCATGAGCCGCTTCAAGAACAAAATCGTCGTCATCACTGGCGGCACGAGCGGGATCGGTCTTGCCGCTGCAAGGCAATTCATCAAGGAGGGCGCCACGGTTGTCGTGACCGGGCGTAGCTCGCAGTCCATCAGCAATGCTCAAAAGGAACTTGGTACGAATGGTATCGGGATCGCCGCCGATGTGACGAAGTTGGCCGATCTCCAGTCCCTGTTCAAGCAGGTGCGCGAGAGGTGCGGACGAATTGACATACTCTACGTGAATGCAGGCATCGCGAAACTGGGTTCCGTCGCGGATACGACCGAGGAAGTCTTCGACGAAATTATCGATGCCAACTTCCGCGCCGCCTACTTCACCGTCCAGAACGCACTACCGCTCATGAACGATGGTGGGGCCATCGTTTTCACGACATCCTGGTTCGATGTGGCCGGCGTCGCCGGAACGTCTGTCGTGTCCGCTTCGAAGGCGGCCCTGCGCAACCTCACCCGAACGCTGGCGTCCGAGATGGTCGGCCGGAATATCCGCGTCAACGCTGTCAGCCCCGGCGTGATAGAAACGCCTTTGCTCGGCAAGCTCGGCCTTTCCGAAACCGATGCCCGAGAACTCGGCAACGCCCTGCTCCAGCAGATCCCGGTCAAGCGATTCGGCAAGCCCGACGAAGTTGCTGCTGCGGTGGCATTTCTGGCCTCGGACGACGCCTCCTACATCACCGGCGTCGAGCTCCCTGTCGACGGCGGCCGCACTCAGTTGTAACCGGCCTCGCTTTCGACGCCACGTAGCCATCCGCGGAAGGCCCCTTCAGGTTATACTGGCGCGGTGAGCACATCCGACTGGGGAGACGGTCTCATGAGCAGGACAGAGTTGCCGCGCACGGCCCGGGAGATAGGGCACGCACTGAGTTAGAGCATTTTCACCGTGACTGGAAAGGCCGGTGCCATCCGTCATCCCCGCGACAGCGGGGACCCAAGCTGCATGGGTCCCCGCATTCGCGGGGATGACGAGGTGAACGGATCCCGGTCACAGTCGCGCTCGCCAGAGTCTGCGGATTGATGTCGCAGATGACGATGCTGGCGCCTTCTTTAGCCATCACCTCGGCGATTGACTTCCCAGGGCCCTGCGCACCGCCGAACTTTGTCCTTCAGTTTCATGACGGTCTGCGCCGATTGCGTTCAAGCTCCTCGGCCAGTATCGGCACGCCCAGATTGCAAGCCTGTATACCCTGGACGACGCACAGTTTCAAAACCTCCATGATCTCTTCCAAAGTGGCGCCGGCCTGGAGCGCGCCTTTGATGTGCCGTCGCGTGCCGGGCGCGTACATGTGGGTGTAAGAGGCATCGAAGAGATGCTCAGAAGTTCGATTTCCTTCATGGAGAACACGCCTCCGGCGTAAATCGCGGCGCCTGTTGCCATGAATTCGTCGGTCCACACGGGATCGAGCTCGACAAACGGATCCCACGCAACATTCCATTGTCCCAGGGCTCTCACCTTGTCACAGGCCGGGGTGGGCGCCGCAGGCCGTGAAGCCGGCTTTACGCCGGCCGCCTTGGCTTCTTCGAGAAGCATCGGCGCGCCGAGACTGCACGAGTGGATAGCAAGCAACGACGCCATCTTGAGGATCATGAGAATTTCGTTGCGGATTGCTCCCGCGGCAAGCGCGGCGCGGATATGGTGGCGGGTGCCTTCAGGATCGAGGCTCGTGCACGCGGCATTCATGGCCACGCCGGCCAGTTCGATGAACCTGTGGGGAAGGACGCCATTGGTCCGCGGATTTGTGCTCATTTTCGCGCACGCCGCGGCCCACGCCGGGTCCCATTCGCTCAACTGGGCGAGCGCCGCATCCCAAAGACCAATTGCCTGCGGGTCGCCAACCATCGTTGTTTGGTTCGCCTTGAGGTCGCTCGGCATTCCATTGCCTTTCCCTGGATAAGCTGATCAGCCGCGCCCCCTCTTGACCAGTCGGCTAAGGGCGGCGATCGCGGGAACCGTCCAGCACTGCGTGGTCCGGTTGCAGGTGTCCTCGGTCGAGAGATTCAGTGTCGTAAAGGCCGGAAATGTGCAGGACGCGAACATCTGCATGGATGTGGTGCTCAGGCGAACGGGCACGATAGCCAACCCGATCCGCATGCCACGCACCCCGATGAGCCATCGGCCGATCCAACCGCCAAGGCGCGGCAGCTTCAGTTGCCGGCCATGGAGGTCACCTCCTCCAGCCGATCCTCCGAGTCCCCGGCGTGGATGTGCCCGCATGCGCCTTGCGCCGCCGGATGGAATCGTCCATCGGTTTCATGCACCAGGAACCCCATGCTGCCCGAATGACGGTTGGGCGCCAGCCCAAGGTTGGCAAGCGTCTCTTCAGTGGACTTGTACGAAACGCCGATCTTGAGCATCTGCCGAGCCTGCTCCGGCGTGGCGATCGGGCGTCCTAGTTCCCTGGCCATCCGCACATGGCGCTCGATCAGCGCGGGTGGAGATCACGACTTACCGCCGACGTTTCGGTGCGCCCCTGAGGGTAGCAACGATCAGGCTGTGGCAGGGGCAGTCAGTCAGGCACGCGTCCGGCCGTCGACTGCCGCACGATCGCTGCCTATGCAGAACCGGCAAGCCGCTCGTACGGGGTTTGCGCAATCGCCGCGGTTGAACGACCGTCTGCATTCGAATGATGGCGAAGTGGTCTGGAACATCTGGCGTGGGCGCAGGGCAAACCGCAGCGTGAGCGGCGTCGCGTCTCCGCTCACCACCCGAAGCGGCGGTCGGGTGACCGCTCCCACTACTGGCGGAATAGACTCAAGACGGTCCTTCGCCCGCATCGGGCGTACTGCCCATTGAGCGATAGCCGTCGTTCAGCAGCGCGGGCCGATATGCCCGAGGGTGGATGCGGGACCGGACTGGTCCACTTGACACGAAGTGCTCACGTACATGCTGATGCGCACCCAGTTACAGCGACCTACCGAATCTGCATTGCGGGCGCTAAATCGCTCCTCTACACTCCGGCATGGTTGCGCCCGAGCAGCTGACGCTGCCTAGGCGGACCGACTTTCGACGCGCAGGACACTCTCTCAATGAAGGTGAGGTGCAGCGCAGGGTAATCGCTTTGCTAACGTGAAAACACCATGGAGGCTCGAATGTCGTCGAGAAAGATAGCCCTGCTGCTGAGCTTGGGCGCGCTCACACTTACACCGATTCTAAGCCGGTCAACTGAGGCCCAACAAGTGTCGCCTCAACCCGGGTTCGTCGGTATCACCAAGGCTGCGGTAGCGGGGTGTCCGAACATCGGGTGGCGCGTGGTCCGGCATGACGATGGAACAGTAACCGGTCTCGCGTACTACGCGGACGCCAGCGGTGCCAGCTCGATCAAGGGAACCTACGACAAGAGTGGTAAGTTTGATCTCCAGCTCACCTCAACAATGGGAAAGGGGCCTGAAGGCACGGTCGTGGGCCAGAGATCGAAAACCGGCGGGTTGGTTGCCGACCTGAAGGGTGACGGCTGCGCGAACAGCCATCTCACCATCCGAGGGGTGCCCAACATCGGCTCGAGCATGGGCGGCGCCTGATTCCGTTGGCTGCAGCCATGCGGGCGAAGCGGACGTGATGCCGCAGGACGGTGCCGGTTGGACCGGCACCGTCCTGCGGCATGGATTGCTGACTGGTAAACGATTGACCGGCCGCCACAAGATTGTCTGCTTCGCCGAGGCTGTCTCAGTCGGGTCGGCACTATGCGAATTCGGCGACAGTATGCTTTCGGAATGGTCCGGAATCGAGCCTGAGGACCCACCGGGAATAACCAAGTCAAGTTCAGCGTGAACGATGCCCTGCTGCGCGATCGTCACCTCGGCATTGCGCACCGCAGCTTGCCTGGCTGGGCCGGTGCTGCCGCAAGGTAGGAAATATCTCACAAAGTTTAGAGAAGATCAGGAAGGATTAACGAAGAAGGATTCCTGCTGCCGCGGCGCATGGCAGAACCGGGGGACGGCAGGGAAGCTTTGTGAAAGCTTGCCTGTCCCTCCCTTCTGCTTTGTGAGAGACTCCCTTGTTGCGGCAGCACTGGCCCCGGCCGACGTTACGCGGCTTGCCGGCTGAATGCGCCCTGCCAAGGGACTGGTGCCAGGAGGCGCGACGGAATCGCCGGCCTGGGCTACACGGACGCCATGCTCCGCAATGTCCTGACTGTCGGCGGCTGGACCATGGCAAGCCGCGTGCTCGGCTTCGCGCGCGACATGCTGATCGCCGCGATGCTGGGCGCCGGCCCGGTGGCCGACGCCTTCTTCGTCGCCCTGAAACTCCCCAACCTGTTCCGCCGCCTGTTCGGCGAGGGCGCCTTCAACGCCGCCGTCGTCCCCGCCTTCTCTGGCTTGCTCGCCGCCGAGGGCCGCCCCTCCGCCCACCGCTTCGCCGAGGAAACCTTCGCCGTCATGGCGTTCTGGCTCGGCGGCCTGACCATCCTGGGCGAAGTGTTCATGCCGCAGATGATGGCGGTGCTGGCGCCCGGCTTCGAGGCGATCCCGGCCAAGTTCGACCTGGCCGTCGCCCTGTCGCGCATCACCTTCCCCTATTTGTTGCTGATCTGCCTCGCCGCACTGGTGTCCGGCGTGCTGAATGGGCTGGACCGGTTCACCGCCGCCTCGGCGTCGTACCTGCTGTTCAACGTCATCTCGATCGCCTGCATGCTGTGGCTGACGCCCTATGTGCCGACGGCGGGCCACGCGCTGTCCTGGGGCGTGAGCGTCGCCGGCGTGGCGCAGCTTGGGCTGCTGCTGTGGGCGATGCAGCGCGCCGGCATGGGGATGCGCCTGCCACGGCCCCGCCTGACCCCGCAGGTGAGGTTGCTGCTGCGGCGCATGCTGCCCGGGCTGGTGGGTGCCGGCGTCACCCAGCTCAACCTGGCGGTGGATGTTATCATCGCCAGCCTGCTGCCGCCCGGCACGGTGTCGCTGCTGTATTACGCCGACCGCGTGCAGCAACTGCCGCTGGGAGTGATCGGCACCGCGGTCGGCACCGCCCTGCTGCCGCTGCTGTCGCGCCAGGTGAGGGCAGGGGAGGGCGAGGCCTCAATCGGCACCCTGAACCGGGCGATCGAATATGCGCTGTTCCTCACCCTGCCGGCAGCGGTGGCGCTGATCGTCTCGGCGCTGCCGGTGATGTCGGTGCTGTTCGGCCGCGGCGCATTCGCGGCCGAGAGCGTGCGGCTGTCGGCACAGTCGCTCGAGGCGTATGCGCTGGGGCTGCCGGCCTTCGTGCTGGTGAAGGTGGTGGCGCCGGGGTTCTTCGCCCGCGGCAACATGGCAACGCCGGTGCGGATCGGCGTGGCGGCGGTGGTGCTGAACCTGGCGATGAACGTCGTGTTCAATCTCGGCTACATCGTGTCTAGCTTCGGCATCATCGCGCCGGCGCCGTATGCCGGTTGGCTGCCGGCCCTGGCGCATATCGGCCCGGCGCTGGCGACCAGCCTGGCGGCGATGTTCAATGTCGGCTGCCTCGGGGTGGTGCTGGCGCGGCACGGGCACCTCCGCCCGGACGCTCAGCTGCGGCGGCGCTTGGTGCGGATGCTGGCGGCGGCCGCCGCAATGGCGCTGGCGCTGGCCGCCACGCAGCACATGCTGTTCGCCACGCCGCTGCACGGGGTGGAGCGGATTGGCGCGCTGGCGGCGTTGGTGGCTGTGGGACTGGCCGTCTATGGCGGGGCGGCCCTGGTGTTTGGCGCGGGCGATTGGGGCGAGCTACGGCGGATGCTGACGCGGCGACGGGGCCGGCGAGCGAGCGCCGG
>DATHNI010000525.1:0-6858 GCA_035486135.1 Acetobacteraceae bacterium
GGGATGAACGAGGATCTGGACCTGGCGATGAAGCAGGCGCTGCGCGAGATGATCCGCTTCATCACCGCGCGCACCAACCTGTCGCGCGAGCAGGCGTATCAGTTTTGCTCGCTGGCGGTGGATTTCCACGTGACGCAGACGGTGAACGGCGAGAAGGGCGTGCACGGCCTGCTGCGCAAGGGGCTGCTGTTTTAGTCCCGCTTCGCGCGAGAGAGCCTGCCCCCGGGGCTTGACCGGGGGGCCCATGGCGCGCAGCGCCGAGGGGGAGGGTGACCGGGTCGGCACGCTGCCTTTGCTTCGAGGCGACCCGAGGTTTTTGCTTCGGGGCGACCCGATCACCCTCACCCGGCGCTTCGCGCCGACCTCTCCCGCGCAGCGGGAGAGGTTTCTCGACCCCCGAATCACTACCCCTTGCGTCCCCCAACAAAGTTTTCCACAACTTTTTGTAGCGCCCACCCGACTCCGTTGTTGAGCCCCACCTTCCACCTACCGTATCTTGTGGTCTGTTCAGGGGGGAGGACCCAACATGGAGTGGGCCGACGAAGTCATCATCCGGCTGCGCGAGCTCTGGGACGAGGGCCACTCCACCGCGGAAATCGGCCGCCGCCTGGGCGTCTCCAAGAATGCCGTGGTCGGCAAGGCGCATCGGCTCGACCTGCCGGCCCGCCCGTCGCCGATCCGCCGCGAGGGCGAACGGCCGCCGCCGCGCCGCAGCCCGCCGCGTCCGGTATGCGGGCCAACCTTGCCGCCGTTGTCCAGCACGGCGCTGAGCACCCCGTCGCTCGGCGCCGCGACGTTTGGCCAAGCCCCGTTGGCCGCGCCGCCGCCGCCGCGCCCACCCGTGGTCGCGGCGCCTCGACCGGCGCCGGCGCCGCCCCGTGTCGTGCTGCCAGCACAGCCGCCGCCGCGGCCGTACGGGCGCGTCATCACCTGCTGCTGGCCGATCGGCGAGCCGGGCACCCGCAGCTTCCGCTTCTGCGACGCCGAGTCGGTGCCGGGCAAGCCGTATTGCGCAGAGCACGCGCAGCTTGCCTACGTGAAGGTGCGGGACCGCCGCGAGGACGCCGCCTGAGCGCTCAGCCGCCACCCAGGATCCGGATGGCGCGCGGCACCGAGGCGGTGAGCTGCTGGTGCGTGGCTGGCCGGTCCGGGCGGATGAAGCCGTAAGCCGGGTAGTCCGTCGCGCCCATCGCGCCGGCGGGCGGCCACCAGACCCGCACCAGGCTCCAGTCGTTGCCGGGCGAGACGTCGATTACCGGCTGGTCCTCGGTGACCCGGTGGTGCACCCAGTTGGCCTGGGTGACCAGGATCTGCCGCGCCGACAGCACCTGCGAGACCACCGCGACATGCCCGCTGGGCAGCCGGGCCGAGCGGCGCAGCACCAGCACGCTGCCCTCCTCCGGGGCGTCCTGGCGGAGGTAGCGCCCGTCCGCTTCCCACCACCAGTCGGCGGCGTCGCCCGAGAGCCGCATACCGGTCAGGGTGCGGGCGAACGGCGCGCACTCCGCTGCGACCGTGCCGCCGACATAGCCGCCCGCATACGCCCCGCCGGCGGGAGTGCGGGACGCGCAGGCCGACAAGCCGAGCGTGGCGATCAGCAGAAGCAGGGGAAACGGCCGCATGGGATGGGGTGGCTGATGATGGAGTTGCGGACCGATTATTTATCGACACGTTCACATCCGGCAACAAGATATTGGCACGGCTTGATACTGGCGCCCCGATAGGGCCCCGCGGGGTGCGCGAAGCCGGCCTCGGCGCCGCACCGACACAAGCCAGCCGGCGCGCCTCCTGGCCGTCGCTTATCCGGCCGATTGACACGCTTCGCCGTCCGGCACCACGCTTTCGCATCGGGTGGAGGTCACGCATGATGCAGCTATCGCCGACGTTGGACGGCCGCGCCGCCTGGACCGGCCGGGAGCTGGAACGTTCCGGCGACTGGATCCGCGTGCTGGACGACGCACAACGCCAGGAGATCGCCGCGGCGCTCGATTACGCGCAACGCCGCGGGCGCTGCTTCCCCAACGTCACGCGCGACGACTTTCCGCTGCCGCGCACGGCGCCCTTGCTGGCCGACATCGCCGAGGAACTGGAAAATGGCCGCGGTGCCGTGCGGCTGCGTGGGCTCGACGCGGCACGCTTCACCGAGGACGAACTGCGCCAGGTGTTCTGGGGCATCGGCGGCCATCTCGGCACCGCGCTCTACCAGAGCGCCAAGGGCGAGATGATGGGCGAGGTGCGCGACGAAACCCGTCTCGCCACGCCGACCTACGAACCCGTCGAACCTGGCAAGGTCGCGTCGTCGCGGTCGCGCACGCGCGGCACCGGCCCGCTGCGCTGGCACACCGACCGTTGCGATGTGATCGCCCTGTTATGCGCCCGCAACGCCAGAGCCGGTGGCGTCAGCAAGCTCGCCAGCATCGTCACCATCTACAGCGAGATCGGCCGCCGCCGGCCCGATCTTCTGGCGTTGCTGTGCCAGGACTATTGGCGCTCGCGACCGAAAGACGAAGACGGCACGGGTGTCGAACGCGCCTTCGCGTTGCCGGTGTTCAGCGTGCTGGACGGCAAGCTCACCTGCCAATACTCGCGCACCTACGTAGAGCAAGCGCAGGAGTTCGCCGAAGTGCCGCGGCTGACCGCGGCACAGAACGAAGCTCTGGATTTGCTCGCCGCGGTGGCGGAGGAGACCTGCCTGCACTGCCCATTCGAACCCGGCGACATCCAGTTGCTGAACAATCACGTGATCTTCCACGGCCGCACCGCCTACGAAGACGACGCCGGCACGCGGCAGGAACGGCTGCTATTGCGGCTGTGGCTGGCAGTGCCGAATTCGCGCCGCCTGCCGGCTGAGCACGCGGTCCTTTGGGGCAGCACCGAGCCCGGTGCGATACGCGGCGGCGTGGTGCAGCAGGCCACCGGAGCCCGCGCGATCCGCGCCTCCAACGCCTCGTCATCGGCTGCCGCTGCCGCTGCGTCATCGCTCGCCGCCACCGCTGCGTGAGCCATCGCGGCGCGGTGCGCCGGCGCTGCCGCCGCTGCGATCAGCGCCGGCACGGCAGGTTCACCATTTATGACCTTTCGCCCGCGTCGTGCCGCTGCGTCTTCGCCTCGGCCATATGGCCACGCGCGGATCGATTGATCCGTCGCAGGTCGGCAATGCCAGCCGGCGGTTTCTGGCTGGTGCGCCGGAAGCGGACTGGGCCAAGACGTTCCGTTATGGCACCAACTGTCATGGTCAAGAGTTGACACCCCATCTCTCGCACGATAGTCCGTTGCATCGACCGATCAAAGTAATACGGCATCGAAGTGCTGGATGAGATGACGCTGACCGGTCGCCCAGCGAAGTTCATCGTCATGTCCGGCTATGGCGAGTCCTATTTGCGGCTGGCGCAGGGTGTCGCCGTGTTTCATGGCGCAGAGCAGGTGGCGATCCCGCGCAAACCGTTCCGGCGGGAAGAACTGGAAGCTATGCTTTGTTCCATGTTGGGTATCGGTCCCCCGCATTCGGCCTGAACGCCACTTGGTTCTGGCCGAGATGCGGCGCCGGCGAGGCTTGCTGTGGCGACTATCGAAACCCTGGCCTACGGTGTGGCGGGCGCCTCCCGCGACACGATGCGCCGGAGATGCGCGCGCCCCGTGACTCGCCAATGCCCGTGACACGCCGATGCCCGTGACCCGCCGATGATCGACAAGCTGGAAATGTTATTGGCCCTGGCGCGCGAGCAACACTTTGGGCGTGCGGCGGATGCGTGCGGCATTACCCAGCCGACGTTGTCCGCCGGACTGAAGCAACTAGAGGAAAGCTTCGGCGTGCTGCTGGTGCATCGGCAGTCGCGCTTCCTCGGCTTCACACCGGAAGGGCAGCGTGTGCTCGACTGGGCGCGCCGCATCGTCGGCGATACGCGCGCCATGCATCAGGAGATCCGCGCGCTGAAGCAAGGCCTCGCCGGCCATCTGCGCCTGGCCGCGGTGCCCACGGCGCTGCCGATCGTCGCCGAGCTGACCACGCCGTTGCGCGAGCGGCATCCGAACGTGGTGTTCACCGTGGTCTCGCGCAATTCGATCGAGGTGCTGACGCAACTCGACAATCTCGAGATCGATGCCGGCGTGACCTACGTCTATAACGAACCGCTCGGACGGGCGCGGTTCATCCCGCTGTACCAGGAGCGTTACCATCTCCTGATCGCGGCCGATGCGCCGCTGGGCCGGCGTTCGCACGTCACGTGGAAGGAAGTCGGCAGCATCCCGCTATGCTTGCTTACGCCCGACATGCAGAACCGCCGCATCATCGATCGCCGGCTGCGCGATGCGGGCGTGGAACCCGCGCCGACGCTGCAGTCGAATTCGATGGTGGTACTGTTCTCGCATGTCCGCACCGGGCGCTGGGCCAGCGTGATGCCCGCCGTGGTTGCTGAAACGATGGGACTGACGCAGCGGATCCGCTCGGTGCCGATCGACGACCCCGATCCGCCGATGATCGGGCTGGTCTATCCGCAGCGCGAGCCGCTGACCCCGCTGACCGCGGCGCTTGTGACGGAGGCGCACCGGCTGGGGCAGGTAAGAGGCGGCGGCAAACGATAGATTTCTTCTATCGGGGGTGCGCCCGCGCTTTCTTGCATTGTGCCCAACTGCGCCTTTCTTATCGGCGTGCACGTCGTGACAGCACGTCATGGCCGGCCCGGGCTTCCTTGAGAACCTGACCCGGTCATCGGCGAGCACCACATGTGCGCGCACCGGCCGCGACCGTTCGAGGGCCAGGCGACGGGGGAAAAACCCAGGAGGAGCCGGAGTGGCGGACTACGAGCCATGGAACGAGGCGCGCGGCGCGGAAATCATCGCCGCCCATGCGGGGCAGGACGGCGCGGCGATGCCCATGCTGCACGCGGTGCAGTCGGCTTTCGGCTGCGTTCCCCCCGCGATCGTGCCGATGATTGCCGAGGCGCTGAACCTGACCCGCGCCGAAGTGCACGGGATCGTCAGCTTCTATCATGATTTTCGATCGCATCCGCCGGGACGGCACGTGCTGAAGCTGTGCCGCGCTGAGGCCTGTCAGTCGCTCGGTGCCGACGCGCTGGCCGCGCATGTGTGCCATCGGCTGCACGTGGACTGGCACGGCACGACGCCGGATGGCGCGGTGACGCTGGAGCCGGCGTTCTGCCTGGGGCTGTGCGCCGTCGGGCCTGCGGCGCTGCTGGACGGCCGGCCGCTGGGCCGCCTCGATCCGGCGCGCGTCGAGGCCGAACTGGGCGGCGTGGCATGACCCACGTCTTCGTCCCGCGCGACGCCGCCGCGCTGGCGCTGGGCGCCGATGCCGTGGCCGCCGCGCTGGCCGGTCACGCGACGGTCGTGCGCACCGGCTCGCGCGGCTTGTTCTGGCTGGAGCCGATGGTCGAAGTCGAGACGCCGGAAGGCCGCATCGCCTACGGTCCGGTGGCGGCGCGTGACGTGGCCGGGCTGCTGGCGTCCGGCCTGCTGGACGGCGCCGCGCATCCGCTGCGGCTTGGCAAGCCGGAGGCATTGCCCTTCCTGGCGCAGCAGACGCGCTTCACCTTCGCGCGCTGCGGCATCGTCGATCCGCTGTCGATGGATGATTTTCGCGCGCATGGCGGGTTGCAGGGCCTGCGGCGCGCGCTGGAACTCGGCCCGGCCCGTATCGTCGAGGAAGTGACCAAATCCGGCCTGCGCGGCCGCGGCGGCGCGGGGTTTCCCACCGGCATCAAGTGGAAGACCACCGCCGAGGCGGCCGGCGCCCGGAAATACATCGTCTGCAATGCCGACGAGGGCGATTCCGGGACCTATGCCGACCGGATGATGATGGAAGGCGATCCGTTCACGCTGATCGAAGGCATGGCGATCGCCGGCATCGCCGTGGGGGCGACCAAGGGCTTCGTCTACACCAGATCGGAATATCCGCACGCCGTCGCGACGTTCGATGCCGCGCTGGCGATCGCTCGCCGCGAAGGACTGCTGGGCGAGAGGGTGCTGGGCTCCGGCGCCGCGTTCGACATCGAGCAGCGGGTCGGCGGCGGAGCCTATGTGTGCGGCGAAGAAACGTCATTGCTCGAGAGCCTGGAGGGCAAGCGCGGCCAGGTGCGCGCCAAGCCGCCGCTGCCGGCGCATCAGGGGTTGTTCCGCATGCCGACCGTGGTGAACAACCTCATCACGCTGGCCAGCGTGCCGTTCGTGCTGGCGGAAGGCGCCGAGGCGTACCAGGCCATCGGCTTCGGCCGCTCGCGCGGCACCATGCCGATCCAGCTTGCCGGCAACGTGCGCTGCGCAGGGCTGTTCGAGGCCGGGTTCGGCCTGACCTTGGGCGAACTGGTCAACGATATCGGCGGCGGCACGCGCAGCGGACGGCCGGTACGCGCGGTGCAGGTCGGCGGACCGCTCGGTTCGTATTTTCCGCCCGCGCTGTTCGATACGAAGTTCGATTACGAGGCGTTCGCTGCGCGCGACGGGCTGATCGGTCATGGCGGCGTGGTGGTGTTCGACGACACGGTCGATCTGGCGCGCCAGGCGCGGTTCGCGATGGAGTTCTGCGCCGCCGAATCCTGTGGCAAGTGCACACCGTGTCGCATCGGCTCGGTGCGCGGCATGGAGATCATCGATCGCATCATGGCCGGCGACCGGGTGGATGCGAATTTGGAATTGCTGCGGGATCTTTGCCACACGATGAAGTTCGGCTCGCTGTGCGCGCTGGGTGGGTTCATTCCGTACCCGGTGATGAGCGCGCTAACGCATTTTCCGGAAGATTTCCGTGCGCTGCAGAAGGTGGCCGCGGAATGACGCTGCCCCCTCCCGTCATGGCGGGCCTTCGCCCGCCATGACGGTGTGGGCTGGGCCTTCGCCCGCCATGAC
>DATHNI010000526.1:0-10809 GCA_035486135.1 Acetobacteraceae bacterium
CGTCGTGCTGTGGCTGCAGAACAGCCACGCCGTGCCGATCCCGGCCGGTGCGATCGCGCTGGACCGCATGGGCGCGGAACACCCGGTGGCGCTGAACCGCGCCGTCGGTCCCTTCGCCACCGTCGCGCTGGACGTGGCCGACCTGTTGCCGGACGTCCGCTGGCCGGCGCAGATCGAACTGCGCGCCGGCCGTCACGTTGTCCGCCCGCGCTACGAGGTGACCCGCGCCGCCCGCGTGCGAATCGCCCATGTCAATGTCGAGCGCGCCGACCTGCGCCCCGAGCCGGCCATCGCATCCCTGCCGGCGGAGTTAGGGCGCGGCTTCCTGCTCCCATTCCCGGTGCTGCCGCGCGAGCGCTTCCGCAGCATCGTGCAGCCGACGCCAATGGCCGAGAGCCAGGCCACCCTGCCCCTGCGTCTGGACGTGTTCGACCCGGCAGGGCGCAAGGTTGCGGAACGCTTCCTCGGTTGCCTGCCGCGCGACCACGCCGTGGCGGTGGATTTCGACGACATCGCCGTCGACAGCGGACACGCCGAGCTGGTCTACGACTTCCGCGACGGCGGCGCGGCGGACGGCTGGCTGCACGCACTGTTCCGTTACGAGGACCGGCAGTCCGGCCACGTCGCGGAGTCCAGCTTCGGCGCGCACATGTTCAACACCGTCATGACCTGGCGCGACGAGCCGCAATCCTATTCCGGCGCGCCGCCGGGGCTGTCGACGACGCTGTTCCTGCGGCTCGGCGATGTGCGGCGGCGGAGCTTCGCGGTGCTGATCTATCCCGCCTCGGCGCCCTGGCACCCGGCGTCCGCCACGTTGCTGAAACTGCACGACGGCGCGGGACGGCAGATCGCGGAGCAAAGCCTGGCGATCGCCTGTAGCGGTTCCGCGATTGTCTCGCCGATGGAAATATTTGGTGCGGCCGCACTACAAGAAGCCGGTCCGGATGGCTATGTGCTGGTTCGCGATGCCACCTGCCGCCTGTTCGGCTATCACGGGCTGATGGATGACGCCGGGGGTTTCTCGCTCGACCATATGTTCGGGTTCTAATCCGATGATCGGCGTGGTCGTCGCGGTCAGCTGCAACGAGACGCACAGCTTCACCAAGCCAAACTGCGTCTCGATCCGGTTGCGCACCGGCCTCGGCGTCGAGGGCGATGCGCATTTCGGCGCGACGGTGCAGCACCGTTCGCGCGTGGCCCGCGACCCCAGCCAGCCCAATCTGCGCCAGGTCCACCTGATCCACGCCGAGCTGTTCGACGAACTGCGCGCCGCCGGCTTCGACATCGCCCCGGGCCAGATCGGCGAGAACGTCACCACGCAAGGCCTCGACCTATTGGCACTGCCCGCCGGCACGCGGCTGCGCCTTGGCGACAACGCCGCGGTGGAACTGACGGGCTTGCGCAATCCTTGTGTTCAGCTCGACCGGTTCCGGGCGGGCCTGATGGCGGCGGTGCTGGATCGCGACGCCGCGGGCGGCCTGATTCGCAAGGCCGGTGTCATGGCGATTGTGCTGGCGGATGGTCCGGTGCGGCCCGGCGACCCGATCCGCGTCACGCTGCCACAAGCTCCGCACCGGGCGCTCCGGCCGATCTGACGGGTTTTTCCTTACACGCATTTCACGATTGCCCTACATTCCTGCGTGGCACAGTGTAGGGACGGTCGGTGCTGTGCCCCGGCCGCAAGGGAGAAGCTCCAACCAATCGGGAGAACAAACAATGATCACCCGCCGCGCCGCCCTGACCGCCGGATTAGCCTCCGCCGTCGGGGCCCGCTTTACGAGCGCACGCGCCGCCGACACGCCAGGCGTCAGTGCAACCGAGATCAAGATCGGCAACACCATGCCGTACAGCGGTCCCGCGTCCTCCTACAGCGTCATCGGCCGCACCGAGGCGGCGTATTTCAAGATGGTCAACGACCAGGGCGGCATCGCTGGCCGCAAGGTCAACTTCATTTCGCTGGACGATGGCTACAGTCCGCCCAAGACGGTGGAGGACGTTCGCCAACTGGTCGAGGAAGACCAGGTGGACTTCTGCTTTCAGAACCTCGGCACGCCGTGCAACTCGGCGATTGCCACCTACATGAACCAAAACAAGATACCGCAGCTCTTTGTCGGCTCGGGCGCCAGCAAGTGGAGCGACTACAAGAAATATCCGTGGACGATGGGCTGGCAGCCGAACTACCGCACCGAAGCCCAGATCTACATGAAATACATGCTGGCGAACGTGAAGGAGCCGAAGCTCGGCATCCTTTATCAGAACGATGATTTCGGCAAGGACTACCCGATCGGCGCACGCGACGCATTGGGCGCGAACTGGGACAAGATCGTCGTCAAGTCGGTGAGCTACGAGACGACGGACGCCACGGTCGATTCGCAGGTCGCCGAATTGCAAAGCTCGGGCGCCAATGTCCTGCTGGTGGGAGCCATTCCCAAGTTCGCGGCACAGGCGATCCGCAAGGTGTACGACCTCAACTGGAAGCCGATGTTCTTCATGACCAACGTGGCGATCTCGGTCGGCACGGTGATGCAGCCGGCGGGGCCGGAAAAGGCCATCGGCATGCTCAGCACGCAGTATCTGAAGGACCCCACTGACCCGGCCTGGAAGGACGACGCCGCGATGAACACGTGGCGGGGGTTCATGGCGAAGTACAACCCCAGTGGCGACGTCACCGATTCCGCTACGGTGTTCGCCTACGGCATCAGCATGACGATGATGCAGGTGCTGAAGCAGTGCAACGGCGACTTCTCGCGCGCCAACGTGATGAAGCAGGCGGAAAGCCTGCACGATGTCGACATTCCGATCCTGCTGCCGGGGATCAAGCTCAGCACGGCCGCCACGGACCATCGCCCGATCAAGGCGATGCAATTGCAGCGCTGGGATGGCAAGACCTGGGTTCGCTTTGGCGACCTGATCGAAGGCGCGAACGCGTAATCGCTACACCTCTCCCGCGCTTCGCGCGGGGGGTAACCTCTCCCGCCTGCGGCTGGAGAGATCGATGGTGCGAAGCACCGAGGGTGAGGGTGATCGGGTCGGCACGCTGCAGCTTCTTGCGGTGTGGTGGCCCGATCACCCACCCTCGACGCTGACGCGTCTCGACCTCTCCCGCGCGAAGCGCGGGAGAGGTTCAAATTGTCACTTCACCTCGAACACCCGGATCACCACCTGTGCCGGCGTGCGTTCGCCGACCGCCACGAACACACTCCGCGCCAGCCACTCATGCGGCCCGGGTGCGACCTCGAAGCTTGGCGTGGCGCGAAAATAATATTGCGACGGATCGACCGCTTCCCCCGCCGCGAGCCGTGCAAGCACGTCCGGCGGGCCACGGCGAACGCCGCGGTTCACCACCGAGATCAACGTGCCGTCCGCCGCCTGCAACGTGTAGCGCGCAACCAGTTGCGCCGTCCCGTCCGGCAGCACGACCTGCCAGTCCGCCCCACCCGGCAGCACGCTGCCGCTCAACCGAAGCCCCGTGACATACCCACCCGTTATCGGAATGATCCGCCGCCGGCCCGACGCAATTTCCCCGGCCTCCAGCGGCGTGCCAATACTGACGAACGCGGCGAAGACGAATTCCAGGCCAGGGCCAGAGTCCTGCGACATCCAGCGTCCTCCGCATCAATCGCGCCGCCTGCCGGCATCCAACGCACCGGCAGGACGCAGGCCTAGGCCAGCAACGCCGCCGCGATGCGTTCGCGCGTCAGCGGCATGTCGCGAATGCGCGTGCCCAGCGCATGCGCCACTGCATTGCCGATCGCCGCCGCCGTCGGCCCGAACGTGCACTCGCCCATGCCCAATGTCGGCAGGTCCGGCGCATGCACGATCTCCGTTCTGATCTCCGGCACTTCCGAAAAGCGCAGGATCGGATACGCGTTCCAGTCGAGCGAGGCGCGCCCGTCCGCATCCAGCCGCATCTGCTCTTTCAGCGTCATGCTGATGGCCTGCACGATGCCGCCATCGAGTTGGTTGCGCGCGCCGTCCGGGTTGATCACCAGCCCGGCATCCGCGGCACACCAGGCGCGCCGCACCCGCACGTCCTGATCCACCTCCACTTCCACCGCGACCGCCGCATAGGCCGCCTTGTTCTTATAGCGCGCCCAGCCCAGCCCAACGCCGCGCCCGCTGCCGGCCGGCCCACGCGACGCCCAGCCGCAGTGCTCTGCCACCATCTCGATCAACCGGCGCGCGCGCGGATCGGATAGCAGCGACAGCCGATACTCGACCGGATCGATACCGGCACGGTCCGCCAGTTCGTCCATGAAGCATTCGATCGCGAACACGTTGGTCAAAGCGCCCAACCCGCGCAACGCGGAGGTGCGTGTCGGCGGACGCAACACCAAGTGGTGGATGATGCGCTTCGCCGCGAAATCATAAAGCGGCAGGCCATTGCGCGTGCCACCGCCACCGCCGGCTTCCGGAGGATCGGTCGGACGCGGATCGGGCGGCGGCGTCGGCAGCGCCTCGTGGGTCAGCATGTTGCCGCCGGTGCTGGGCCGCTGCACATGCGTCGGCGACCAGATTTCCGTAGTCCAGTCCGCCGGCTTTCCCGCCTCGTCCAGCGCCGCGCGCGCCGTCACGTGCATCGCCGGGCCGAGCGGTTCGAAGCCGAATTCTTCCTCCCGCCGCCACTGCACGCGGATGCAATGATCGGGGATTTCGCGCGCGATCACCGCCGCATCCACCGCCACGTCGTCGGCGCCGTTATGGCCGTAGCAGCCGGCGCCATGCGCATGCCGCACGGTGATGTTCTCTCCCGGCATCCCCAGCACGTTGGACAACGCCGTACGCAGCGGATACGGACCCTGCGTGTGCGACCAGACCTCCAGCCGCCCATTGCGGAATTCCGCGAGCGCGCAGGACGGTCCCATCGATGCGTGCGCGACATAGGGCCGCGAATAGCTCGCCTCCAGCACGGTGCCCGATGTGGACTCTGGAAGCGCGTCATACAGCACGCGATCGTTGGACGGCTGACCGACCAGCCACGCTGCCTCCTGCATATCAGGGGTAACGTGCGGCACGTTGTTCCATGTCGCATGCAGCGGTGCGGCAGCGGCGGCACGTTGCACCACCGTCTCGTTCGCTCCCACGAACGCGACGAAGTTGCCGACGCGCACGATGCGGAACTCGCCCCCGGCGGCGCGCCGCACCGCGGCTTCGCTCAGCGATGCAAGCGTGGCACCGCGAGCAGGCTGGCGCAGGATGCGGGCATGAAGCATGTCCGGCCGCACCATGTCGTGGATGAACGCCGCACCCGCAACTTTGGCCGGCAGGTCGCGGCGCGGAATCGGCTGCCCCACCACGCGATACGCGCTCGGCGGCTTTGTCGTCGCAGTACCTTCGATGTCTCGCGCAAAGTCCTCGGCCGCGGAAAAGCTCCAATAGTCGTGTCCGGTCGGCGCGTCGCCTCGATGAAATGCGCCGTCCTCCACAGTGATTTCGTCCGGACTGCAATTCAGCCGTTGCGCCAGCCGATCCAGCACCCGCGCGCGAAACTCCGCGGTGACCAGGCGCACCGAGCGGCCGGACACCTCGATCGACTGGCTGGACGTGGTCTGGCCTTCATCCGGTGCCTCCTGCGTATCGCCCGACAGCACGGTGATGCGGTCCAGGCCGACATCCAGTTCCTCCGCCGCGATCTGCGCCAGCGCTGTCACGTTGCCCTGGCCGAGTTCCACCTTCCCGACCGCCAATCGCAGCGTGCGGTCGGGTTGGAATCTCAACCATTTCTCCAGCCGGCGATTGTTCTGGATCGACAGCGGCAGAGTATCGCTCATCGTGAGGCTCCTTCGCGCAGCGCAGCGGCGGCTGTTTCGACGGCACGCAGGATGCGCGGATGCGCCCCACATCGGCAAAGATGCTTGTCCAGCGCGGCGACGATGTCCGCCCGTGTTGGCGACGCATTCCGATCGAGCAACGCCTTCGCCGACATGATGATCCCCGCCAGGCAATACGCGCACTGCCCCGCTTGCTCCTGCAGGAACGCCTCCTGCAGCGGATGGGCACCGCCAAGACCTTCGATCGTGCTGATGCGCCGGCCGGCGAGGGTGCCAACTTCGCGGGAACATGCGTAGACCGGTTCGCCGTCCACCAGCACCATGCAGCTTCCGCATTGTTCCAGGCCGCAGCCGTAGCGCGCGCCCTTCAGGTCCAGCTCGTTGCGCAACACATCGAGCAATGGCGTGGTTTCGCCCGCGCTCACGCTAACCTGCCTGTCATTCACAACAAGCTCGATACTCATGTCATCTGCTCCGATTGCCAGGGCAATTGCCATAGCTCTGCATTGGATAATTTCGTCGCCAGCGCGTCGGAGATCGCGTCGAACAACCGCTCGCCCTTTTCCGCGCTGGCCGCTTCGGGATTGCCGATCACACCGGACCCCGAACGGCTGCCGATGGTGCGCCAGCTATACACGCCGCCCCCGACCACGTCATTGATGCCCGGCGTGGTATTGGATTTCGCCAACGGGATGCGGTCGGTCGCCACCAGTTCCGGCCGCACGGCCATCATCATGGAAGTCTCTGCCTCGCAGGCATGTTGCAAGCCGCCTTGCGTCTCCAGGATTTTCGCGATCGCCACGGCGGCGGCGTACCAATAGGTGAACTGCACGATCGGCACACCAAGTTTCGGCGTCAGGTCATCGGTGATGGTGCGCAGCGCGTTCTCGTTGCCGCCATGCGCGTTCAACAGCACGATGCGGCGAAAGCCATGCCGCAGCACGGACCGCACCACGCCTTCCACCAGCGCGCTGAACGCGGCGAAATCCAGCGTGACGGTGCCGCCGAAACTCATGTGATGTTCCGAAATACCGGTCCATAGCACCGGCAGTACCAGCGCCGGGGTGCCCGTCGCCACCGCTTTGCGCGCGGTGCGCACAGCGACAGTCTCGCCCAGGATCGAATCGACCTCCACCGGCAGATGCGGCCCATGTTGCTCCAGTGCCGCCACCGGCAGGATCACAATCGCATCCTGTCGCGCGTGTTCTCGCAACTGATCCGCGCGCAGCCTGCGCCACTCCACCTCGTGCATCGCCTTGCTCTCCTCCGGATGCTATGTCCGCATGAAAGGACCCGCCTGTGAAGGGAGATCATGCATGAACCTGCATCGGCTGTTGCAGCAACGCCTCGCCGCCGGCCGCCCGGTGCGCGTCGGACTGATCGGGGCGGGAAAGTTCGGCTCGATGTTCCTGGCACAGGTGCCGACCACGCCGGGTATCGAGGTCGCTGCCATCGCCGATCTCGCGCCCGACCGGGCACGCGCCGCCTGCCGCCGCGTCGGCTGGGACGATGCGCGCATCGAGGCCACACTCTTCACCGATGATGCCATGGCGATGATGGCGTCCGGCGACCTGGAGGTCGTGGTGGAAGCCACCGGCCACGCACCCGCCGGCATCGCCCACGCGCGCCACGCCATCGCGGAGGGCAAACACATCGTCATGGTCAACGTCGAGGCCGACGTGCTGGCCGGCGTCGCCCTGGCGCGTGAGGCAGAGCGTGCTGGCGTCGTCTATACCCTGGCCTATGGCGACCAGCCGGCGCTGATCTGCGAAATAGTGGACTGGGCGAGGGCCTGCGGCTTTCGCGTGATCGCCGCGGGCAAGGGCACGAAATACCTGCCGGAATACCACGCTTCCACGCCCGCAACGGTCTGGCCCTATTACGGACTGACCGAGGATACCGCGCGTGCCGGCGGCATGAACCCGCAGATGTTCAACTCGTTCCTGGACGGCACAAAGTCTGGTATCGAAATGGCGGCGGTCGCCAATGCCACCGGCCTGACGCCGCCGCCGGATGGGCTGCGTTTTCCGCCCTGCGGCACACACGAAATGGCGCAGATCCTGCGGCCGGGCAACGAGGGCGTGCTGCATCATGCCGGCCAGGTGGAAGTGATCTCCTCGCTGCACCGCGATGGCCGCAACGTGACGAACGACCTGCGTTGGGGCGTCTATGTCGTGTTCGAGGCGCCAAACGACTACACCATGCAATGCTTCAAGGAGTACGGCGTGGTCACGGACGAGTCCGGACGCATATCCGCGCTCTACCGGCCATTCCATCTGATCGGGTTGGAATTGAACGTCTCCATCCTATCGGCGGCGTTGCGTGGCGAACCAACCGGCGCACCGACGGCGTTCCGTGGTGACGTGGTGGCAACCGCAAAGCGTGATTTGAAGGCGGGCGAAACGCTGGATGGCGAAGGCGGCGCCTGCGTGTGGGGCAAGCTGCTGCCGGCCGCGACGAGTTTGAAGATCGGCGGGTTGCCGATCGGCCTGGCCAACCGGGTGCCATTGCAGCGCGATGTACCAGCGGGGCAGTGCGTGACGTGGCACGATGTCCGCGTCGATCCGGCCGACGCCGCATACAAGTACCGGCGGCAGATGGAAGCGACCTGCGCATCGTAGGAGACCGTTCGCTACAACGGCTTGCGCACCAGCGCCTCGATCACGGCGGTGCGTCCGTCCTCCAGGCTGCGCGCCGAATTGATGCGATACTGCCGCGCCCGATCGCCGACGATCAGGTGCACGCCAAGCGGCGGCAGGCCGGTCGTTTCCATGCGCTGCCGATCCTTGATCTGGTCGGCCAGAACGGCCTGCGTCGTCTCGCGGAACTGCACGATCTCGAACCCGGCCGCCAGCAGATCGTCATGTGTCGCTGCCGGCGTCGAGAGGAAACTCGTCGCGGCTGTCGCAGCCCAGGGCACCGGAAAATACGGTTCGCCGTTCGGTCCAGCACAGACATTCGACAACGCCAACGAGCCACCTGGCTTCAATACGCGGAGTGCCTCGCGATACATCCCGCGCTTGTCCGCGATGTTCATCGCGACGTTCTGCGAATACGCACGATCGAACTCGGCATCCGGCAGCGGCAAGGCCAGCGCGTTGCCGTGCAGGATTCGCACGTGCTCTGCCATCCCGGTGACCGCATTCAATTCCACCGCTGCGTCGCAGAATGCTTGCGTGAGATCGACCCCGGTCACGTGGCAACCGAACCGTGCCGCGATCCAGCGCGCCGGCCCGCCAATACCGGAACCGATGTCGAGGATGCGTTCGCCCGCCTGTGGCTTCAGCAGCGCCGCCATCTCGCGGGTCGCCAGCACGCCGCGGCCATGGAAATGGTCGAGCAATGCCAGCGCGTCCGGCGTTACCGGCGCATCGGCACCGTTCACCTGCCGCAGCGCCGCCAGGATCCGCGGCACGATATCCGGATTGGCGTAATGATCCTCGACCCGTCCGCTCATCTTCGGTACCCCCTATGCGCGCCGCACACTGCAGAAGAACGGCGCCTGGCTCGACAGCATGTCCTTCAGGCTCGCGCCAGAGGCGCTGCGGGTATAGATCAGACCGAGCAAAATCGTCGGCACCTGGGCGAGGGCGTCCTGCTGGATGGCGTCGGTGATCGCCACCTTGCAGCACGGGCAGTGGTGCGGCAACCGTTGACGCGTCCGGCGGCGTGCAGCAGCCTGTGAGTGACGAGGCGGAGTCTCCAGAACATGGCCAGCCATTATACCGTCAGCGACGTGGTCGCCGATTTCCAGTCGGCGTGCGCCGTCATAGTCTGCGCTGATCAGCGAAGCGCGTGACGTCGCGACTGTAGGGCCGGTTCGAACGCGAGCGCCGTTCAACCGCATGGATCGGGCACCCTTTGGCATCGTCGCGTTGCTGGCGCTCGCCTTCCTGTGCAGCGAAGACCGGCACCGCATCCCGTGGCGCACCGTCATCTCCGGGTTGCTGCTGCAACTGGCGCTCGCATTGCTGTTGCTGCGCGTGCCGCCGGCCACCAGAGCGATCTTCGCGGTCAACGATGCAGCCGCCGCCCTGCAAAATGCGACGCTCACCGGCACGCACTTCGTGTTCGGCTATCTCGGCGGTCCGCCGCTGCCGTTCGCCGAAGCCCATCCGGGTGGCAGCTTCATCCTCGCCTTCCAGGCACTGCCGTTGGTGCTAACGATCAGCGCCCTCGCATCGTTGCTGTTCTATTGGGGCGTGCTGCAACGCGTCACCTCGGCCTTCGCCTGGCTGTTGCATCGCGTGATGGGCATCGGAGGGGCGCTCGCCTTGGGCGCGGCCGTGCACGTGTTCGTCGGCATGGTGGAGGCACCGCTGCTGGTGCGTCCCTACCTCGCACGCATGCAGCGAGGTGAATTGTTTGCGTTGATGACATGCGGCATGGCCGGCGTGGCCGGCACGGTGATGGTGATCTACGGGTCGTTCCTTTCACCGATCGTGCCGAATGCACTCGGCAATATCCTGATCGCTTCGGTGATCAGCACGCCGGCGGGTCTTTCGATTGCTGCATTGATGGTCCCGTTCGGGGCGCCGGAGCCGGCGGAAGCCACGCTCGTGATACGCGATCCACCGCTCTCCGCGATGGATGCTCTGGTCAAGGGCACGCTCGACGGAATCCCGATCCTTGCTGGCATTATCGCGGTCCTGATCGTGGCGGTGGCAGGGGTTGCGCTGGTCAATATGGCGTTCGGGCTGCTGCCGGCGTGGGACGGTGCGCCGGTCACGCTGCAACGCCTGTTTGCGTTGCCGTTCCGGCCGGTGATGTGGCTGGTTGGCGTCCCGTGGCAGGAAACCGGCGCCGCCGCGACCCTGATGGCGACGAAGACGGTGCTGAACGAGTTCGTCGCCTACCTCAACTTTTCCACGCTGCCGCCCGACAGTTTTTCGCCACGCACCCGGATCATCCTGACCTATGCGCTGTGCGGCTTTGCCAATTTCGGCAGTTTGGGCATCATGATCGGCGGCATCGGCGCGATGATCCCGGAACGGCGGCATGAGATCATCGCGCTGGGGATGCGCTCGATTCTGTCGGG
>DATHNI010000527.1:0-9603 GCA_035486135.1 Acetobacteraceae bacterium
CGCCTGCATCTGGCGGGTCTCGCCGGACGAACGGATCAACATTCGGGGCGTTGTCCCGCACCCCAACTACCAGACTGTTGGCACCATCGGCGCTTCGGGGAGGTCCGCAACCTCCCATGCCTCTCTGCCGCCGCGGTACCAATAGACTTGGGAGTAACCGAGTGCCACGAGCCGTAGCGCCAGATTGCGGCCGCCGAAACGTTCCGAACTCCAGCCGACCACCACGATAGCGCGCGTGCGATCGCCGCCGGTCAGTTCCGCCATTTTTCGGCGAAGACGATCTTGCATCGGATCTGCGACGCCGGCGCCCCAGCCGGATTCCGCGAGGCCAACCGCGCCCGGCAGTGACCGCCCTGAAAACGATTCCATCGTATCGACGATGATCGGCGTGTGACCCGCCAGCAGGCGCGCGAGGTCCTCTGTGAGGATCGTCGCGACACCCGGTGCGGTGGTTGGCGTCGGTCCCGCGAGATTGTCGTCCTCGTGTAATCGGTCGTCCGATTTCGTACCGAAATCGGCGCCTTCGTCGGCATGGTCGCGCAGACCGGCGAGGGCTATCGCCTCGCGGTAGCGCTCCAATTGGGCCGCGTAGACCGGACTCGTCATGGCTCCCGGAGCGTGGTTGCGCACCGTGTACCAGGGCCAAACCTGGTTTGCCTGGTTTACGAGACGATGGGCTTCCTCGAGGTGTCCCAGGCGTGCATTGGCGGCGGCTTCGTGCAGCATGTTTTCGGCGCGCCAGACCGGACGGCTGTTGGGGTTCGCCGCCAGCGCGCGCTGATCCCAGGCAATCGCCTCTTCATCACGACCCAGCAGCAGGGTCGCGAACCCAAGCAGCGCATAACGGTCCGCCATATAGGGGGCGTGAGGATCGGCGCGAATGTTCTGCTGCAGCGCCGAAACCGCCTCTTCTGCCCGGCCAAGCAAGATCATGCAGTATCCGGCGGGTGCGAATGTCCAGGGCGGAGCGTGAGGAAATTGCTCCCGGAGGTATTGGAAAGCGACCAGGGCTTCAGCGCAATGGCCTCTGGCGAGAAGCAGATGCGCATTGGCCGTCAACACGCCTTGCTCGTTCGGTTCTATTTGTCGCGCGCGGCCGATCATCTCCTCGGCCCGATCCAGGTCCGGCCCCTTATGCCCCTTCTCGATCAGGGTGAACGCCAGTCCCAGCAGCGCATCAATGGAGTGGGGATCCAGGGTCACGGCCCGTTCGAACAGCTTTTGCCGTTGCCCGACGCTACGCGTGTCCGGCGTGTGAAACCACAGCGAGCGGGCCTGCAGGATCAGATCGAAGGCCTCCGGGTCGTTGGGGTGCTCTCGCTTGGCGCGGGCGCTCGCGACGTCGGTCAGCGCGATGTTCGTGGCCTGTCCGATCTGACGGACAAGCCCATCCCGCCCGATGTCGCCGCCCGGCGGGGGTAGATCGAACCGGTCGGACCAGAGATGTGCCTCGGTGTCGGTCTCGATCAACTCCACGTCGATCCGCGTCATGCTGCCAGCCTCGTGGACGCTGCCTTCCAGCACGTACCGCACGCCCAACGCATCGCCGATCTCGCGCGGGCTCGTGGATTTTCCTTCGTAGGTCCTGGCGGCCGTGCGGGCGATGACGAACATTCCAGAGATGTGCGACAAATGCGTCGTGAGGTCGTCGGTGACCGTCCCCGCCACCGGATCGTCTTTCGGATCGCCGCCGATATTTTCGAACGGCAGCACGACGACCGATAGCAGGGGGCGATCAGCGAACGGCTTCGTCGTGATGCGAAACCAGGCGTAGCCGCCGGCCGCGAGGCCCAAGGCGGCGACGAGAACGACACCGGCCCAAAAGCGCATGCGCGGCCACGGGCTCGTTACCGATGGGACGGACGGTTCGTCCAGGCGCATCGTTTGCGGCACGGGCACGACGGTAGCGTCGGAGTACGGTAGCGGCGACGGTACGACCCCTGGCAGGAAGCGATATCCGCGGCCCGGTATCGTCTGGATGCAACTTCCGCCCGAACGTTCGGCATCCAGAATCCGCCGCAGCGTGGAGATCTGCATGGTCAGGTTCGCGTCCTCGACCAGGACTTTCCCCCACACGGCTTGCATGATTTCCGATTTGGACAGCAGGGCGCCGCCTTGTTCCACCAACAGGCAGAGCAGGTCGAAAGCACGCGATCCGATCGGGATCGGGGTTTCATTTCCGGCGTCGTCAACCCGGGACACGGAACGTTTGTGCCGATCCAACAGAAAACTGTCGAACCGATACATCCGAGGCCGTGAAATATCGTCCATCGCTGGGATCCGCCGCCTTGACGTGAACAGGGCCGCGATGCGTCGCGTCGGACGACTCGAGGACTGCCGCGCGCGGCCTACGACGGTTCGCGATAGAGAACGTCCCGTAACGCAACCTACAGATTGTAACAGCTGGTCGCTATTCACATAAACCTCATCGTTCGCGATCGCGTTGGCCGCCACGGTTTTGGTGGCGTCACGATTTCGGCGAGGGTTTCTGCCGTCAGACCCCGGACAGTCGATTGATTTCAAATCGTTTTGCAGGAATTTGGAGCGATTTGCATGAAATTCGTGGCGCCGCTGCCCGACGTCCGGTTACCGACGCCGCCTACCCGGCTCCAGCCGGGATCGGTCCGGGCAAGCCATGAAAGACTTACACCTCGATTCATGGAGGTAGTCGATGCGAGTGAATCCGGATTCCGGTGAAGGTCGAATTCATTCCTTTTCATTCGCGCGTACGGATCGCCATCGAGCGCCACAAGCTGTGGTGGTCGTAGGCCCTGCGACTGAGACTGATTCCGACGCGACCTGGATCGCCTTCCTGCTTTCGCGTTGCAGCCCGGTACGGGCGCGAGACTTCGCGCGCGCCATGGCGGAGCGAACCGCGTGGGACATCGAACTCGACTGGCACGACCACTGGGAGCGGGTCGCCACCTTACTCGCCGATAATGCTGCGATGAGTCCGTGGCCGCTGATGCCGGATGCCGCGGTGTCCGCAGGCACCGGCTCGTTTGTGGTGCCGAGCCAACAGCGAGCGTGCATCGCGCGCGATGGGAGCATGACGCCTGGGTGACAGTCGTCACACCTGTCACCCGGGCAACAGCTACCGGCGGATGTCGATCCATCGAAGTTAAATTCGATGAAATCAGGCAGCATCGTGATCTGCGTCACAAACTCCGAAAGTCGTACGTGCCAAGTGTGGTCAGATCGACATCATAGCTCCCGACGCACCCACCGCCGTACTGATGCTTGGCTCCACCAAGAGGGTTTTTCGTTTCCCGTCCATAAGACCACTATCTGGAGCAGCGCTCATGCTTGGACCGATCCTGGCTGCCGTTATTCCGGTTTTGGCGACCGCAGGACTTGGCTTCGCCTGGGTCCGTTCGGGCCGGCCATTCGAGAACGCGATGTTCACGCCGCTGGTCGTGGATATCGGAACGCCATGCCTGATCTTCGGCACGTTCGCCAGGACCGCCATCGCGCCGGCGCAGTTCGCGACGATCGCGCTCGCTTCGACGACGGCGATCGCCTGTTTCGCTTTGGTGGCCGCGATCGTTCTGCCGCCGACCGGGCTTCGACTGCGGACCTTTCTCCCCTCGCTGAGCTTCCCGAACAACGGAAACCTGGGGTTGCCGCTGGCCGCCTATGCCTTCGGGGAAGCCGGGTTGGGCTACGCGATCGTCTTCTATGCCATCTGCATGATCGGCCAGTTTACCGTAGGCCAGGCGATCGCCGCTGGCTCGGCAAACTGGCGCGGCATACTGCGGTTGCCGCTGATATACGCCGTCCTGCTCGGCGTGGGCGTCTCCGTCTGGCACGTGGCGTTGCCGCAATGGTTTACCAACACCATTTCGCTGATCGGTGGCATGACGATCCCGCTCATGTTGTTGATGCTTGGCGCCTCGCTTGCCCGACTCCGAGTGGTGCTGGTTTCTCAGGCGATGGCGCTGTCCGCTTTGCGAATTGGCGCTGGCGCCTGTATCGGCCTGGTTATCGCTTCGATGTTTGAACTCGATGCGACCGCGCGATCCGTGCTGATCATGCAATGTGCCATGCCGGTTGCTGTCTACAACTATCTCTTTGCCCAGAAGTGGAACAACCAGCCGGAGGAAGTAGCGAGCCTGGTGATCGTCTCCACCCTCGTGTCCACCTTCACCGTGCCGGTACTGCTCCGCATCCTGATGTTTTGAGGGAGGATCGACCGATGAAGATTCCCGCGATACTGATTGAGGGAGTTACCACTTCCTCAGTGACGGAAGACGGCCGCTACATGGCTCTCACATTGCGGGAGCCGTCTGGCATGTCCTTTACGCTCGGCGTTCCGGGCGGGGAGGTTCCGCACCTTATCGATCGAGCGGCCCGCGCGCTGAGCGACCGGGAACGGATCCTTCGGCCTGATGGAAGCGCGAGGTTCGTGGCCACCTGGTGGAACCTCATCCGACAGGGCGAGGAAGGCAACTTCGTCCTCTCATTCACCTTTGGCGCGGGCGGTGCCCTGTCTTTCGTCCTTACCGACGATATGGTGGCAAGGCTGAAGGATACGCTGTGTTGCCTTATCGGGTCGGCTCCGCCCAATGGGGACGTTGGAGTCCGAACCGAGAAAGTGTGAGGCGTCGCATACGGAAAAGTAGACGATTTGCGGCGCGCGAAGTCTGTCGCCGATCAGTACGGTCATTGCCGAGTTCTTCGCGCGGCCAAAACCGGGCGAGAGGCCTCCGGCTCCGGTGCCGACCGGCTGGACGAGGCGCCCGTCCCGTGTGATCCGGCTGGCTGCCGGGGCACGGCGCTGCCCGTTCCGGCTACCGATCCCACGTGGCGACCGGGGGCACCGAGGGGCGATTTCGGGGGAAGGGCGTGGGACGGCCGGCGGCGCCCCGCGCGGCCGGAGCCGAAAAGGGTTGCCAGCCATGGTGGGCCCGGTGGGGCTCGAACCCACGACCCCAAGATTAAAAGTCTCGTGCTCTACCAACTGAGCTACAGGCCCGCGCAGCCGCCTTGAACGCCAAGCGGCGCCCCAGGTCAAGGCGACCTGCCCGCCGCCGCCCGCCCCGTCAAGTCGTCGCCCGCCTCAGTCAGTGCGTCCGGAAGATCTCCTCGATCTCCGCCTGCTCCCGCGTCACCGTCAGTGCCAGCGCCAGCAGGATGCGCGCCTTCTGCGGGTTGAGGTTGTCGGCGATCAGGATGCCCGCCTCACGCAGCCGCGAGCTGCGGAAAGTCCGCCCGGACCCGGCGCGCGTGCCCTGCACCACCACCACGCCCTCCGAGATCGCCGCCTGCAGCGCCGCGAAATCCCCCGGTGGCGAGAACCCGGGCGCGAACCCGGCCGACACGATGCCCCGCGCGCCGGCTGCCACGAACGCCCGCACCGCCGTCCCATCGCCGCCGGCATAGGCATACGCGATATCCACCCGCGGCAACGCCTCCAACCCGCGGATGTCGAACCCGGTCTCCGGAGCACACCGGCGCAGCGGCCGGCGATAGAACGCCACCGCGTCACCGTCGGCGTGGCCCAGCACGCCGAAATCCGGCGTCCGGAAGGTCTGCAGCCGCAGCGTGGAAGTCTTGGTCACCTCGCGCGCCGCGTGGATCTCGTCGTTCAGCACTACCAGCACGCCCATGCCGCGCGCCTCGGGGCAGGCGGCGACACGGATCGCATTCACCAGGTTCATCCCCGCATCGGAGGACAGCGCGCTGGACGGCCGCTGCGCGCCCACCACCACCACCGGCACCGACACCTTCAGTGTCAGGTTCAGCACATACGCGGTTTCCTCCAGCGTCGCCGTGCCGTGCCCGATGACGATGCCGGCGAGATCCGGGTGGTCCGCCACCAGCCGGTCGCACAACACCGCCAGCGCCTTCCAGTCGGCAAAGTCGATCGCGGTGCTGGGAATGTTGCGGTACGGCACCGCGATCACGTCGGCCACCAGCGCGGTCTCCGGCCAGCGCTCCAGGATCGCGTCGGCGTGCATCACGTTGCGGGAGGCGCCGTAATCCTGCAGATCGAGCGGTCCCGCGCCGAGCGAGGCGATCGTCCCGCCTGTGCCGACAAAGGCAACCTTGGGTTTGCTCATGCCACGGTCACGCCCGTCGCGCCGACCGCATCGAGCACCGGCGGTCGGCGGTTGTGCCAGTCGGTGTCGCGTTGGTAGGCGTCGGCGACCTGCAGCACGCGTGCCTCGGCGAACGGGCGGCCGGCGATCTGCAAGCCGATCGGACAGCCCTTCGGGTCGAAGCCGCAGGGCGCGCTGATCGCCGGCAGGCCCAGGTAATTGAACGGCCGCGTGTTGGCTGACACCGCCAGGAACGTGTGCTCCGTTCCCGGCGGCCCGTGGTCGATATCGGTCTCGGCCAGTGTCGGCAGGCAAGTGCGGATGGTCGGCGTCACCAGCACGTCGATCTTGCGGAACACTTCGGCGGCGAACGCCTTCAGGATCGGCCCGCGCCGGGCCAGCGCCTCAACGTAGTAGGTCGCCGGGATGGCATAGCCCGGATACATCCGGCTGCTGATATGCACGCCGTAATCGGCGGCGCGGGTGCGCATCCATTGTGCATGGATAGTGGCTCCCTCGACGCGCGAGATGATGCTGACGCAGGCGGACACCGCGTCCATCAACGGCAAGGTGATGCGCTCGATCACCGCACCGCGCGCCGCCAGCACCTCCAGCGCGTGTTCCATCGCCTGCACCACCGGCGCATCGGCCTCGTCGAGGAAATACGTGGTCGGCACGCCGACCCGCAGGCCGCGCAGATCGCCGTCCAGAGCCGCCTCGTAGTCCGGCACCGGCAAATGCGAACTGGTCGGGTCGCGCGGGTCGCGCCCGGCGATCAGCGTCATGATCCGGGCGCAGTCCCGCGCGGTGCGGCACAGCGGTCCGACATTGTCGCAGCTGAACGACAGCGGCATCACCCCGTAGCGTGACACTCTGGTCTGCGTCGGCTTGATGCCGGTCACGCCACAGGCTGCGGCCGGCAGCCGGATCGATCCGCCGGTGTCCGACCCCAGCGCCGCGTAGTTGAACCGCGCCGCCACCGAGGCGCCCGAACCCGACGACGACCCGCCCGTGATGTAGGGCAGGTTCCACGGGTTGTGGCAGTCGCCGAACGTCTTGTTGTGGCCGGTCGGGTTCTGCGCGAACTCTGCCATGTTCAGCCCACCGAAGGTGTAGGCCCCGGCCTCGGTCAGCTTGTCGATCACGGTCGCGGTGATCGCCGGGCGATAGTCCGCGCGAATCGCCGAGCCACACGTGCTGAGCTTGCCTGCCTGGTAGTACATATCCTTGTGCGCCAGGGGCACGCCGTGCAGCGGGCCGAGCCACGCCTTCTCTTTCACCGCTTTGTCGGCCTGCCGCGCCGCCGTTTCGGCGCCCTCGCGATCCAGCCAGATCGTCGCGTTCAGGTGCGGATTGACCGCCTCCAGGTTGGCCCAGAGCGCATCCAGCAGTTCCATTGAGCTGGCCTGGCCGAGGCGCAGCGCGTCGGCTGCCTCGACCAGCGTGAGATCAGCGAGATCGGTCATCGCCTATGCCTCCCGCGTCTCGAGCAATGCGGCTTCGAAGCTGGCGGGCTCGTCCTCGAAGGCGAGGGCGCCGCGCTGGGCCTCGAAGGCCCGGATGGTCGCGACCAGGTCCGCGGCCATGCGCTTCGCCGGGTCATTGGGGGCGTCGATGCCCTGCCATCGCGCGATCGTTTGTTCAATCTCGGCGAGGAATGTGTCCATGCGGCGCCTCCGTGCGTTTCCGGCCGGCAGTATGGCAGCAGGAACCGGCAAGGGGAGCAAGGTGGATAAGGTGAACAAGGCAAATGAGGAAATTCCCCCCCTCCCCTTGAGGGCTTGGGCCGCGAAGCGGACCAAGGTTGGGGGGAGGGGTCCGTGCCGCACGAACGCCTTCCCCCAACCCCTCGCTCGAAGGGAGGGGGCGGATCCGACCCCCGCCACCCCCGCCACCTTCACCACCGACATCCCCGCGCGACTCGACCGGCTGCCATGGAGCAAATTCCACTGGCTGGTGATCATCGCGCTGGGAATCGCGTGGATCCTGGACGGGCTTGAGGTGACGATCGTCGGCTCGCTCGCCGGCGCGCTGTCGAGCAGCCCGAGGCTGCATCTGTCGCCACAGGAGGTGGGGGCGGCGGCGAGCGCCTATCTGGTCGGCGCGGTGGCCGGCGCGCTGTTCTTCGGTTGGCTCACGGACCGGCTGGGCCGCAAGAAGCTGTTCAGCATCACCGTGCTGGTCTACCTCGTCGCAACCATCGCCTGCGGGCTGTCCTGGAATTTCGCGTCCTTCGCCCTGTTCCGCCTGATCACCGGGGCCGGGATCGGCGGTGAGTATGCCGCGGTGAACGCGACCATCCAGGAGATGATCCCGGCGCGGCGGCGCGGCTTCACCGACCTGGTGGTAAACGGCAGCTTCTGGCTGGGCGCTGCGCTTGGGGCGCTGGGCGCGCTGGTGGTGCTGGACCCCTCGTTGGTGCCTCCCGAGATCGGGTGGCGCGCGGCCTTCGTGATCGGCGGCCTGCTGGGCGGCATCGTCCTGTTCCTGCGCCATTTCCTGCCGGAGAGCCCGCGCTGGCTGATGACGCACGGGCAGCCGGAGGAAGCCGAGCGCGTGGTGCGCGAGATCGAAGCCCGCATCGAACATGAGACCGGCGCGCCGTTGCCCCCCGTGCCGCACCAGGCGCTGACGCTGCGTACCGACGTGCATTCCTGGTTCGGCCCCGGCGTGCACGCACTGCTGACCGCGTATCGCCGCCGCACCGTGCTCGGTACCGCGCTGATGGCGGCGCAGGCGTTCTGCTACAACGCCGTGTTCTTCACTTACGCGCTGATCCTGACGCGGTTCTACCAGGTGCCATCGCGCAGCATCGGGCTGTTCATGCTGCCGTTCGCGCTGGGCAATTTCCTCGGCCCGCTGTTGCTGGGCAAACTGTTCGACACGCTGGGGCGGCGGATCATGATCACCGCGACCTACACTTTGTCCGGGGTGCTGATGGCACTGACCGGATGGCTGTTCGCAATCGGCCTGCTGGACGCGGTGCAGCAGACCGCGGCCTGGACGATGATCTTCTTCGTCGCCTCGGCGGCGGCGAGTTCGGCCTATCTGACCGTGGGAGAGAGTTTTCCCCTCGAAGTAAGGGCAATTGCGATCGCGGTGTTCTATGCGTTCGGCACCGGGGTGGGCGGCGTGGTCGGGCCGGCACTGTTCGGCGCACTGATCAGCACCGGATCGCGCATGTCGATCCTGTATGGGTATTTGCTCGGCGGAGGGTTGATGGTGGCGGCGGGGCTGATCGCGGCGTGGCTCGGGGTGAATGCCGAGCGCCGCGCTCTGGAGGACGTGGCGCCGCCGCTGTCGTGCGTGGGCGTGCAGGCCCCCTGACGTGCCGGCGGGGACAGAAGGCCAGGTGCTCTGCCCCCTGGAACCCCGCCATGGGGCTTTGCCCCATAGGCGTCTGGGTGCAAGGAAGCCAGATGACCCCAGGATAACACGGCGCGGCAGAAGAATACTCCCTCTCCCACAAGGGGAGGGGGGAGTCCTTTCGCGCCGCCTTATCCTGACGCCTATGGGGCAAAGCCCCTGGCCTTCCTCTCACTCCCCCGCCGCCTGGCGCAAC
>DATHNI010000528.1:0-2686 GCA_035486135.1 Acetobacteraceae bacterium
CCCTATTTGCCACGTCGTCATGAACGCGTTATCCACACCGGGCGCCCGGCCAACTTACCGCAGCGTCTTCATTTCGGACACGCATCTCGGTACGCGCGGATGCCGCAGCGACTTCCTGGCGGATTTCCTGCGCCGCACCACCTGCCAGCATCTGTTCCTGGTCGGCGACATCATCGACGGTTGGCGCCTGCGCAAGTCGTGGTACTGGGACGAGCACCACGACGAGGTGCTGCGCATGATCGTCCGGCATGCGCGCAATGGCGCCGAGGTCACCTACATCCCTGGCAACCACGACGAGATGTTCCGCGCCTGGCTGCCGCTCGGGCTGGAGATCTCCGGCATCAAGCTGCGGCGGGAAGCAGTGCATGTCACTGCCGCCGGCAAGAAGCTGTTGATCATGCACGGCGACGAATTTGACTCGGTCGTTCGCTATGCCCGCTTCCTCGCGTTGCTGGGCGACTGGGCCTACACCGTGGCGCTGACCATCAACCGCTGGTTCAACGTACTGCGCCGGCGCCTGGGTTATCCGTACTGGTCGCTGTCCGCCTGGCTCAAGCGCCAGGTGAAGGAGGCAGTGAAGGCGATCGACCGGTTCGAAACCGCGCTGGCCGGCGAGGCGCGCCGCCGCGGTTTCGACGGCGTGGTGTGCGGCCACATCCACCATGCCGAGATGCGCGAAGTTAACGGCGTGCTTTACTTGAACGACGGCGACTGGGTGGAAAGCTGCACCGCACTGGTGGAACACCATGACGGACGGTTGGAACTGGTCGACTGGGCGGCGCTGAACAGGCTGTCGTTCCTCGCGCCTCGGGCGCGGGTGGCGCAAGCTGCCTGACACGATCACCCCGGATCTTGCCGGCGCGCTGATGCTGCCGCCCGCACCCTCACACCGCATCCTGATCGTGACCGACGCATGGCTGCCGCAGGTGAACGGCGTGGTGCGCACGCTGACCACGGTGGCCGAGGAACTGCGCGCCATGGGCCACGTGGTCGAGGTGATCGGCCCCGACCGGTTCCGCACATTTCCCTGCCCCACCTATCCCGACATCGCCCTGTCCGTGTGGCCACAGCGGCGGCTGATCGGCATGATCGAGGCGTTCGCTCCGGATGCGCTGCATATTGCCACGGAGGGTCCGCTGGGCCTCGCGGCGCGGCGCTGGGCGCGGCGGCACGGCGTGGCGTTCACCACCGCCTTCCACACCCGATTCGCCGAGTATATCCAGGCGCGGCTGCACCTGCCGACGCGGCCGGTCTACGCCTGGATGCGGCACTTTCACGGCGCGGGGTCGGGCATCATGGTGGCAACAGCCAGCCTGCGCGACGAGTTGGCTGCCCGCGGCTTCCGCAACATCCGGGCGTGGTCGCGCGGCGTCGATCTGTCACTGTTCAAGCAGGAGCCGCGCGAGGACTGGGGCGTGCCGCGTCCGGTGTTCCTGTATGTCGGCCGGGTGGCGGTGGAGAAGAACATCGCCGCCTTTCTGGACCTCGATCTGCCGGGATCGAAGGTCGTGGTCGGCGGCGGTCCGCAGCTTGGCATGTTGCAGCGGGACTATCCGAAGGTGCTGTTCACGGGCCCGCGCTACGGCGAGGCGCTGGCGCGCGCTTATGCCGGCGCCGACGTGTTCGTGTTCCCCTCGCTGACCGACACGTTCGGCCTGGTGATCCTGGAGGCGCTGGCGTGCGGCACGCCGGTGGCGGCGTTCCCGGTAACCGGGCCAAAGGACGTGCTGGCCGACGCGGTGGGCCTGATCGGCGCGGTGAATGCGGATCTGCGGCTGGCGGCACTGGCCGCGCTGGAGGCTGATCGCGCGGCCTGCCGGGCGCATGCCGAGCGCTACTCCTGGCGGGCCTGCGCCGAGATATTCCTGTCGCACCTAGTGCCGATGGGGGGAAGCACCGGAATGCCAGCGCCGGCGGTAACCCCGGCGTAGTGGCGAAGGGCCTGGCGGCGGGGCTCGAACGGCCGGTGCCGTCATGCTATCCCGGCACCACGATGCGTGCCGCCACTGCGATCCTGTTGCTCTTGGCCAGTCTGACCGGCGCCCAGGCGCAATATCCGTACAGCTATCCCGGGTATCCCAGCTATCCCGCGTACCCCAGCTATCCCGGATACCCCGCTTACGGCAGACCTTCGGCGCAGCCGTTCCCGTCGCGTGTCCCCAACGGACCGCCGGCGTCGCTCGCCAGCGCGATGCTGCAGGCCCATAACGCGATCCGCGCCGGGGTCGGCGTGCCTCCCCTGGTGTGGTCGGCACACCTTGCCGCGGTGGCACAGGACTGGGCGAACCGGCTGATCGCCACCGGCGCGTTCGCCCATCGGCCGGGCGACCCGTACGGTGAGAACCTCTATGCCATCAGCGGCGGTGCCGCCTCGCCGGCACAGGTGGTCGCGGCCTGGGCCGAGGAGGCGCGAGACTACGATGTGCGTACCGACCGCTGCGCCGGAGTTTGCGGCCACTACACGCAGATCGTCTGGCGTGCGACGCGCCAGATGGGATGCGGCGTCGCCACCGACCCCGAGCGCGAGATCTGGGTGTGCGATTACGATCCGCCCGGCAACGTCGTGGGCTTCCGACCTTATTAGAACATGCGGCACTGACTGGAAGCGTCGAACCTGATGAACGGCATCCCCGGAGGATAAGCTCGAAAGGTTCGTGCGGGACGCGGGAGCGCAATTTCTCACAAA
>DATHNI010000529.1:0-16310 GCA_035486135.1 Acetobacteraceae bacterium
AAATTCGGATACTCCCCCAACGCATGATGAATATGGTATGTACCTCGCAAAATCTGTTTCTTTAAGGTCTTCCGATTTATCTCGCCAGGTGGGAGCCGCTATCTTTCGACCTTCTGGTGAAGTCGCGACGACGGGGTGCAATGAGGTTCCGAAGTTTGGGGGCGGGACCTATTGGATTGGCGACAAGGGAGACGCTCGAGATTTTGTGCAGGGGTCTGATCCAAATGAAATGAGAAAAAACCAAGTTTTGGTCGACATAATTGACCGACTACACAAAGGAGGACACCTCTCCGATAAGTTGATGACGGTGAACGATCCCAACGAAATATCTAAGCTTTTGTTGGAGCAAGTTGGACCAAACTCGATCAGCGACTCCAAGGTTATGGACCTTCTGGAGTTTGGTCGGATCGTACACGCGGAAATGTCCGCTCTTTCGGATGCTGCTCGAAAGGGAATCTCCGTCGAGAATGCGACTTTATACTGTACCACATTCCCGTGCCATATCTGTGCAAAACTCATCGTAGCGGCAGGAATCGCTAAAGTGGTCTACCTTGAGCCATACCCGAAGAGTTACGCCTCTGAATTACATGGCGACGCTATCAGCGTTGAAGCGGACGCTCCGACCGCGAAGGTTGCATTCAACGCGTTCCTAGGTATGTCACCGTACCGATATAGGGATTTGTTTGAAAAACGCAAACGCAATGATGAAACCGGCCCATCCCAACGCTGGAATGAAGGCGAGGCACGACCCGTTATAAACTCGTTATATCCATCTTACTTTCGAGCAGAGGCATATGTCGTTGGCACTCTTGGAAATGCTCTTGTACTCCGATCGAACGAAGCTTCTACTTCATCACGTCAGGGTGGTGAAGAGGGCAACGCTGAACCGTGTTAGATCCACGCTCACACTATCGGGATAGAGCGGAACGGCGCATGCATCATTGAAGGTACGCCGCCGCCGTATTATTTTTTACGCCACCTCTGCCTGGCGGGCGCGGGTGTTCTGCGCCTGCATCTCCTCGTCCCATGGGCCCGGGAACTTGCCCAGCCCCACCACGTCCGGCTGGAACACGCCCTCCTGCCGCGGCCATTGCTCGCGTGGGAGCTCGTAGGACACCTCCAATCCGTTGCCGTCCGGATCACGGAAATAGATGCCCAGCGACAGGCCGTGATCGATGATACGGTCGATCTTCACGCCCTTCTCCTTCATGCGCCTGTACATCGCCTCCAGGTCGTCGAGGCTTTCCATCATCCACGCCAGGTGGTTCAGCCCGACCTGCCCCTTCTGCTGCAGCGATGCGTCGTCGCCCACCTGCATCAGTGCCACCTCGTGCGACTTCTCTGGATCGGCCGACATGAACGCCGCCCAGCCGGGACGGAAATCATAGACGTGCAGGCCGAGCACGTCCTCGTACCACTGCTTCGAACGCTCGGCGTTGCGCACGTAGAGATTGACGTGCCCCAGATGTTTCGGCCGCGTGCTCATTGCGTATCCCTCCTGTTGTTCTAAGTCTTACACCACATCGTCGTCCCGCTGCAGGAAGTCCAGCACGCGCTGCTTCGCGTCCTGCTTCGGGTATATCGCATTCAGCACCCGCGCGCGGGTCAGCGGATCGCTGGCGAAGAAACGTTCATACAACACCTGGCGGCTGCCGAAGGCGCTCAGTGCCACGTCCTTGGCGAGATGGAACAGCTTCACCCGATCCCGCGCCGGCGTGCTGTCGGTCGCGAGGTATTGCTCGATATGCCCGGCCAGCGGCCCATCCAGGTCCTTCTCGCTCGGCGTCAGCAGGAAACTCGACGAGCCGAGCAATTGGATGATCTCGATCATGCGCGGATAGGCCGTCATGAACAGGTTGCGCGTGCTCTCGATCGGCAGGATGTCGGGGCACATCACGCCCCATTCGTCGAGCTTCGCGTCGGCCTCGCCGGCGCGCATGCAGGCCTTCATCATGATGGTGGTCAGCATCAGCTCGCCCAGCTTTTCCTCCACGCCCGGCAGATGCGCATTGCCGAGCGTCTCGGTCATCAGCAGCGCCAGGCCCAGCACGAATTCGCACTTGGCGAGGTTCTTCGCCGCCCCCTGATGCGCGCTGTGCGCCGAGGAATGCGTACGTTGCGCGGTCTGGTTCAGCAGGTCCACGTCATAGAGCTGGAACACGCGTTCCCACGGCACCAGCACGTCGTCGAAGAAGACGATGCAGTCCATCTCCTCGAACCGCGAACCCAGCGGATGCTGGAAATGCGACCGCCCGAGGTCGAAGCTCTCGCGGCACAGGAAGCGCAGGCCGGGCGTGCCGCAGGGGATGGCGAAGCTCATGACGAAGGGGTTGTGGCCTTCCGTGTGCTGCGCCGCGCGTGGCGCGTACACGCCGATCTCGTCGGAGATCGGCCCCAGCGTGGCCAGCACCCGGGCGCCGCGCACGATGATGCCGGCATCGGTTTCGCGCATCACTTGCAGCGCGGTGCCTTCCTGCAGGTTGAACAAGCCGGATACCGTGCGGCTGCGTTGCAGGTTGATCAGCGAGTGGGTCAGCGTGAGGTCGTTGTCGCGGATGTAGCGATGGTAGCGCTTCATGTTTTCGCCGAACTCGGGACGGCCCCGCGCGAAATAGTCCGAGGCGCCGGCCCAGCAGGCATAGGTGACATTCATGAAGTCGGGCGAGCGGCCCATCATGCCGCAGGTGGCGCGTGCCCAGTGCAGCATCATCACGCGCCGCCGTTCCAGGTCTTCGCGCGTGCGTGGGATGATGAACGACAGGCCGGCCGGACCGTCGCCGTCCGGCGGCGTGAAGGTCATTTCGTCACGGTACCGGGCGTCATGCTGCATGTCGTACAGCGCGGCCACCGCCTCGGCGCCGCCACGCAGCCCGGTATGCGTGGTCACGTCACGGACTCGTTCGCCGTCCAGCCAGACCTCGCGGTCCTGTGCTCGCAGCCCTTCGAGGTAGTCCCGTCCGGTGCGCGCCGGCATCGCGTTCCTCCTGCCCCTGACTTTGCGTGTGGCTTGGCTTTGGATGGTGACGGTAGGACAGCGAGGGCCGGAGGACAACGAGAACGTCGCGCGGGCCGGGCCGCGCCCGATATCCGGGCGGCTCGATCGGATCCCGCGCGACATATCCGCGCGGCGTAATCGGCGCTATCCTCCGCGACCACCAATGCCGAGTGCGCCATCCTGGGAGGTGAGACCTGCCATGCCGAACGATCCTTTCGTCGATCCCGCTGCTTTGTCCTCGCTGGGACCCATTCTGTATCTGGATGCCCGCGATCCGGCGGCGTTCGACGCGGGCCATGCGCCGGGGGCCGTGCGTGTGCCGTTGGAAAAATGGGATGCCGCTATCAAATCGGCTGACACGGGCTTTGAGAAGACCGCGTTCTGGGATGACGCGATCGGATCGCTCGGGGTTGGTCCGGCGGTGACCGCCGTCGCCTATGACAGCGGTGCCATGACCAATGCCGCGCGGGTCTGGTTCGTCCTGCAGTACTATGGCGTCAAATGCGCAATCCTGAACGGTGGCTGGCCGGCACTGGCATCGGCGACCGGCCTGCCGGCGAGTGAAGCGGCATGGACCGGGAGTTTCCATGCATCTCCCGGCGCCGGGCCGGTGGGTGTGATCGATCGGGCCACCCTCAAGCAGCAACTCGATGGCAGGGCGCACGTGTTCGACAGCCGCACGCGCGCGGAGTTCACCGGCGAAGATGCGCGAAACCGTGCGCGCAGCGGGCACCTGCCGGGTGCCCGGCATCTGTCGCATGCGGACCTGATGCAGAAGGGGGTTGTGCATTCCGCACCGGTGTTGCGCGCGATGCTCGAACAAGTGGGGTTCGGCCCGGGCGATCACATCGTGACACATTGCGAGGGCGGCGGGCGGGCTGCGTTGGCCGCGGCCGCGGCGGTGCGTGCCGGGTTCGACGATGTCCGGGTGTATTACCTCAGTTTCGGGGATTGGGTGCGCGACGAGAGTTGCCCGATCGTGCGGGACTAGCGCCCTGAGTCACGCATAGCGCGGGAGGCAAGTCCGCGGATCGAACGAGGCGAGTGCGTGTGCCGTGCTGGCGCCTCAGGTTATCGATTCCGCGGTGGCGTCAGGGTGCGGCCAGGAGGTGCGGCGGTACGCAGGCTCACGGATGAATCGGGGCGGGAGGTGCCGACTGTTTCCGGTAAATTTATCGCAAAGTTCGCCAAGACGCAGAGGCCGCAAAGACGGGTTTATTGACGACCGGACCCTGGTATTGTTCCGGGGAAACAACCGATCTGTCGCACGCTTTCCCCGCGCGACCCGCCAGCACGGATTAGAAACCTCTTCTTCGCGATCTCTGCATCTCGGCGAACTTTGCGATAAATTTACCGGAAACAGTTAGCACCTCCGCTGCACGCTGATCGCCGGCCGCACGGATTCCATTGGCACGAGTTGGCAGTCACCTCCGCACCGGCGACCCCAACCGTTATCGCCCGCCATCACGATTGCCTCGATTCATATACCCACGTTGCCCGACTTCCGCCGCGCCGCCAGCAGCTTGTTGGACGCAAAGAATTGCTCTACCGCCGCCGCATGCACAGCGCGCGAGTTGGGGTCGAAATCGCCGGCCGGCCGCGGTTCCAAATCGAAATGTCCATAATCGTCGCGGCCGCGCACCAGGGCCGCGGTCACCCGCACGTCGTTCACCAACCGGCAATGCGGCGGAATGTAGCTGACGCCGATGCCGATGCGGCGTTGGTCCGAGCAATTCGGATCCGACGAATGCACGATGTGCGTATGGTGCAGCGAGATCTGCCCTGCCTTCAGCGGCATCATCACATACTTCGTGTAGTCCAGCCGAGGATGGTCGATGGTCTGGCCGCGCGACAACAGATTGCCCGGCGTGAACGTGTCCTTGTGCGGCCGCTGCCCGATCACGTGGCTTCCCGGCAGGATCTTGACGCAGCCCATCTCCGGCGTGGCATCGGTCAGCGCGATCCAGGCAGTGATTTGCTCGGCGGGCTCCAGCCCGAAATAGGTACCGTCCTGATGCCAGGAAACGTGCGATTGTTCTTTCGGCTCCTTGAGCCATGACGTCAGGTGATAGATCAGAATGTTCGGCCCGATCACGCTTTCCACCGCATCGAGCACTTTCGGATGGCGCACCAGTTCGTCCATCCAGGTGAACAGCAGATGCGATTTCGACCGCACGAGATTCGGCAATTTCCCAAACGTATCGCCCTGCTCTTTTTCAAATGCCTCCAGGCGGCCACGGAAATAGCGCACCTCCTCCGGCGTCAGGCAATCCACCGGAAAGTAGAAACCGTCACACTGATATTGCGCGACCTGTGAGGGCGACAAGCTGGCGGACATGACAGAACCTCCGGGACTCGCGATACTCTGGCGGCGAGCAAATCGCGTTGCAAGTGATGCCACGTGCCATCCGTGCGGATCGCGGCGCATCACCAATCCGTGCGCTGGGAGAAACGCCGATGCCGAATTTCCGTCCCTCGCCCGATCTCGACATGCACTACCAGGTCGATGACTTTACCGATCCCTGGCGCCATCCCCAGACCATCCTGATGCTGCATGGCAATGCCGAGAGCGGGCTGGCCTGGTATGCCTGGGTGCCGAAGCTGGCACGACAGTTCCGCGTGGTGCGGCCCGACATGCGCGGCTTCGGCGCATCGACGGCAATGCCGGCAGACTACAACTGGACCCTCGATCGGCTGGTCGAGGATTTCTGCCAACTGATGGACCACCTCGACATAACGCGCTTCCATCTCGTCGGCGCCAAGATCGGCGGCACCATTGCCCGCGCCTTCGCCGCGCGCCGGCCGGATCGGCTGATCACCCTGACCGTCGTCGGGACACCACCTCCGTTCCGCGTGGGCGCTGCCGAGCGCGTGCCCGACCTGAAGCGAGATTTCGAAACGCACGGCGTCGAATATTGGGCGCGGCAGAGCATGGGCGGGCGGCTGGGCAGCACCTTCCCGCCGGACGGCGTCGAATGGTGGACCAAATACATGGGCCGCACCGCTGTTTCGACCCAGTTGGGATTCATGGGCACGATCGCCTGCGCTGATATCCGCGCCGACATGGCCAAGATCGTGTGCCCAACCCTGGTGATCACCACTGAGCAAAGCGGATTGGGCACGGTCGAGGAAACCCGCGCCTGGCAGCAGCAGATCGCCGATTCAGAATTGCTGGTGCTGCCCGGCAACTCCTACCACGTCGCCGCGACCCACGCGGAGCAAGCCGCCGAGGCGACGCTCGCGTTCATCGCACGACGCGGCGGACAGGCGTGATATGGTTTTACCCTGACCGGAAATCCAGCGCGCCCCGGTCATTGCGAGGCGCGCAACGCCGAAGCAACCCCCCGCCTGACGAACGTACCTCGGCTCGGCAGGCGGGAGATTGCTTCGTCGCCACGCCCCTCGCAATGACAGGGGGCTCACGATTCCGGTCAGGGTTGAGGCGCGCTAGCGGCTAGCGACGCGACCACAGAAGCTGCTGCGGCCGCGCCTCCGGTGTTTCGCTATTCCGCGGCGTAGGCGGGTTCCTTCGCGCGCATCGACGCGACCTTGGCCTCCGCCCGGGCGCGCCGGTCATCGAACTTGGCAAGCCGGCGCCGCGGATTCGGATGCACGACGTTGTCCTCCGATCCCGGTTCCTTCTGCGAGCCCGCCCAGCCATGCGCCGCGATGTCGAAGATGATGCCGGACAGATCGGTGTGCTTCACCTCGTACCCGTCCGGATTGCTCGGGTCGCCCATGATCCATGTCGCGCCCGCGTTGCGCGCGATCTTGCCTTGCTCCACCACGTCGTCCACCCAGAAGCCGATGTGATGGATGCCGACGAAATCCTTGCCGGTGCCCTGTGCCGCCTCGTCGCTCTTGAAGTGCAGGATGGCGAGATTGACCACGCCATCGGTCAGGAACACGCCCTCGGCCAGCGGACCGTCGAGTTCGGTGACTTCCTGTAGCCCAACGGCCTGCTTGTAGAATTCCGCGGTCTCCCACGGATCCTCGACGCTCAGGGCGACGTGGCGAATGCGGCCTTTTGTCTGCGCGGTCATGGATTGCTCTCCCTTTGCACTATCACCTTGGCACCAATTCTAGCGCCAAACCAGGCAATCATCCAGAGACGTGCGATCCGAGGGCCGGCCTTGCCGTCCCGGCACGGCCCGTCGCAGTATCGCGCGATGTCGGGCGGGACAGGCAAAGATGGATCAGACCGCATGAGGCGGACGCGATTCGTGTCGGAGGTGCGCCGATGAATTGGGGAACGATGAGCAACGCTGCGCGCGACGCGGCGTACAACAACTCCGCGGCAGTGGCCAACAGCAGCGAACTGAATGCGGCGCGCGAGGCGGCATCCGCGGCGTTTCGCATGGCGCACCCAGAGCATTTGGACCTGCGCTACGGACCACGCGAGCGGAATACCTGGGACCTGTTCCCCGCCGCGGATCCGCATGCCCCCTGTCTGGTGTTCATCCACGGCGGCTACTGGCAGCGCAACAGCAAGGACCAGTTCGCCAACCTGATTGCCGGTCCTTATGCGCATGGCTGGGCGGCGGCGCTGCCCGGCTACACCCTGGCGCCGGACGCGTCACTGACGGAAATCACCGCCGAGATCAACGCCGCGCTCGACTGGCTCGCGGCGCATGGACCGGCGCACGGCATCGCGGGACCGGTCGTGCTGTCGGGCTGGTCGGCCGGCGGCCATTTGACCGCGATGTGCCTCGCTCATCCCCGTGTCAGTGCTGGCCTGGCAATTTCCGGTCTGTTCGAGATGGGACCGATCCGCGACACCTACCTGAACGATAAGCTGCGGCTGCGCGATCAGGAGCTCGTTGCGTTGTCGCCACTGCGGCTGCCGGTGGTGCACAAGCCGCTGGCGATCGCCTACGGCACGGCGGAGCTGCCGCCTTTGGTATCTGACAGCCGCGATCTGCACGCGTATCGCGCGGCGGCACACGCGCCCGGCGCGTTGATCCCGGTGCCACGCGCGGACCACTTCACCATCGTGCATGAACTGCGCGATGCGGACGGTCTGCTGACACGTCACGTGCGGTTGCTGGCTTAGGGCGCCAGCGCTCTCGCAACGCTGCGGCGCGCCGCCCGCAGCGCTACGCGGTCACTTGTTGATGGTGGCCGCCGCGACCGTGCAGATCTCCTCATCCTGCGATCCGGTGCCGCCGGAACAACCGATGGCACCGATGATCTTGCCGTCTTCCACGATCGGGATACCGCCGCGGGACGCGATCACGTCGTCGAGCGTCAAGATGTAGTTGAGGCCTGCCTTCACCACGGCATCTTCGAAAGCCTTGGTCGCACGGCGGAATTTGACCGCGGTGCGCGCCTTGTGTTCGGCGATCGGGCCCGAGGCGAGTTGGGCACCATCCATCCGCAGGAAAGCGACAAGGTTGGCGCCCGAATCGTAGACCGCGATGTCCTCCGGCCAGCCTTTCTTGGTCGCTTCCGCGGCCGCGGCCGCGATCAGCGACTGGGCGCGCGCCGCGCTGATTGGCGGGCCGTAGGGATTGCTGAACGGCATCTTGTCAGGAATGGCGTCGAGGTTGGGCGGCGAGGTTTGCTGCGCATGGAGACCGGTGCCCAGCATGACCGCTGCTCCCACGAGCAGCGACGTCACAATATGTCTGTTCATGCGTTCCTCCCCGATCGTTGCCGCCCCTTATGGGCCGGGCACCACTGACCAACGTGTCTGTTGCAATGGCATCCGGCCGGCGTTCTATCCGAGTTCAGTTCGCACCGCCAGCAGATCGTTCGTATGCCACAAAGACGGACCGGCATTACCTCGGCATGGCGGTTGGCCAGGGTCAGCCCCACAGGCGGCCTCGGGCTCATCGACGACAAATTTGCTGGTAGAGACACCGGCCATCGTCAACACCGGCCAGCGCCCGACATTATAATTGAACGCGCGCCTCGGCGTGACGCGCCGGCTAACCGGGAGACACGAGGCCTCCCGGTTGCCCGCCTCGGGTTACGCGGCGTGCAGCAGTTCCAGAACTTCCTCGTAAACGGCCATGTTCTTGCCGAACGAGATTGCCGCGGCCTGTGCACCGCAGACCAGGTGCATCGAACGCCAGGGCGCACGCGTGTTGTGGTATTCCTCGACGATCGCCTGGTGATGCTTGAACGCGTGCATTTCCGTGAAGTTGTCGTGGCACACGATGTCGGCGAGGCGCTTCATGAACACCTCCGGATCGTAGCCCAACTGCACGTATTGCTGCGCCAGGTTCACGGTATGCCGGACTTCCGGCACGGCGCGCATCTGCCCCAAATTGCTGACCGCAGACCAGTCGGTCGGCGGCTGGGTATAGATGCTCTGCGTGATGGCCTCGAGCAGCTCGTCCTGCGAGCGATGCGGCAACGCCGCGACCGCTTCAGGGTTCGGCTGCGGCGCAGGCTGCATCCGGTACTGGGTGGACTTCACCTCCGGACCGGTGTGCCAGAGCAACAGGGCCAGCACCTTGTTCTTCTTGCTCAGGCCGTCGAGCTTCAGCAGGTAACGGCGCAGGTTGGCGCTGGTGTGCAGGTGGACGTCCATCGGATTCCCGGTGAGCGACCGCAGGAACAGGCTGGCAGCGCCGATCGACAGCGCTTCGCCGGCGCCTTCCATCGACAACCCATCCGCCAACGCCTTGGCCAGCAGCTTGGGAATTTCGGGATAGGTGTCCACCCGCCCGATGGCCTCGCCGATTTCGCCGATGATCGCCGTCTCGTCGTCGCCGGTGCGCTGGCGCAGGATGCGGTCCATGAGCTGATATTGCTCGATCAGCGCATCGACCTCTGGCACGGAACGCTGCGCGGGGAATCGTGCCGCGTAACGCACCGCCGGCCGCATCAGCACCGACAGGTGCTCATGGCCGATCAGCTCCAGGCCACGCCACAGGTAGCCGGGGAACAGGAAGTAGTGGTCATCCAGGGTGTTCTTCGGGATGGCCACGCTCATGAGCAAATCGAACACCTCCATCTCCGGGAGGTTCTTCCAAAGCCATTGAAAGTAGTGATCCGCCTTGTGGCTCTCGCCGCGGCCGACGGACTTGAGGAAGGCTTCCTTGGTCGCTTCGGCGCCGCGACCGTGCGTCACGTCACCGGAGCCGTCCTGGGCGAGGTCTTCCTCGGCGGTCATCGCGCCGCCTTCGGCATCCAATGGCGCGAATTCCAGCAACTGGTACGGCCCGGTCGCCGGGTCGTTGATGTGCTTGTTCGCCAGCGCCACGTGTTGCAGGACAGGAATGAAACGGTCCTCGCCTTCCAGGCGGTCAACCAGCTTCAGGATCGCGTACATGCCAGCCAGGGGATGCAGCGGACCGCCGTGGTGGCCGGGGGGCAGGTCGGCCGAGCGCGTCACTGCGAGCGCCGAGGCGGTCATCATGGTCTTGATCGGCACGCCGGCGCGCAGCTTCTCCAGGGTGCGATCCGCGATTTCGCTTGGGGGGGTTTCCTCGATAAATCGGACGAGCGGCTCTATATGGTCGGCGAACTGAACACGTTGCAGCATGGTGAACTTTCTCCCTTTAGGTGCTGATCAAGTCGGTATCGTTGGCATCATTCGTTTGGCGCGCCTGCTGTGGTGCGGCTGGATCGGTCCAGGTCCGGAGCAAGGCTTTGCATCACACGGTGTTCCCGCCAGCGCGCAACAAGCATCCGATAATCTCGCCTCGCCATGCCTCGGCTGAGCAACAGACAAGCCGGGGGCGGCGCGAGGCTTAGGCAAGCTCTCGGACGGATCGTCCGCCGTGATTGGCGGCCTGTCAATGCCGGCCGGACAAGACCGTGGCTCGGGCGGCGAGAAAGTCGGGCCTGAGCGAAGGCGTGCGGCGCGCCTCGGTGCGACGAAGCCGTTGCTTGACGATAATCCCAGATGTTTGCGCCGCGGCTGCGGTCGCGCCTGCACGCGGCACTTAGGGCCTGCAAGTGCGTCAACCGCGACGCGGCGAAATTCCGTGTCATGGCCGGCGAAGGCCGGCCACCCACGTCTTTCCCTTCTGCCACACATCAAAGTCGTGCGTGGCCAACCTTCGCCGGCCATGACACAGGGGAGTAAGATGCAGCCGCAGTTGATTCGGTTGTTTCCCCGCCGGCACTTACACAGCGAAGGTCAGCCCTTGATACAGGTCCGCAAGCGGGAGGCTGATGTCGAGACCAGGCACGGCCAGCATCCCACCGGTATGCGGGCTGGCAATCCAGGGACCGCCGGGTTCGCGCTGAAACATCGTGGCAGCGACCATGGTTTGCTCGAGCAGTACGTAGCAGCGGAGCGATGGCAATGTGGCGTAGTCGATCAATTTCTCAACCCGGTCCGTGGTGGCAGTGTCATCCGACAGAACCTCGAAGATCGCAATTGCGTCCGTTAGCGTGCGCGTGGTCTGGTCGAGCGAACCGGGGCACACCAACACGTCCGGATAGCGGATGCGCGACCCGGTGCGAAGCCGCATCTCCTGCACGACCATCAGCGCACGGTCACCGAGTAAATTCATCAGAACGAGGCACAGATTGAAAACGATCCTTTGGTGCGCGATGCTTCCGCCGGTCATCGGGATGACGTTCCGCCCGTCGAACTCATACTTCCCCTCCTGCTGATCTTCCCAGGCGAGGAAGGTCTCCGTGGTCCACGGCCGATCCATCACGGTGTCCATGACAGACATCATAGCGGACGCCATGGCTCCACGTCGACTCCGTTAGAAATCCACACGTAGTCTGATCGAAGCGAGAATTGCCGCGTCACCCCTCGCCGCGTCGTCGCATGATCGCCGATCCGATCGCGCCCAGTCCGAAGTTGATCGCGATGCCCGCCAGCGACAGCAGCACCAGCGCGGCGAACATGCGCGGCACTTCAAGCCGGTAGCCCGCCTCCAGGATGCGATACGCCAGCCCCGATGCGAATCCGCCGGAGCCGGCGACGAACTCCGCCACCACCGCGCCGACCAGTGCCAATCCGCCGGAGATGCGCAACCCGGACAGGAAATACGGCAGCGCCACCGGAAGCCTTAGCAGCCACAGCGCCTGCCACCGGCGTGCGCCGTACAACCTGAACAGGTCGGCGAGGTCCGCCGGAGTCGCCGCCAACCCGGCCGCGGTGTTGGCAAACACCGGGAAGAACGCGACGATCGTTGCGCATACCACCAGCGAAGCGAACGGGTCGCCGACCCACACGATGATCAGCGGCGCGATCGCAACGATCGGGGTAACCTGCAGCACCACGGCCCACGGTTGGATCGCCGCTTGCGCCAGGCGGCTCGCGGCCATCGCCAACGCCATCGCCCCGCCCAGCACTGCGGCGGTGATCAGCGCCGCGAAGGTCACCACCAGCGTCGATGCCAGCGCACTCAGCAATCCGATCGGGTCCGCGAAGAAGGCGCCGATGATGGCGATCGGGCCTGGCACCAGGTAGGCCGGCACGCCGGTCAGGCGCACCGCCGCCTCCCACGCGGCCAGCGCGAGCAAGCCGAACAGCGCCGGTGCGAAGCGGTCGATGATCATTGCGACTCCAACGAAGCTTCCATCGCCCGCGAGATCTCCGCCACCAACGCGGCGTAGGCAGGATCGAGCCGCGTCTCCGGCTCCGGGCGCAACGGCGATTCTATTTCGCGCTCGATCCGGCCGGGCCGCGGCGTCATCAGCACGATGCGGCGGGCGAGGAACGCCGCTTCGTAGATCGAGTGCGTGACGAACACCACCGTGCAGCCGATCGATTGCCACAGCGTCAGCAGGTCCGCCTGCAATCGGTGGCGGGTGAACTCGTCGAGCGCGGCGAACGGTTCGTCCATCAGCAGCAGGCGCGGCCGCGTCACCAGGGCCCGCGCGATCGACACCCGCATGCGCATGCCGCCGGAAAGCTGACGCGGCCTTGCGTTTTCAAATCCGGCGAGACCCACGCGGGCAAGTGCGGCGCGCACCTCCGGCATCGCCTGGGCTTGCGGCACACCGCGCAGACGTTGCGGAAGGTAGACGTTGTCCTCGGCGCTGGCCCACGGCAGCAGCGTGGCGTCCTGGAACACGAAGCCGACCTCGCCCGGTGTCGGCGCGTGGCCGGCGTCCCAGTTCAGCGCGCCATGATCAGGGCGATCGAGCCCGGCGATCAGCCGTAGCAACGTCGATTTGCCGCAGCCCGAGGGGCCGAGCAATGCGACGAAGTCTCCGGCCTCGAGTCGCAGGGAAACGTCGCGCAGGGCTTCGACACCGCCGGGAAAGCGGCGGCCGACGGAGGTGACGGTCAGCATTGTGCGGCGAACGCCACACGCGGGTTCGAGCCGAGGCAGACGGTCATCGGTTGTTTGCCGTTTGGGCCGGCGACGGCGCGGGCACGGTCTCGTGTGCGACACGGCGTCGCATGATTGTCTCCCCATCGGTCGTGGCGCTGCCGCCGGCGCCGCACAATGGCACCGATGCGGATGGAGGCAAGGTGACGCGCAACGGCGCGGGACGTTGATCGGCGCGTGGACCCTTGCGCGCGAGGCATGGACAATGCCATTCACATCGTATCAGTGTTTTGGAAGCCATGCAGTCCACCATGAATTTCGGCCTCGCCGGACGGCGTGCCATTGTCACCGGCCATCGCGGCGGCATCGGGTCCGCTATCGCCGACGTGCTGACACGCGACGGGGCCGAGGTGATCGGCCTCGACCTGCCGGATTTCGACCTGGCGGACACGGCGACACTTGAAACCCGCCTCGCCGCGCTGATTGCCGAACTCAGGCCGATCGACATCCTGGTGAACAATGCCGGCATTACCGTGCTGGGCAGCGTGGTTGAAACGCCGCTGGCGGAGGTAGAGCACGTGTTTCGCGTCAACTTCCTCGCGGCCTATGCGCTGATGCGTGCGGTGCTGCCGGGCATGGCGGAACGGCGGCGCGGGGCGATCGTCAACATCGCGTCCGACCAGGCGCTGATCGGCAAGCAGGTCAGCGCGGCCTATGGCGCGTCGAAGGCGGCGATCGCGCAGCTCTCGCGCAGCGCGGCGCTGGATTGGGCGCGGTTCGGCATCCGCGTGAACTGCATCGCGCCCGGCAGCACGGATACGCCGATGCTTGCCACGGTGATCGGCGATCTCGCGGCGACGTATCCCGACCGGTTCCCGACATCCTCGGCGGACGCCTATCGCGCCGGCGTGCCGTTGGGGCGCTTCGCCCGGCCGGAGGAGATCGCGACGGCGGTCGCATTCCTCGCGTCGGACGCCGCGTCGTTCATCACCGGCGTGGTGTTGCCGGTCGATGGCGGCACGACCGCGGCATGAGCCAACAGAATGCCATAATGCGCAGCGACGCGATCACCGCATGAGCCAACGCATCGCCCTGGTGACCGGCGGCACGCGCGGCATCGGCCGGGCGATCGCGCTACGGTTGAAGGCCGACGGCTATCGCGTCATCGTTGCCGCACGCCATGCGCCGGAGGGTCCGGGCGAAGACTTCCGCACCTGCGACGTGACGGACCCGGTGTCGGTGCGTGCGTTGTTCGCGGGGCAGCGACGGGTCGATGCGCTGGTGAACTGCGCCGGCCTGGCCGGGACGAACACCCTGGAGGATGACGACGCTGTGTGGCACGCGATCGTCGCGGCGAACCTGCACGGCACGTATTACTGCTGCAAGGCGGCGCTGCCACTGCTGCCGGATGGCACCGGGCGTATTGTGAATATCGCCTCGGTGCTCGGATTGCGCGGGGTGGCGGACCAGACCGCCTACTGCGCGGCGAAGCACGGGGTGGTGGGGTTCACCCGGGCTCTGTCTTTGACGCTGGCGCCGCGCGGCATCACGGTGAATGCGATCTGTCCTGGCTGGGTGGATACCGATATGGCGCAGCAACGTTTCGGCGAGCTTGGCATCACGCCCGAAGCGGCGGCGGCCGGCGTGCCGACCGGACACATCGCGACGACGGCGGAGGTGGCCGACGCGGTCGCCTGGCTGCTGCGGCCCGAGGCACGCAGTATCACCGGCCACGCGTTGCCGATCGACGGCGGCGGCCTGGCGTTGCCGTAACAAAAAACCTCTCCCGCGGGAGTGGGAGAGAGCCTGCCCCCGGGCGCCTGACGGGGTCGATGGTGCGCAGCACCGAGGGCGATGGTGATCGGGCCCGCATCCTCACCTGCTGCGTCGCGCCCCCCGCGTCACAGTTCGCCGCACGGCGCTGACCGCGCACCGCGGATTTGATCCGAGAAGATGAGCCGTGCAGCGCTGCGGGACAACATCAAGCCGCGATCAGCGGCCGCCGTCAGCGCGACCTTGTATCGATGACCAGGTCGGCGACCGGCGACCCCACCGGGTGCCGGCTGGCAAAAGCTTGCAGCAAATGCAGCAACGTCGATCTCGCAACGGGCGTCTGCGACCGGAGCATTGCCGCCACTTTCGGACTCGTTCTCAGCGCGCGGGCTGCTTCGGCATCGCTCGAGTAGTGGCCAGACACCAATGCCGGCCACCGCGGACAAACGAACCAGGCCCGATCTTTCTTTTTGCTCATCGTCATCACTCGCCGCTCATCTGGCTACGCGGCGCGCGCAGCCGTGGGCTCGTCTCCTGGTGTGTGCTCTATTATGCGCGCGGCAAAGCCCCATTCGCGGAGATACTCGATCGCGAGTTCGGCCTCGTCGCGCGGGATATCGCGAACGCGGGTGCCCATCGTCACGCTGCGCTGAACCGTAAGCCCGAGCGCCTCGGCGGTCGCTTGCGCAGCGGCCGGTAGTGCAATGTCAACAAGATCGGCCATAGTGACCTCAACTGTTCTCGATGTGTCGAATTGCCGGGACGCAAATCGAGTCAACGAACTGCAGGCTCGTCCCCGGAGCGGCAGATATCGAGGGAACGGCATAAAAATTCCATGCAATTCGGCCGAGGAATGCGCGAATTCGACTCGGCTGGCGCGCGGCAACCACGATGCTTGTAAGGGCAATCGCATTTGCGGAAATTTTCCCGGGGGCCGGCCCGAGGTCTGTGCGGATCGTTCTGTTGCAAGCATTCAACACGGAGAACACGAAGAACCACGGAGCGGCACGGAGAGGCTTTCCCAGTGAGGCAGGCTGGAGCCAATGTTCCGGGCATGTTTTATTTTGATTGAATCCCGTGCCGAAGCACGCGGCTCCGAGCAGCAAGGCTCCGTGGTTCTTCGTGTTCTCCGTGTTGAATGCTTGCAGCAGACCGCGCCGCACAGACCTTGGGCTGCGCCCCGGAGAGGAGCTTTCCGCAACTGCGAGTGCCCTGACCGGCGGCGAAACAGTCAGCGTAAGCAAGCCCGGCCATGACAGTTCGGGCGCCCGGCGCGCGGCGTTCGGGATGCTGTCGTTACGGCGCCCTGCTCAGACCGATTTCATTTTCGTCGCGATGACGGGGCT
>DATHNI010000530.1:0-9366 GCA_035486135.1 Acetobacteraceae bacterium
GGGCTGCTGCAAGCCGGCGCGTTCTTCCTGTGGGTACTGTTCTATGCCCACCGCAAGAACTTCCCCGTCGAGCCGTCGATGCCGTTGCGCGACCGGCTGCGCGTCACGGTGCGGGCGCTGCCTGCCATGGCGGTTCCGGTCGTGGTGCTGACCGGCATTTACGGTGGCTTCATGACGGTCACCGAGTCGGCCGCGTTGGCCGCGGTGACCTCGCTGGCGGTCAGCCTGATCGTGTATCGCGGCTTTCCGTTTACGCAGACCCTGGAGGTCATCGCCGAGGCGCTGTCCAGCGCCGGCGTCATCATGCTGATCATCGCCACCGCGCTGGTGTTCGGCCATTGGATGACCGGATCGGGCGTCCCGGCCAGGCTGGTGGAGTTCGCGGTCAAGCAGGGGTTCAGCACGTGGGAATTCCTGCTGGCGATGAACCTGCTGCTGCTGATCATCGGCTGCTTCCTGGAAGTGGTCAGCACGCTGCTGCTGGTGATGCCGATCCTGGCGCCGGTGCTGGTGCCGCTGGGGGTCGATCCAGTGCATTTCGGCATCATCTTCACCCACAACATGGAGGTCGGGCTGGTGCATCCTCCGGTGGGGCTGAACCTGTTCGTTTTGTCAACGATTTCCGATGCGCCGATGGGCGAGGTGATCCGCGGCATCCTGCCGTTCCTGGTGCTGCTGCTGTGCGTGCTGGGGCTGATCACGTACTGGCCGGCGATGACGCTGTGGCTGCCGGATCTGGTGTTCGGGAAGTAGCGCCGGCGCTGCCGGGGCGCCCTTCCCGTCATGGCGGGCGAAGGCCCGCCATCCACGACTTCGAATTGCGCGACTAAGGAAAGTCATGGATGCCGACCTTCGTCGGCATGACGGGATGGTAGGTCGGCGGAGGCGACACCCGATCGGTACGTAGGAGGTAGAGCGTGCCGACCCGATCACCCTCACCCTCGACGCTTCGCGTCTCGACCTCTCCCGCGCGCAGCGCGGGAGAGGTTTACTGTTACGCGTACACGCCTGACGGCACGTCCTTGCCGAAATACGCTTGCTCCAGCCGCTGCGGCAGGTTCGGTTCCGACGTTGCCGCTTCAAGCACCATCTTCCCGCGCGCCAGCGCATACACCCGGTCCGCCAGGCGCAGCGCCTTTTCGATCAATTGCTCGACCAGCAACACCGCGGTGCCGGCTTCGCGCAGCTTCGCCGCCACCGCCAGCACACGATCCACCAGCACCGGCGACAACCCGGCCGACGGCTCGTCCAGCATCAGCAGCCTGGGGCGGCGCACCAAGCCCTGCGCCACCGCCAGCATCTGCTGCTGACCGCCGGACAGTGCGCCGGCGCGGTCGAGCCGCTTGGCCTCGATCTCGGGGAAATACGCCAGCGCCTCCGCTACCCGCCCGGCGCGTTCGGCGCGGGGCAGGTCGTAGCCGGCGAGCAGTAGATTGTCGGCGACGGAAAGCTGGGTGAACACGCGATGGCCTTCGACCACGTGCACCAGGCCGCGCCGTGCGGCCTCGCGTGGCGTCACGCCGGCCAGGTCTTCGCCGGCGAACCGCGCGTCGCCGCGCCAGGGCAGCAGGCCGGACACCGCGCGCAGCAGCGTGGTCTTGCCGGCGCCGTTGGGTCCGAGCAAGGCGACGATCTCGCCCGGGGCGATGGTCAGATCGACGCCGTGCAGGATGCCGATCTTGCCGTAGCCGGCGGTGAGGCCTCGCACCGACAGCAGAGGGTCAACCGCCGAGATAGGCACTCACCACCTCCTTGTGCGCGCGGATTTCGGCCGGCGTGCCGGCAGCGAGTTGCTTGCCGAGGTTCAGCACCGTCACGTGGTCGCAGATGTCGAAGATAAGGTCGGCATGGTGTTCCACCAGCAGCACACCCGTCCCGCAGCGGCTGATCTGCTTGATCAACTCACCCAGCCGGCGGATCTCATCAGGAGACAGGCCGGCCGCCGGCTCGTCCAGCAGCAGGAACACAGGGTGCAACATCAGGGCGCGCGCGATCTCCATGAAACGCAGCTCGCTGTGTTGCAGCCGGTCGGCACGCACGCTGGCCAGCGCCTCCAGCCCCACGATGCGCAGCGCTCGCATTGCCTGCGCTGTCAGCCGGCGTTCATCGGCGCGATGCCGTGGCAGGAAGAACAACGACTCCAGCAGCGTGCCGCGTCCGGAAATGGTGCCCCCGATCATCACGTTCTGCAGCACTGACGCCTCGCCGACGCTGCGCGGCGTCTGGAAGGTGCGAGCGATGCCGCGTCGCGCGCGGGTCCAGGGCGACCCACCGATCAGCGGCAATGACCCCAACACCACCGAGCCGGCCTCCGGCGCGTTGAAGCCGGAGATGACGTTCAACGTCGTGGTCTTGCCCGAGCCATTGGGGCCGATCAGCCCGTGCACCTGGCCCGGACGGATTTCCAGGTCCAGGCCATCGATCGCGCGCACGCCGCCGAAACCGAGCACCACGCCGCGCAAGGCGATGCGGTCGCTGGCGGCGCCATGGTCCAGCATCTCCGGCAGCAACGCCGGGCGCGGCACGATCGCCCGGTCGTCCTCCAGCGGCTTGCGGTTGCGGAAATCCAGCAGCTCCGCAATGCCGCCCGGCATCGCCAGCACGATCACCAGCAGCAGGGCGGCGTAGAGAAAGGTGGACCACGCCACCAGCGGCGCGGCGAATTCCGGCAGCACGGTCAGCAGGATGGTGCCGAGCAATGGGCCCATGATGGAGCCTCGCCCGCCGATCAGGATGGCGATGAAGAACAGGACCGACAGGTCGAAGGTGAACGCGTCCGGCGTGATGTAGGACTGCAGCGTCGCGAACAGACCGCCCGCGACCGCCGCTGACGCGCCCGAGAGCAAAAACACCGACAACAGCAGGGCCGGCTTGGAGATGCCGGTCGCCTCCGCCGCCACTTCCGCGTCGCGAACCGCCACCAGCGCCCGCCCAAACCTGCTGTGGGCGACGTTCGCCGTCATCCAGGTAGAGGCGGCGGCACAGAACAAGCAGAAAAAGTAGAAGCCCCAGGGCGTGTCGAACGGCGCCGGCATCACCGGACCGGCGACGCCGATGCCGCCGCCGGTCACGCTCTGCCAGGCCAGCGCGACCTGGGTGACGATGGTGGCGAAGCCCAGCGTGGTCATGGCGAAATAGAAGGTGCGCAGCCGCAGCGCCGGCAGGCCGACGACGACTCCGGCGACCGCGCCCACCATGCCGGCAGCGCCGAAGGCCAGGAATGGATGCAGGCCGAACCGTGCGACCAGGACGCTGGCGGTGTAGGCGCCCAGCGTCAGCAGCGCGACATAGCCGATTGCCAATTGGCCGCCGAAGCCGACCACCAGGTTGAGGCCGGCGACCAGCACCCAATAGATCGCCGCGCGCGAGGCGATCACGGCCCAATAGTCGTTGCCGGCGAACGGCAGGGCCACCGCCAGCCCGAGCAATACCAGCCACGGCAGCGCGGCACGAACCATGGCGAAAGCGCGGGCCGGGGCCTGCGGCGTCCCGTCCAGGACTTCCTCGGTCGCGCTCATCACACCCGCCGCGCGGCGGGTGCGCCGAACAACCCCTGCGGGGCGGCCAGCAGCACGACAATGAACACCACGAACACCGCAACCGAGGCGAATACGCCGCCCACGACGAAGTTCGCCGCCTGCTGGAACAGACCCAGCGCCAGGCCGCCGATGACGGCACCGCGGTTATTGCCCAGGCCGCCCAGCGCCACCGGCACGAACCCGTAGAAGTTCAGTAATGCCCCGTTGGCGAAGAATGCCAGCAGCAACTCCCCGGCGGAGAATCCGGCCAGGCCGCCAACCACCCCTGCCAGGGCGAAGCCGAGCATGCGCAGGTTGCGCTCCGGCAGGCCCAGGGCGCGGGCGGCGAAATTATCCTCGGCGATGGCCAGGAAGGCATGGCCGATCAGGGTACGGCGATACAGGTATTCCAGCGCGATCACCGCCACGGCGCAGGCGATCACCGGCAGCCAGAATTTCTCGTCGCCCACGCCGCCATTGCCGATTCCGAACAAGCGCGGGAAGGGCTGCGGCTCGGTGCTCCACTCGATCGCGGTGAACTGCTGGATCATCAGCGCGAAGGCGAGGGTGGAGAGCACATACAGGTGCTTGTCCAGGCTGCCCAGCACCGGCCGCACCGCGACGATTTCGGTGATCACGCCGACCAGGGCGCAGCCGGCGAGCGCCAGCGGGAAACCGATGATCGCCGGGATGCCGAGCCGGTGAATGAACAATGCGCCCAGGACGCCGCCCAGCATGCCAAGCTGGCCGGCGGTGAAGCTCATTACCCGCGAGGTGGCGAACATCACGTTGTACGCGACGCCGATCAGCGCGTAGACCGCGCCCATCGCCAGCCCCGCGGCAATGATGTTGGGCAGCATGTGCCGGTCAGGTGTAGCCGGGAGCGAGCTCGAAGGCCCCCATGCGCGAGGAATCCGCTTTCGACATCACCACCTCGTTCGTCGGGTAGCCGTTGTGCTGCTCTGGCGTATAGGTGAAATCGCCGAACAACCCGGGATAGGCCTTCAGCGTGTTCCAATAGCCGATGATGTCGGGTGCCGCGCTCGATCCGGTCTCGGCGACCGCCTTGGCGACCAGGCTGATGGCATCGACGCCGGACACCACCCACCACAGCGAGGTGTCTTCCAGCGCGATCTTGCCTTTGACGCTATCGACGAAAGCCTGCGAGCGGTCCGGCAGTTTGCCGGAGGCGCCGAAGCTGCAGCTCTTGTAGCCGATGATGTAGACCTTGTCCCAATTCTCCGGCTTGGCGACGAGGCCCTTGATCTCGCCGGTGCCCATGGCGGGGTGGCCGACGAAGGGCACGTCCCAGTTCAGTGTGGCGCGCGCGTCGAACAATCGCGCCTCCATGGCGGCGGACACCGACCACACGACGATCGCCTGCGCACCGCCGTTCTTCATACGCAACATATCGGGCATGACGTCCGGCTGGGTAGCGTCGATCTGCGCCTGATAGACGACGTCCGCGCCGTCCTTCTTGAACGCGGCGGCCGAGGCGCCGACCGCGGACGTGCCATAGCCGGTGGTGTCGCCGACCACGGCGACCTTCTTCGCATGGGCTATGTTCAGGCAGTAGTTGCGCACCGCGTCGTCCCATTGCTGGTTGGACGGCGCCATGCGGAACGCGTTGGGGTATTTCACCGGGTCGATCAGGCTGTCCACCACGCAGGGATGGATGTTCGGCATCTTGAAGCGGGCCATGATCGGGGTGACCGCGAGCGACTCGCCGGAGTTGGTCGGCCCCCAGATGGCGTGGACCTTCACGCGGCTGATCATCTCCTGTGTGGCGTTCACCGCCTTGGTGGGATCGCCCTGGGTGTCGCGGGTGACCAGCTCGATCATGCGTCCCTTTACGCCACCAGCCGCGTTGATCTGCGCCACCTGGTAGCGCACGCCACGGTCGAAGCCGATGGCGGGTGTGGAACTGGGTCCGGTGAGGGCGGCGAGCCAGCCGATGCGGATTGGTTCGCTGGCGGCGATGGCCGGGCGGGCGAGTGTGGCGGAGGCGAGGCCGAGTGCCGCGCTGCCTCGGGTGAAGTGACGACGGGTCAAACCGAAGGCCATGACGTTTCCCCTGTTTGCCGGGCCGCTTTAGCCGGGCGGCCGGATGCTGTGCAGCGCGAACGGCGCAGATCAGCATCGCGCTACTCTTGGTAGGTTCGGTATGGTCGGGGAAGATCCGGCGCATTGATGTGGATCAATGCGGCCGTTTGAAATCGAGCCGATTGCCGCTGGGCCGGCCTGAACTCCGGCCGCTGCCTGCCGTATCGTCCACCTACGTTTGCGTGATCCGGCAGCCCGGCGTGTTCTGGCCGAACCGATGCGACCGCGTCATACTGGTGCGTAGCGAGCGGGACGGAGCAGGTTATGGCTGTGGAAAAACAGGCCTATCGCGAGGCAATGGCTCGCCTCGGTGCGGCGGTGAACGTGATCACCACGGACGGGCCGGGCGGACGGGCCGGGTTCACCGCCTCGGCGGTGTGCAGCGTCACTGACACGCCGCCGACGTTGCTGGTGTGCGCCAATCGCGCCAACGATTCCTACCCGGCGATGAGGACCAATGCGGTGCTGTGTGTGAACACGCTGGCCGGCGCGCATGAGGAGCTTTCTCCGGTGTTCGCCGGCATGACCGACCACACGATGGAAGCGCGGTTCGAGGGCGCCACATGGCACGCGCTGCTCACCGGCGCTCCGGTGCTGGACGGCGCGCTCGTGGCATTCGATTGCCGCATCACCCAAATCGTCGAGGTCGGTACTCACGACGTGTTCATCTGCGCTGTGGAGGCGGTGGAAGTCGGCACTGTGCATGAGGGGCTGATCTACTACGCCCGCGGCTACCATCGGATCGTGCACGGGGGTTAGTTTTCTTGCGATAGCGGGGGACGCCACAACCGCGGTCTGTCGCGCGTTTTTTGGTTCCCTGCCACCGTCCTATATCGATCCGCTAGCGACATCGGCTCTTGATTTGTTCGCCCCAACGGTTCCCACCATCTGGGTCAGGCTCGAACCGGCGGTCCATGCCATCCGATGTATGTTACAATCGTGACTAGAATTGAGGCACGACGCACATAAGAGCAGATTGGCGGATATAATAAATCTTTCGGCGGGTTGGTATTATTTCAACAGATCGTTCTCCGGACCGTTCCGGTTCGCTCAACCTCGTCTAAAAAAATTCGCGGTTGCGATGCTCGCCACCTGTTGCGTCCTGATAGCGCGACCGTGATTGACAGGCCAGACGGTTTCTGTGCCAACTGTGTAACGCAATCGCATTTGGCTTGGCTTGCTGCGCTTCCGTCCGTCGGGTGCTCTCAAGACGTCCAAAGGCCCGATTGTCGACCGCGTTGCGCGCTGTTGCGCGACGCATCAGACGGAGAATGGCGCAGACCATGGCTACTGGTACAGTCAAGTGGTTCAATACCACCAAGGGATTCGGATTCATCGTGCCGCAGGATGGCGGCAAGGATGTGTTCGTCCATATCACCGCGGTGCAGGCCGCCGGATTGCGCGGCCTCAATGAGGGTCAGCGGGTGAGCTACGAAGTGGCGATGGAGCGCGGCAAGGCCGCCGCTACCAACCTGAAGCTCGCCTGAGGACCACCCGCACGGGTTCTGCACCACGTTGCCATCACCCATCCCCACACGCGCGACAGGGGACGCGCACCGGAAGGAGTGACCATCATGGCTATAGGCACCGTGAAATGGTTCAATGCGACCAAGGGCTATGGCTTCATCATGCCGCAGGACGGAGGCAAGGATGTGTTCGTGCACATCACCGCCGTGCAGGCGGCCGGGCTGAAAGGCCTCAATGATGGCCAGAAGGTGAGTTATGAGATTGCTATGGAACGCGGCAAGGCTGCGGCTACCAACCTCAAGCTCGCCTGACGCCGGCTTGATCGCCTGATAGAGCGGGGCCTGTGCGCAGGCCCCGGCACAGCGGGGCCCGACATCGGGCCGTCGTTCCGGGTCGCATCCCGGAGCGGCGGCCCGCGTTGCTTTGTGGGCTCCACCTTGAGGCGTTTGCCAGGGGGTCGCGATGTTTTCTCTCGCTGAGCTTGAAGCGGCGCAACGCCTCGTGCACGCGAGCTTTCCGGGCACGCCGCAATACACCTGGCCATTGCTGTGCGAACGCACCGGCGCGGAAGTCTGGGTCAAGCACGAGAACCACACGCCGACCGGGGCCTTCAAGGTGCGCGGCGGACTGGTCTTCGTCGAACGCCTGGCACGGGAACGCCCTCAAATTTCCGGCATCGTTTCGGCGACGCGAGGCAATCACGGGCAGTCGCTCGCCTATGCCGGACGGCGCTATCGCGTGCCGGTAACGATCGTCGCGCCGCACGGCAACAGCGTGGAGAAGAACGCCGCGATGCGGGCGTTCGGAGCGCGGCTGATCGAGCATGGCTCGGACTTCGAAACGGCGCGCGACGAGGCCATGCGCATCGCCGCGGCCGAGGGGCTGGAATTCGCGCCGTCCTTCGCACCCGACCTGGTCACCGGCGTTGCGACCTATGTGCTGGAACTGTTTCGCGGCGCGCCGGCGCTCGACGCGCTGTACGTGCCGATCGGGCTTGGCTCGGGCATCTGCGGTGCGATCAGGACGCGCGACCTGTTGGGACTGCGCACTGAAATCGTCGGCGTGCAGGCGGCCGGCGCCGATCCTTATGCGCGATCTTTTGTCGAGGGCCACTTGGTGGCGCTGAACCGCGCAGTAACCGAGGCCGATGGCATCGCCGTTCGCCAGCCGGACGCCGCGGCGCTGGCGATGATCGCTGCCGGCGTCGCCCGCATCGTTACGGTCAGCGACGAGGCGATCGCCGACGCGGTGCGCGCCTATTGGACCGACACACACAACCTTGTGGAGGGCGCCGGCGCCGCGCCGCTCGCGGCGCTGGTAGCCGAGCAAGCACGGATGCGCGGCAAGCGCGTGGGGCTGGTGATCAGCGGCGGCAACATCGACCTTGCCTTGTTCAGGCGCTGGGTGCTGGGGTAAGCCAACGCAACGACAAACGATCTGCCTGGGAGGGCGTCCGATGCAGGTATTCGACCTCGAGAAGGAACAGCAGTTCAGTCTGCAGAAGCACGTGGAGAAGGTGCTCGGCCGCGTCGGCGAGGGCGACGTGACCGTTGCCTGCTGGGAACCCGGGCAGATCAGCCCCAACCACCTGCATCCCAACGCCACCGAGATCTATTTCTGCTTCCAGGGCGGCGGCATGATGCGCACGCCCAGTGGGACGGTGGAGATCAAACCCGGCAGCTTCGTCGTGCACCCACGCGGCGAACTGCACGAATACATCAATGGGCCGCAGCGGACGCTGCTGTTCCGCGTGCGTTATGGCGACGACATGTCCACCCGCACCAAGGACTGGCCCAGCAATCCCGGTTTCCAGCCTCGGCCGGGTGACCCCGACTGGTTCGCCGAACATCCGAACGGGCGACGTAAGGCCATCGGATAAATCGAGGAACGGCGCAGGCGCCGGCCTTCCTTGTCTGCATCCAACCGTCGCGTATCGGCCGGAGAGGCGAAGCCAGGGCAAGCGGCGCCGGACTGCCATCGATGCCTGTGCTGCACGCGATGGGACAGAGTCGTCCGGCTCGAAGCTTCGGAAGCAGACCGCTGATACTCGCTATCGGTGAAGCGCGGGGCGGCGGTTTCCGCCGCTGTGTTGTAGTTGCGCGTTGACCACCGGCCGGCGGCGGCCGACCCGCCCTGGATGAAACTGCGAGCTCGTCGCGCGAAGGATGCTCCCCCTCCCCTTGAGGGAGGGGGTTGGGGGGAGGGGTCCGTGCGGCACGAGCCCCCTCCCCCCAACCCCCTCCCTCAAGGGGAGGGGGAGTCTCGCTTCTTACCGGCG
>DATHNI010000531.1:0-14817 GCA_035486135.1 Acetobacteraceae bacterium
TATTTGCTCGGCGCCAACCTGTTCGGCTACCCGCGCTGGGGGTGCTGCATCCTGACCGGGCCGATGACCGGACCGCGCGATGGGGCGACGCTGCAGATGCTGTATCTGCCTGCTTTCCTGCCCCTGGCGATGGACTGGCTCGGTCGACCGGGTCGGTCGGCCCGCGTGGCTGGTGCGCTGTTGCTGTTTGTCACCATGCTGGCCGAGGTGCTGATCGGTCAGCGCATGCCAATGGTCCTGCTGCTGTTCAGCCTGTGCCTCACCGGCCTGGTGGTGCGGCGCTTCCGCTGGCCGATTGCCATCGCTTTGGTTGCGATTCTCGCGGCGATCGCCGCCACGCCGGTGCTTTCGCCGGTGACCTACGCCACGCTGGTCGTTGTGTTCTTCGATCGCATGCGGGATTTCTGGAACACGCCGTATGCGTGGCTCTTCGAGCGGGCGATCGTCATGATCCAGGCGCACCCATGGCTAGGCCTCGGCTTCGACGGTTTTCGCGACAACTGCATGGATCCCCGCTACCTCAAGGCCGTTGCATGGCTGCCGGTCACCGACATCGCCAATCCCCAAGGCTGCAGCATCCATCCGCACAATTACTGGCTGCAGATCGCAACCAGCGACGGCCTTGCCGGTGTGCTGCTGTTTGCCGCCCTCAGCGTGACCTGGCTTGTCCGCATCGGCGCCGGTTTGCTCTCCGGCGCGCGGCCCATCCAGGTTGCTCTGTTCGTCACGCTTTGCACCATGCTGTGGCCGATCACATCGACCACCAGCCTGTTCACGCTGCCGAACGCGGGGTGGGTCTTCCTGACGATCGGCTGGGGACTGGCGGAGTATGGTCACGCGGACGCCAGGGACGCCGCGCCCGCTTCACTGCCCCCTTGAAGGAATGCTAGTCAGGCCTATGCGCATCGCCATCTTCGGCAAACGGCTGGACCGTTACATCTTTCGCCAACTCCTGTTCGCCCTGATTGCGGTGACCAGTGGCCTGACCGCGCTGATCTGGCTGACGCAATCGTTGCGCTTCGTCGAACTGGTGGTGAACCACGGCCTGTCCTTCGGCGTGTTCCTGCGGCTGACCGGTCTGCTGATCCCCAGCTTCGTCGCGGTCATCCTGCCGATTACCACCTTCGTCGTGGTCCAGTTCGTCTACCAGCGCCTCGCCGGCGATCGCGAACTCACGGTCATGCGCGCAGCCGGGCTGTCGCCCTATGCCCTGGCGCGACCCGCGATCGCGCTGGCGGTGCTGGCCACGCTGGCCTGCTACGCGCTCAACCTCTGGCTGGTGCCGGCAAGCCTGGCGTCGTTCCGCCAGTTCCAGTGGGAGATTCGCAATCGCATCGCCGCTTTCCTCGTACAGGAAGGCGTGTTCACCGAGATATCGGACGGCCTGACGGTGTATGTCCGGTCGCGCGCGCCGGACGGCACGTTGCAAGGGATCCTGGTGGACGATGAGCGCGACGCGAACGCGCCCGCCACCATCCTGGCCGAGCGTGGCCGGCTCCTCGAGGGGCCGAATGGTCCGCGCGTATTGCTGCTGAACGGCAGCCGCCAGGAGATCGATCACCAGACCGGCCGGCTCGATATCCTGACGTTCCGCGAGAACATGCTGGACCTGTCCGACACCACGCACCAGGACAGCCCGCGATTGCTCGACATCAGCGAGGCCTCGATTCCGAACCTGCTGGATCCACCATCGAGCATCTCCCAGGTCGATCGTCCGCGCTGGGTCGCGGAGGCCTATAAACGCCTGTCCAGCCCGTTTACCGCGCTCTCGTATGCATTCGTCGCCCTGCTGTTCTCGCTGACCGGCACATTCCGCCGGCAGGGCGGCTTCCTCCGTCCCCTCGTCTCGATCGGCACGGTCGTCGTATTGCTCGCCCTCGGCCTGGTCGTCGACAACCTCGCGGCACGCGAGAACACGCTGATCCCGCTGATGTGGGTGCAGTCCGCGTTGCCGGGACTCGTTTGCGCATGGTTACTGCTGGCGCCGCAATTCCTGTGGTCCTGGCGCCGCCCGGTGCCGCACGCGAACTGAGCCCATGACCCCTGCACTCACGCTGTCGATCTACATTTCGCGCCAGTTCGTCGCAGCCCTCACCGCGATGCTGCTGGCGCTCACGGGGCTGGTCGCATTGTTCGATTTCCTCGAGCTGCTGCGGCGCTCCACCAGCAAGCCGGACGCGACATTCGCCATAGTGTCGGAAATCGAGGCACTCCGGCTGCCCTACATATCGATGCAGATCCTGCCGTTCGCCGTGTTGCTGGGCGGCATTTTGTGCTTCTGGCGGCTGACCCGCTCGTCCGAACTGATCGTGGCGCGTGCCGCGGGGGTCTCGGCGTGGGAGTTCCTTGCCGCGCCGACCCTCTGCGCCTTTCTGTTCGGCGCCGCCGCGGTGACCATCGGCAGTCCGCTGTCCTCGATCATGCTGGCGCGCGCGGAGGTGATGGACAATACCTACCTGCGCACCGGCGGCGGACCGCTGGCACTGGACGGCGGTCAACTCTGGCTGCGACAATCGGATCGGGCGCTGACGCCGCTGGGCGTCGCCATCATTCATGCCCGCGGCGTGGAAATGCATGGCAAGCAACTCACGGCGAACGGAGTCAGCGTGTTCCGCCTGGATGGCAACGACCGGCTGTTGACGCGTATCGAAGCGACCCGCGCCGTGCTCGGCCGGGGAAGCTGGGACCTGTCGGATGCCCGCAACCTGCGGCCGGACCAGGCACCCGGGCCATCGGAACAGATCAGCCTGCCGACAGACCTGACCGTGCAGCGTGTGCAGGAGAGCTTTGCCTCCCCGGATACGCTGTCGGTCTGGGCGCTGCCCGGATTCATCGCACTGTTGGAGCGATCGGGCTTCTCCGCCATTCGCCACCGCCTGCACTTCCAGTCATTGCTCGCATTGCCGCTGCTGTGCGCGACGATGGCCTTGGTCGGCGCGGGATTCTCGATGCGCCCGGCGCGGCGCGGCGGAGTCGCACGCATGATCGGCGGCGGCGTGGCGGCGGGATTCGCGTTGTTCATGATCTCCAAGATCGCCGAGGAATTCGGCCAGTCCGGCGCGCTGCCGGTCTTGCTCGCCGCGTGGGTGCCGGCGGCATCCGGCCTTATGCTGGCCATCGCGCTGCTGCTGCACATGGAAGACGGCTGACGATGCGGGCTTTTCTCGTCTGCCTGCTGGCGCTTTGGCTGCTGCCGCTGGCTCCGGCGCACGCACAGCTCGGGGTGCTCGGCAATATCGGCAGCAATCCGCAGCCGTCGCGCAACGAACCCGTCACGTTCGGGGCCGACCAGGTGCAGTACGACCAGCAGAACAACCTGGTGATTGCCACCGGCCACGTGGAGGCGTGGCAGAACGGCCATGTGCTGCGCGCCGACAAGATCGTGTTCGACCGCAATACCGGCACCGCCGCTGCCACCGGCCATGTCGTGTTGCTGGAGCCGGACGGCGAGGTGATGTTCGCCGACTACGCCGAGATGACGCAGGACATGAACGACGGCGTCCTGAAGGACATGCGGGCATTGCTGGCGCAGAACGGCAAGCTCGCCGCCAACGGCGTGCGGCGCACCGCGGGCAAGATCAACGAGTTGTCGCGCGTGGTCTACTCCCCCTGCAATCTTTGCAAAAAGGATCCTACCAGACCGCCGCTGTGGCAGCTTCGCGCCAGTTCCGGGGTGCAGGATCTCGAGAACAAGCGCGACGAATACTATGACGCCGTGCTGGAGATGTTCGGCTGGCCGGTGGCCTGGTTTCCCTATATTTCCGCGCCCGATCCGTCGGTGAAGCGGGCTTCAGGCTTGCTGATGCCATCCATCGGTGAATCCAGCCACCTCGGCGCTTACGTCGCCCAACCGTACTACCTGGTCATCGACGACCAGTCGGATGCCACCTTCACGCCGGTGCTGACGACCCAGACGGGTCCGCAGCTCAACCTGGAATATCGCCGCCGCTTCAACGACGGCTACCTGTTGTTGGAGACGTCCGCCGGCTATGTCGCCAACTCGCCGCAGGGCACCTTGGCCACCAAGAGCCAGTTCGACTACGACGACACCTGGCGCTGGGGCTTCGACATCAACCGGGCGTCGTCGGCCACCTACGTGGAGGACTTCCGGCTCGGCAACGGCTTCAACCTCGATCCCAACCTGCTGGCCTCGCAGATTTACGTCGAAGGCTTCGGCGAGGGCTCGTACTCCCGGCTGGACACCAAGTTCTACCAGGGCCTCAGCAGCCAGGTGGTTGACGCCGAACTGCCGGTGGTACTGCCACGTTACCAGTATAGCTATGTCGGCCAGCCGGACGCCCTGGGTGGCCGGTTCTCGCTCGATTTTGGCGCCTTCAACATATTGCGCACCGTGGGGACCAACACGCGGCGCACCAGCCTGACGATGAACTGGGAGCGGCCGTTCGTCGGCGAGTACGGCGATCTGTGGACGGTAACGCTGCACAACGACGCCGCGGCATACGACGCCACGGCCTTCAATGAGCAACCGAATTACGGCACGCATGACAGTGTCGAAGACGCGCGCGCCTTGCCGCAGGTGGCGGTGGATGTCCGCTGGCCGTTCATGCGCGATTCCGGTGTCTGGGGCACCCAGGTGATCGAGCCGCACCTGCAGCTTGTCGCCGCGCCGGTGGTGGGCAACAGCCAGAACGACAAATACCCGGACGAGGACAGCCTCGATGTCGAATTCAGCGACCAGAACCTGTTCGGTTTCAACCACTTTCCAGGCATCGATCGGCTGGAAGGCGGCGTGCGGCTGAACGCGGCACTGGAGGGCACCTGGTATCTCGGCGGCACCACGTTCGACGCGTTCATCGGCCAGTCCTATCGCGACACCAAATCCAGCGTGTTTCCGCAATATACCGGCCTGCACAACCAGGCATCCGATATCGTCGCACGCGTCAGCTTCGCCCCGGCGCCCTGGCTCGACGTGACGTATCGCACGCGGCTCGACTCGACGACGTTCGTGACGCACATGGCGGATACGGTCTTTACGGTCGGCGTGCCGAAACTCCGCCTCAATGGCGGGTATCTCTACACGACCTACGATCCCTACACCCTGTTCGACACGGCGCCGCCGCCGACGCCGGCGACGGATCCGTCTTTCTTCCAGCCACGCAACGAGGTGACGCTCGGCGCCTCCTCCAACTGGGGGATGTACCGGTTCAGCGCCTACGCCCGGCGTGACCTGACCACCAACTCGATGGTGGCGGTCGGCGCGGATGCAATCTATGAGGACGAATGTTTTATTGCGGACCTCAAGTTCTATCGCCGCTATACGTCCATCGACAATGACGGCGGCTCGACGGCGCTGCTGCTGCTGTTCACGTTCAAGACCATCGGCCAGTTCGGCTATCGTGCGTTATGACCTATCGTGCGTTATGACACAGGGAGGGTTGGCGATGCCGCATGATCGCAGTTTTTGCTCGCGGCGACTGGCGCCCCTCGTGGCGCCTCTCGTGGCGGCGGTGCTGTCGTTGCTGCTGCCCGTGGCGGTGCAGACCACGACCGCTCACGCGGCGACCGTGGTGCCTCCGCCGGCACAGGATGCCAGCCGCATCGTCGCCGTCGTGAACGGTGACGTGATCAGCAACGGCGATGTGGACAACCGGACGCGGCTGTTCGCACTGTCCACCGGCCTGCCGATGTCGCCCGACGTGCTGGACCGGCTGAGACCGCAAATCACCCGGCAACTCGTCGACGAGCGGCTGCGCATGCAGGAGGTGCTGCACCGCAAGATCGTCGTGCCGGACAAGGACATCGCGCAGGCGATCCATGATATCGAACAGCGCAACGGCATGCAGCCGGGAACGCTGCGGCAAAAGCTGGCCGCCGACGGCGTCAGCCAGCGCACATTGATCGACCAGATTCGCACCCAGCTCGGCTGGTCGCAGGTGCTGCGCCAGCAGTTGGGTGACCAGGCCGAGGTGTCCGATGCACAGGTGGCCGAACAACAGAGGCTTGAGGCGCAGCTTGTCGGCAAGCCGGAGTTTCGCGTCGGCGAAATCTTCATTCCGGTGGACGATCCGGCGAACCGTGCCGATGCGCAACGCTTCGCCGAGACGGTGATCGCCGAGTTGCGCAAGGGTGCGGCGTTCCCTGTGGTGGCGGCGCAGTTCAGCCAGACGCAGAGCGCCTTGCAGGGAGGCGAACTAGGCTGGGTGCAACCCAACGAGCTCGATCCAGAGGTCGCGCAACTCGTGCAACAGATGCCGGTCGGAGCGATCAGCAATCCCGTGCCGGTCCCTGGCGGGTTTTCCATCGTCACCTTGCAGGGCAAGCGTGAGGTGGGCCGCGATGTCGGCACCATCCTGAAGATGCGGGAGACGTTCCTGCCATTCACCTCGGCGCTCAATCCGCAGGAGCCGACGGACCAGCAGCGTCAGACCCTGGAGAAGGCGCGCAACATCAGTGCTACCGTGCATAGTTGCGATCAGATGGAGCAAGTGGCGAAGGCGAATAATTCTCCGCGTCCGGTGGACCCGGGCGATGTGCGGCTGGAGACGATCAATCCGCCCGCGTTCCGGCAACTGCTGGGATCTTTGCCGTTCGACCGTGCCAGCCAACCGCTGGTGGCATCGGACGGCATCGCCGTGGTGATAGTTTGCTCGCGCGAGGAGAAGAACCTGGCAACGCTGACCAACGCGGAAATGCGTCAGCGCATCCTGTCCGAGCGGGTGGAACTGGCGTCGCGACAGTTGCAGCGGGACCTGCGCCGGCAGGCCACCATCGACATACGGAGCGCCAACGGCGCGTGATCGTGCAGCCGCCGCTGCGCGAGGTCATCGCACGGCACGGGCTCGACGCGCGCCGTTCGCTGGGGCAGCACTTCTTGCTCGACGCGAACCTGACCGCGCGGATTGTGCGCCTGGCGGGTGTGCTGGACGGTCGGAACATCATTGAGATCGGGCCCGGACCGGGCGGATTGACCCGCGCGCTGTTGGAGTCCGGCGCTGCGAGCATCACTGCGATCGAGCTTGATGCCCGCGCGGTGGCAGCCATCGAGGAACTCGCCGCAGGCGCGAACGGACGACTGCGCGTGATCGCCGCGGACGCGCTGAGTTTGGACCTCGCCGCGCTGGTTGCGCCGCCGCGTCAGGTGGTGGCAAACCTGCCGTACAATATCGCCTCGCCGCTGCTGGTTCGCATGCTGCGTCAGGCCGCCGAATTCGAGCAATTGACGCTGATGTTCCAGCAGGAGGTGGCGGAGCGGATTTGCGCCGTGCCGGGGGGTGGCGAGTACGGCAGGCTGTCGGTGCTGGCGCAATGGATTTGCGATGTCGCGCTGGTGCAACGAATACCGCCCGCGGCTTTTGTGCCTCCGCCGAAAGTGTGGTCGGCGGTGGTGCGGCTGACGCCGCATCAGCAGCAACCGGACGCGGCGGCGTTCGCTCGGATGGAGCGGCTGACCGCTGCTGCGTTCGGGCAGCGCCGCAAGATGCTGCGGGGGGCGTTGAAGCCGCTTGGCGGGGAAGCACTGCTGCGGCAGGCGGGCATTGCACCGGAGCGCCGGGCGGAGACACTAACGGTCGCGGAGTTCGTGAACCTCTCCCACGCTACGCGACTCGACCTCTCCCGCGAAGCGGGAGAGGTGAACTGTGGGTAGCCGGTCTCCGAGACCGAACAGTTTGTGCCGGTAGCTACCGGCCGCATACTCCCGCTTGAACATGCCGCGTTCCTGCAACACCGGCACCACCAGTTCGATGAACGCATCCAGACATTCCGGCACCACCGTGCGGGCAAGGTTGAAGCCATCCACGTCGCCTTCATCCACCCACGCGATCAACTCATCCGCCACTTGCTCCGGCGCACCGACGATCGGCGGCTGCCGGCTGCCGAGCACGAAACGATCGATCAGCTTGCGCTTGCTCCAGCCGGGGCCAAGCGAGCGTGCGATCGCCTCGACATTGGATTGGATCGCCTGGGTCGGCGCGTCGTCGATCGGTTCATCCATGCCGTAGCGGCCGAAATCGATGCCGAGCGACGCCGCGGCATGCGCCAAGGCGCCCTCGACGCTGGCATGGCGCCGATACTCCTCCAGCAGGTCGCGCGCCTCGCGTTCGGTGCGGCCGACCACGGCGGTGGCGCCGAGGAACGCCAATATCGGCCGAGGTGCGGCGCGCGCGCGTAGATCGGCAACGAGGCGGCGGACGTTTGCCTTGGTGCTAGGATTTATGAACATGCACTCGGCATGGCGGGCGGCAAACACCCGGCCGCGGTCCGACGCACCGGCCTGGTACAGGACGGGCGTGCGTTGCGGCGACGGCTCCCATAGCGGGATGGCATCGACGCGGAACTGCTTGCCGTGGTGGCGCACGCGCCGGACGCGTGCCGGGTCGGTGTAGATGCCGGCCGCGCGGTCGCGGATCACCGCGTCGTCGCGCCAGCCATCCTCCCACAACGCATACACCACCTGCATATATTCGTCGGCAAGGTCATAGCGGTCGTCGTGTTCCATCTGCGCGTTGAAGCCCATGGCGCGCGCCGCGCTGTCGAGATAGCCGGTGACGATGTTCCAGCCGATGCGGCCCTTCGTCAGGTGGTCGAGCGTTGCCATGCGGCGGGCGAACAGGAACGGTGTCTCGTAGGCGAGATTGCACGTGACGCCGAAGCCGAGATGCGTGGTGGCGTGCGCCATCGCCGGTACCAGCGCCATCGGATCGAGCAGGGGGATTTGTACGGCGTTGCGCAGCGATGCGGCGGGGCTGCCCTCGAACACGTCGTAGACGCCCAGCACGTCGGCAAGGAACAGCCCGTCGAACAACCCGCGCTCCAGCGTGCGGGCGAGCGCCACCCAGTGGTCGAGCGAGGTGTAGTCCCAGGACCGATCGCGCGGATGCGTCCACATCCCATGCTGGATGTGGCCGGCACAGGCCATGTCGAAGGCGTTCAGGCGGATCTGGCGGCGTTGCGGCATGGCGCGCCTTGCGGGCGAGTGTCGCGGCAGGATGGCATGCGCGCTCCGCGGCGGCCAGACGCGTGGCGATGTTTGCCTCCCGGCCCGCAAGGCCCCCGCCCGCGAGGCACGGAACACGTGTTGGGCAGGTTAGTGTCCGGCGCCGGTTGTGGCTGCCAGGTGACAGCGCAATGCCTCCAGCCATTGCCGAAACGAGTCGGCGAAGAAGGCCACCCATCGGGCGCGATCGTCTGCCGCACAATCGAAGGTGGCCCACCATTCGACAAAGGATCGATTGCCATCGGCTACGGGCGTGATGCGAATGGTCGCAACGTAGTCATGCACCGGGAACGGCGACGCGTCGCAGAACGCGTAGGTGTAGCTGCGGTCTCTATCGGAATGGGCCAACAGAATCTGCCTTATCGTACGGTCTGAGAGCGAAACGTCACGGATGCAGCCGACCGCGTCGCCGCTTCGGCCGTCCTCGATGTGGGTTTCACTGACAACGCCGGCCCATCCGTAGTGGCCGAAGTCGCGGATCGCCGCCCAGGCGAGATCGCTGGCGATGTCGATCACCGTGCTGTAGTAGGACCTTGCCATGATGTTCCTCCATGAAGAGCTGGGTTGTGCTAACCGCAGCGCGGATGTGCGGGCCATCCGGTGATTGCTTTCACCCAGCGGAGCCGACCGATGTCAGACGCCGTCATCACCCATCTCACCGCGCAGCGTGATGCGATTCTGGATCGGCTGAAGGCGCTGCTGCGCCTGCCCAGTGTCAGCACCGACCCCGCCTTTGCCGATGCCATGCGGGCCGCGCGCGACGTCCTGCTGCAGCGGCTGCGGGAGATTGGCATGCAGAACGTGCAGTTGCTGGAAGGCGGCGGCCAGCCCGCGGTGTTCGGCGAGTGGCTCGGCGCGCCGGACCGTCCGACGCTGATCGTTTACGGCCACTATGACGTGCAGCCGGCTGACCCGTTGGATCTATGGGAATCGCCGCCCTTCGAACCCACGGTGCGCGATGGCCGCCTGTATGCGCGTGGCGCGTCCGACGTGAAGGGCTCCACCACCATCGCTATCGAAACGATTGCCGGATTCCTGGCGGTGACCGGCGGCTGTCCGGTGAACATCAAGCTGTTCATCGAGGGCGAGGAGGAAACCGGCAGCCCCAGCCTGCGAGGCATCGTCGAACGCCATCGCGGCATGCTGGCCGCCGATGCGATGCTGTCGGCCGATGGCAGCCGCGCCAGCACGACGGTCCCTACCTTGGGGATCGGCGGGCGCGGTCTTGCCGGATTGCAATTCACGCTGCGCACCGCGGCGAAGGATGCGCATTCCGGCCGCTATGGTGGCGCCGTGCGCAACGCATTGCACGAGATGGCGGCGTTGCTGGCCAGCCTGCACGATCGCCAGGGCCGCATCCAGGTTGCCGGGTTCCTCGATGACACCGCACCGATCAGCAATGCTGCCCGTGCCGCGGCCGCCGCGCTGCCGTTCGACGATGCGGAATTCTATGCCAGCATTGGCGGCACGCGATGGGGCGATCCTGCCTTTACCGTGCGAGAACTGATCACGTTGCGCCCGACGATCGAGGTGAACGGCTTGTGGGGCGGCTACACCGGCGCCGGCACCAAGACCGTTCTGCCGTGCGAGGCACATGCCAAGATCACCATGCGGCTGGCGCCCGGCATGGATCCGCGTCGTGCGCGCGAGCACCTGCGCGCCCATCTGCAAACACAGGTGCCTCCGGGCGTGGAACTCAGCTTCAGCGCGCATGACGGCGGCACGCCGGCGCCGACGCTGCCCGACGACCATCCGCTGCTGGTGACCGCATCGCGCGTGCAGGAGCAATTGCATGGACGCAGCGCGGTGCCGGTGCGTGCCGGCGGCACGCTGCCGATCACCGCGATTTTCCGCGAGATGCTCGGCATCGATACCCTGGCGTATGGGCTCGCCATGCCGGACGAGGACGTGCATGCACCGAACGAGTTCTTCCGCCTGTCGTCATTCGACGAAGGGCTGCGAAGCTGGCCGATGCTGCTGAGCGCGCTTGGCGAACTGACGGCTGCGGATTTCGCGCCGTTCCGCCATTAGAACGTCTCTGTGAGTGCATCGAGCGCAGGAAGGACTCCCCCTCCCCCTGGGGGAGGGGATTGGGGGAGGGGCTCCGTGCCGCACAGAACCCCTCCCCCCGGCCCCCTCCCACAACGGGAGGGGGAGTAGCCTTGTTCCTTGCTGCGTCGCCGGCTCCTCGCAATGACCGTGGTGATCGTCAGCCCTTCAGGAACTCCGCGAAATATTCTTCCGGCGACACGCGGCGGCTGACGATGCCCAGCGCGAATGCCTCGTCGTTGAACACCTCGATCGTGCGGCGGTTCGATTCAAATCCGTACGGATGGAAATCCTCGCCCATCAGCGCCTCGGTCTCCTCCAACTCCGCATCGAGCCAGGGCGCGGCGTAGGGGAACGAACGCTGCGCCTTGCCGAACATCTCGTTGCACGCGAGAAACGCGTCGGTCAGGCTACGGAGAACCCACTGGTTCGCCTCCCAGACCGCGCGCCGCAGCACGATCAGATGCTGCGGCGGGAACATGCCGGTCTGCCGGAAATAGTCGCGTTCGATCGCACGGATATCGGGGAACAGCCGCAGGATCGGGCCATCGACCGGATGATAGCGGCGCGGCCTCGGCGGGCTCAGCATCGCGTCCAGTTCGCGGTCGAGCAGCATCTCGGATAGTGGCTTGCCGGCGGGCGCGGCGTGCACGCCGTCGGGCAGGGTGTAGACGTGGTTGGTGATCCCCGGCTCATCCACGCTGCCGATCCACCATTGCACCTGGTCCGGCTGCACATCGACGAAGCGCAGGAAGTGCCGGTACCAGATCGAGCCGCTGGCCACCCAGTCGTACATGCCGACGCGCCTGCCACGTAGGTCCGCGGCCGTCTTCACCGGCCCATCCTTGCGAACGTACAAATCGCGGGCGGTGAAATTGCGCAGCGGAAACACCGGAATGGCGACATGGCTGCGATCGCCCTGCGCGATGCGGCGCAAATGTCCGGCCATCGACGCCTCGCCGCCCTGCACCTGCGGATCGTTCAGCGCGCGGCGCAGCAGATCGGCGCGCGCCGGCCAGGAACCTTCCCTGCCGAGCACCAATGTCAGGTCGATGCCGTCCGGCTTCACCTGGCCGGCCGCCAGCGGCATCACCCTTGCGTAGTCGGCGATGGTCAGCGTCAAGGGCAGCGTTGTCATCCGGCGATCTCCTTATGCGACCCGAACTGTCCGATGTGTCGCGGCGGATTGCACGATCGCCTCGAACACCTCGACACCATGCAGGATGTCCGACAGCGGCGTGGGGAACGGGCGGTGCTCCGTGACGCAACGCGCGAACTCCAGCAGTTCGGCGGTCAGCATGTTGAAGCCCGGCGTTTCGATCACCTCGGGCGGTGCGCCGGACAACTGGCCGGGATCGGCCGCCGGAGTCAGGCGGAACGTGCTCATCGGATGGCCCAGCACTTCGCCCAGGCCCTGCGTGCCATACACCGCCATCCGGTAGTTCGGCGCCGCGGTGATGGAGCAAAACAGGTGCCCGGTCGCACCGCTGGCGAACGACAGCAGCACGCTGGTGGTGTCGCCATCCCCATGCGGCGCGGCGCGACGCGCGGTCAGCGCGGTGACCTCTTGGATGCGGCCGAGCAAGTCGATCATGCCGTCGACCAGGTGCACGCCGATCGCGGTCATGGCGCCCGCGGGAGCCTCGCTGGCCTGCGCGCGCCAGGCATCCGCGGTGAGTTGCAGACCCCACAACGCGGTTTGCTCGGCGGTGACGGTCACGACGGTGCCGAGCAATTGCTCGCGCACGGCACGGCGCAGATGCCCCATCGACGGATGGAAGCGCCGGTTGAACCCGACCGCGAGTACGATGCCGGCGCGTTCGGCCGCCTCGATCGCAGCCACCGCCTCGGCGACGCTGAGCGTGAACGGCTTTTCCATGAACACCGCTTTGCCTGCTGCGGCGGCGCGCAGCACCTGCTCGGTATGTGCGCTGTGCGGCGTGGCGAACACGACGGCGTCGATCGCCGGATCGCCCAGTACGGCGTCCAGGTCGGCGGCCCAGCGCAGGCCATGCTCGCGGCAGAAGTCGGCGACCGGCGCGGCGTTGCGGGTGTGCGCGGTGGTGAAGCGGATCAGGTCGCCCTGGTCTCGCACGGCGTTCACCAGGTTCTTGCCCCACCAGCCCAAGCCGACAATCGCCGCACGGATCATGCTCGCTTCCCCTGTTCCGTTCCGACGAATCGGAACGTGCCGCCGGCATGCTCTATATGACCCAGCCCGGGCCATGGATGATGATAGCCGATGACTGCCAGCTTTTCGTCCGCCAGCCGAGCCAGCAACGCGCGGCGTGTCGCGACGGCTTCGACCGGGTCGGTATCGAACGCGCTCTCCGCTTCGGGGAAGGCGTAGGACAGCGGATCGTGAAACGCCACGTCGCCGGTCAGGCACCAGCCGCCGGTGAACAAATACGCCATGTGGCCGGGCGTGTGGCCCGGCGTTGCCCAGGCCGTCACGCCCGGCAGGAACTCTTCCCCGTCGCGGATCAAAGTGATGCGGTCTCGCAACGGCAGCAGGTGCTTGCGCACGCCGGCGAGGCTGCGTTCTCGCCGCTCCCCCGGAGGGTTGGATTCCCAGAACGCCAGCTCCGCCTGCGCCATGTAGATTGTCGCGTTGGGGTAGTTCGGCACGCCGTCGTCGCGCATGGTGCCCCAGCAATGATCGGAATGTGCGTGCGTCAGTACCAGCGCATCGATGGACGTCGGATCGACGCCCGCCTCCGCCAGGCTGCCGAGCAATTTTCCGCTGTCCGGGCCGAACAGTTTCGACGAGCCCATGCCGTTATCGAACAGCACGCGCTTGCCGGCGGTTTCCAGGAGAAGGCAGTTTTGCTCGACATGAACTTTGTCGGTGGGCTGGCCGGAGGCGCCGAGCGCCGAGTCCATCGCCACTTCGTCGGGGCCCTTGAAGATGCGCCCCGCGCGCGGCAGCACCAGCGGGCCGTCCGACACGATCGCGGCGTCCATCGCGCCGATGTGGAAACGGTGGAACATTGGACACCTCACCAGATTGTCGACACCCCATACGCCGCGAACACCGCGTCGTCGGTGATGATGGTCAGATCGTTGCGCAAGGCGGTGGCGATCAGCATGCGGTCCACCAGGTCCTTGTGATGCGGCGGCAGGCGGTTGGCTGGCTCCGCGTCATCCCATCCGAGTGGTTGCAACGCAAATCCTTGGCTCCGGAGCAGCGCGGTCAGCGACGCGTGCGGTGCCCAAACCGAGGGCAGCTTGCCCAGCGCGGCCTTGCGTGTGATCTCCCAGACGATGATCGGCGAGACGCGTATCTCCGCCGTGCGCATCAGCGAGGCCGCCTTCGGCATCGTCCGGTCCGGATCCGGCGTGGCCAGGAACACGATCAGGGCGCATGCGTCGGCGAGGTTGCCGACCGTCATTCCCAGCCTTCCTCAGCGAGCTGAGCGTCGGTCATTGGCGCCAACAGGCCAGGGTCGTAGGTGAAGCCGCGGCAATCGGGGACGCCGCGCAGCAGTCCGGGTTGCCGTGCCTGCGGTGGCGCGACAGGCACCAGTTTTGTCACCGGCGTCCCGTTGCGGGCAATGCAGACGTCGTCGCCGCGATAGACCCCGGCGCGCAAGGCGGGGAGGGTCGTTTTCGCCTGGTGGATGTTGACCGTTTTCATGCGCTGGCTCTGACTGAATCTGGACCAAACTGATCCCATCAGTCCTGACAGGCAACGGTGACCCTCCCGCCGATTGTCACTCGGCCGGCGAAACAGTGCCCGAGCCAATCGGCGCACACGCCACCGCCAGCCACTCCCGGGCGGGCCCGTCCAATCCCGGCCCGACCTCCTCCAG